>CAZBWA010000004.1:55415-70329 GCA_964495555.1 uncultured Bifidobacteriaceae bacterium | reverse complement strand
GCGCGCACCGAGTCGCGGAGCCACGAACCCATCGGTGGAGGCGAACCCAGGCCGGAGGCATCGCGTTCCGCCGGATCGGCGACGACGATCGTGGCTCGACCGGCATCGAGTTCTTTGAGCACCACCAGGGATTCGACTGCCCCGCGCACACCGCGGACGACGACTGCATCGGCGAGATCGCCCAGAACGGCGGCGACGGCCGCCTCAGCACCGGGATCGACCTGAAGGAGCGAAGCGAGTGATCCCACCAGGCCGGGAACACGGTCACCGGCGGACAGCAGGACGCCACCGGCATCACTGCGGCGGAGGCTCAACTCGAGGGCATCACAACGCGCGGCGGTAGCGACGCGCCGGCGTTCCACATCGGCGATCTCGGCCTGAACGCGCTCGACCTCGGCGTCGGCATGCGCCAAGGCCATGAGTGCTTCCTCGTGCTCGGCATCGAGCCCGAGTTCCCCTGCGTCCAATCCGACCACGTCGACTTCTACACGCTGGAACTCCGTTTGGGCAGACTCGCTGCGATGGCGGGCCTCGGCCACCTGCGCCGTCAGTCGCTCAATCTCGGCGGTACGAGCCGCGACGGCGGAGCGGGCCGCGTTGACGTCTCCCACCAGGTGCGCCAAACCCTCACGGCGATCTGCGTGGGCTCGCTCGGCGGCAGCGACACGCTCCTCCTCCGTCGACAGTTGCGTCTCGGCGGCCTCCCGCACGGTGACGGCCAATGCCAACGCCTCGCGCAACGCCGTCAACTCTCGACCGAGGTCGAACTCCTCCGCGCGCAGTGTGCGGGCTTCGGCTTCGATGGCCTCGGGGTCGCGTCCCTGGCCGATCTCCTCGTCCTCGGGTTGCAGGTGCCGAACGCGCTCGAGTGCCAGCTGCTCGAGCCCATGGAAGCGCTCCCGCAGCGAACTCAGCGCGAACCAGGTCTCCTGCGCCGCGGTGACGGCGGGTCCATCACGCTTGTCGTCGGCTTCGAGCTGCGCTTCGGTCGCCTGCAGGCCGGCGATCTCGGCATCGACCAGTGACTGCCGTTCGCGCAGTGCGGTCTCGTCGGCAACCTCGGCGGCCAGGGCCTCACGCATCTGCACGAGGTCGTCGGCCATGAGCCGCAGTCGGGAATCACGCACGTCCGTCTGGATCACCACGGCGCGGCGCGCGACCTCTGCCTGACGCCCCAGCGGCTTGAGCTGTCGCCGCAATTCGGAGGTGAGGTCCGAGAGCCGGGTGAGGTTGGCCTGCATAGCGTCGAGTTTGCGGAGGGCCTTCTCCTTGCGCTTACGGTGCTTGAGAACGCCCGCAGCCTCCTCCACGAAACCGCGACGATCCTCGGGGGTCGCGCGCAGGATGGAGTCGAGTTGACCCTGCCCGACCACGACGTGCATCTCGCGTCCGATGCCAGAATCGGAGAGCAACTCCTGCACATCGAGCAACCGGCAGGGCTCCCCGTTGATCGCGTATTCCGACCCCCCATTGCGGAAGAGCGTGCGGGAGATCGTGACCTCGGTGAAGTCGATGGGCAGGGCGCCGTCTGTGTTGTCGATCGTGAGCGAGACCTCCGCCCGGCCGAGTGGGGCTCGGCCCGTGGTCCCGGAGAAGATGACGTCCTCCATCTTGCCGCCGCGCAGGGACTTCGCGCCCTGCTCCCCCATGACCCATGCGAGCGCATCCACGACGTTGGACTTGCCAGAGCCATTGGGACCCACGATGCAGGTCACCCCCGGCTCGAAGTGCAGTGTCGTGGGGGTCGCGAAGGACTTGAAGCCCTTCAGCGTCAGAGTCTTGAGGTGCACGAATCTCCGGTCCGGGTCAGGCGAATTTCCGCCACCCTATCCCGGCTCTACGGGCTCGAACCGGTGCAACACTCAGCCCCGACGATCGACCGCGAAGAGCAGCCAGTCCCCCGTGCGCCCGGTGGCGACCGGGGACCCGAAGGTAGCCGTCAGCGACCCCACCAGGGCACGGCCCCGGGTCTCCCGGTACCCGCGGAGATCGATGTGGATGGCGCACACACCCGCCTCCTCCAGTGCTGCGCCGTCGAGCGCCTCGGCTGCCCGTGCGAGCTCCGCCGCGCGATCGCCGCTCTCCGACTCCCGGACAGCTCCGTACGTCCACACCTTGGCGGGATTGGTGAGCGACTGCCAAAAGTGCTCGTAGTCGTTGAGGCTCGGAGGGACGGTTCCGTTCTCGGGGTAGACCATGTGGGGAAGCTGGACCACGCCGCACCGCTCAGGGATCGCCGCGTTCACGGCCGTCGCGTACGCGATCGCCATGTCGGTATCACGTCCATAGCGCGCCGCGTTGTCCGCGAAGAGGGCCCGGAACGGGAGCACCTGCTCGATCAGGACCACGAGGAGGATCGCGGCGGGGCCGATGGTGACCCACGGCCTGCGCTGGAGGCGACCGATATTCGCGACGGCCACAGCGCCGACGAGGATGAAGAGGAGAAGCAGGGTGGGGAGAAGGCGATTCCATGCACGGATCTGCGCGGTGACGAACTCCGCGAAGAGGCTGTTGAGTCCCCAGGGGAGGAAGAAGAGGAGGACCACCCCCATCACATAGAAGAGGAATCCCAGCATCTGAGGCGGCCGTGCTCCCGTTCGCAGACAACGCACGGTCCAAGCGACGGCGAGGAGCAGGCAGCCGGTCGCGATCCACGTCCCGTAGTTGGGGGTCTGGACCGCCTCGGAAAACGGTGCGTCGCGGGTGAGCCCGAGTATCGCCTCGTTCACGTACCCCATGCGCGGGAGCAGGCTGATCGGAGCGGGAAGCACTGCCATGGCCAGGGAACCGGCCAGCGCGACGGACTCGTAGGAGGGGCGATCACCGAGCGGCCCGACATTCTCATGCAGCCGCGCCAGGGCCGCAGGAAGCAGCCCGATGAGCGTCACCGCCCCGAGCGCCGCGAGCGGGACCAGGTCGCGCAGCGTCTGCCGACCAGGGGCACCGGCGGCGAATCGCCACAGTGTCGCGGCCACAAGCAGGATGGCTCCGAATGCCGCGTAGTAGATCCCGGACCACGCGGTCGTCACCACCAGGATGCCGACGATGATCCATGTGCGCCACGCACCCAGGCGCATGGACGACCACCGCCCACTGCCAACGAGGAGCGCGAGGATCACACCCGTGACAGCCGCATACATGGTGGCCAGGTACGCGTGACCGAGCGCGCGCCCGAAGTGGTACGGGATCAGCGCGTAGGCCACTGCCAGGGCGATCGCCCACCAGCCCCGCAGACCAACGAGTCGGATCGCCACAGCAGCCAACGCCGCCGTGATCGGGAAAGACGCGATCACCACCAGGTTGATCCCGAGGAACGGGGAGTCCGAGAACAGTCCGACCGCGGCGGCCAGGGCGTTCTGGGTGATGTCGACGCCCGGGAAGAGATTGAGATCCATCCCGCCCGGAAAGCCCGCCCGCTCGGACACTCGGTAGCCGAGGAATGTCCACTCCTGGGCGTTGTTGTACGTGCTCAGGAGGTCCCCTGGCGCCCATGCCGACGTCCAACGGCCGATGATCGGCAGGAAGACCACCATCGACATCGCCGCAGAGATCACCGCACTCCACACAGGTTCCCGCCACGGAGACCTCGTCACAGTCACCACGATGGGGACGCTACCCCGTCTTCCGGACTGCGGCGGTGCGCCCGCGTGGCGCGCGTTGGCAGCGTGGACAGAAGTAGCTCGACCGATTCATGAAGTGCTCGCGACGGATCGCCGTGCCGCACCGAGAGCATGGCTCTCCCTCGCGTCCATAGGCGTTCAACCATCGCTCGAAGTAGCCCGATTCGCCGTTGACGTTGACATAGAGGGCATCGAAGGATGTCCCTCCCTGGCGCAGCGCGGAATCCATCACTGCCGAGATCTCGGTCATCAGCACCCGCAGCGAACGCGCCGTCAGTTGCTCCGTCCGACGCCGCCCGTGGATACCGGCACCCCAGAGACCCTCATCGGCGTAGATGTTCCCGATCCCAGACACGAGGGTCTGATCCAGGAGTGCCCGCTTCACCTCCGTGCGTCGTGTCCGTATGCGCGCGATGGTGGAATCCATGTCGAATGAGTCATCGAACGGATCGGGTGCAATGTGGATGACGGATGCGGGAACGGGACGGCCCTGAGGATCGACGACCAGCTCTTCCACGGCAAGCCACCCGAAGGTCCGCTGATCGACGAACCTCAATTCGCGACCGTCATCGGCGAACGCGAGCCGGACCCTGAGGTGCCGCTCGGCCACAGCATCGGGTGTTTGCATCACCAGTTGCCCGCTCATACCCAGGTGCGCGACCAGTGCGAGGTCACCGGCATCCAGCGGCATCCAGAGGAATTTCCCACGACGTTCGACCGACGTGATCGTGCGCCCGGGCAGGATCTGATCGAGGCGGTGGTGCGAGCGTCGCACCGATCTGTCCGATGAAACCTCCACGCGGGCGAAGGTCCGACGCCGTGTCCACCGATGCAGGCCGCGCCGGACGACCTCGACCTCCGGCAGCTCAGGCACGACTGTGGCGCGTCTGCGTCATGCTCTCGTACGCATCGGCCGCGGCGTGCTGCTCGGCGACCTTCTTGGATGAGCCCTCGCCGACCCCCACGCATTCGTCGTCCAGCCACACCTCGGCAGAGAAGTGCTTGGCGTGCTCGGGGCCGGACCACCGCACCCGGTACTCCGGGGCGCTCCTTCCCCGCTCGGCGGCGACCTCTTGGAGCGAGGTCTTCCAGTCCAGCCCTGCACCCATGTCCGCCGATTCCTGGATCAACGGGATGACGTGGGATTCCACGAATGCCCGAGTGCGTTCGGGGCCGACGGACAGGTACATGGCGCCGAGGACGGCCTCGAAGGTGTCGGCGAGGATCGAGGTCTTGTCCCGACCTCCGGTCGATTCCTCCCCTCGCCCGACGAAGAGGAACTCACCCAGGCGGATCGAGCGAGCAAGGTCGGCGAGTGCCGCCGCGTTCACCACCGCCGCACGTACCTTCGCCAGGTACCCCTCGGACTCCTCCGGGTAGGAGCGGTAGAGGTACTCGGTGACGACGAGGCCGAGAACTGCGTCACCGAGGAATTCCAAGCGTTCGTTCGTCGGTATGTGGCCGTTCTCATAGGAGTAGGACCTGTGGGTCAGGGCGAGAGTGAGCATCGCGTCGTCCACGGGCTCGCCGAGAATGCGTCGGAGCTCTACGAGGTCGGGCGAGAACGGCATGGCTCGACCCTACGCGCGCGACGACACCAGGTGCTGGATGTCCGCGACCGAGGTCACACCAGGCACATCGGAGTCGAGAAGGCTTCCGCTCTCGCGAAGGGCCCACGCCAGACAGACCCACCCGTCCGGCTCGATGCCGACGCCGGCGAGCGGTGTATCCGGACGGAGGTCGATGCCGGAGGAACCCAGGACGCGGCCCAGTGCCTCACGGACAGTATCCATGATCAGACGTCGAGAACCCGCCGCTTGGCGTAGGTGCCACAGGTTGGGCATGCCGTGTGGGCTGGGCGCTTCTCCTTGCACCGGGTGCAGGTGACCAGCGTCGGGGCCGTTGCCTTCCACTGCGACCGGCGATGGCGCGTGTTCGATCGTGATGTCTTGCGCTTCGGGACCGGCATCAGTCTCCGCCTCTCTCGTTCGTCCTGGTGGTGTCCTCGAGGACGAGGTCACCCAATACGGCCCACCGTGGGTCCGCAGTCTCGTGCTGATGATCATCTTCGAGCCGTTCCCCGCACGTCGGGCACAGACCCCGGCAGCCCTCGTCACACACCGGTGTGAGCGGCAAGGACAGGACCACCGCATCCCTCACCACGGGTTCGAGGTCGATCATGTCGTCTCGAACCTGCGGCAGAGGATCCTCCTCGGACTCATCCACGTCCACCGGACGGCCACGTGCATCCGTCGTCGGATAGACGAAGAGCTCTCGGAGTTCGATCTCCTCGTTCCAGTCCACCGGATCGAGGCACCGCGAACATTCCGCATGCACCTCGACGTCGGCAAGACCCGAGACCAAGACGCCCTCCATCACCGATTCGAGTCGGAGATCGAGGTCGATCGGAGACCCTTCGGGAACGGAGGCCATCGCCAGTCCCAGTCCCGCGGGAGCAGGGACGGACTCGACCACGGTCACCATCGAGCCCGGGCGTCGCTCCAAGCGCTTGAGGTCAAGCACCAGGGGCGCACGGGGGTCGAGGGCGGTCACGTCGAACTCCTGATCCTGCACTCGCGGAGAGGCCTCTCGGCCCGCGCAAGGCTACCGCGGGCCCCCGGTCGAGGGGCTAGCGGGCTTCTCCGTCGAAGAAGTCGTCCTCCCCGGCTTCCTCCGGTGCGAGCTCCTGATACATCTGACTGCGCAGACGTTCGCGACCGCGATCAACCGCTTGCAACGTCTTGTGCAACGTGATCTCGAAGGTCGCCAGCTTCCCATCGATGTAGTCATCCGTCTCGCGGCGCATGCGCGCCGTGTCCTCGAGGGTTTCCTGGCGGAGCGCATCCGCCTCCGCGACCGCGGCGAGGTAGACCTCGTGCTCGGACACCATCCGATCGGCCTCGGCCCGCGCACGCTCCAGAATCCGGTCCGCCTCTCTGCGCCCGTCCTGGACCACGGCCTCCCGGTCTGCCAACAACTCATCAGCCCGATGCACGGATTCGGGCAGTAACTGACGAATCTCGTCGATCAGGTCCAGCACCTGAGTCCGATTCACGATGCAGGATGCCGACAACGGCATGGACTTGGCATCTTCGACGAGGACGGTCAACTCGTCGAGCCGCTCCTGTACATCCACGCGTGTCTCCTTCGGTCGACCTACATTGTGGCCGAGAACTTGCCATTCAGGCGCCGCAACACGGTGTCGGGCACCGATCCGCTCACGTCACCCCCGAAACGCGCCACCTCCTTGATGAGACTCGAGGAGAGGTACCCGTATTCGGGGTTCGTGGAGATGAAGAGGGTCTCCACGCGACTGAGACGGTAATTCATCTGGGCCATCTGCAACTCGTAGTCGAAGTCGCTGATCGCGCGCAGCCCCTTGACGATCGCCTGGATCCCGTGTGTCCGGCAGTAGTCCACGAGGAGCCCGTCGAACGAGTCGATCGTGATGTTCTCGTAGGGGCGGGTCACTTCACGCAGCATCTCGATGCGTTCTTCAACGGTGAAGAGACTCTGCTTGGTTCGATTCACCAGCACGGCCACGACGACCTCGTCGGCCAGATGCGCAGCCCGCGCGAACACGTCGAGATGCCCATTGGTAACCGGGTCGAACGAACCGGGGCATACAGCCTTATGCATCCGACCTCCCGTTCGCGCGCGTTCCCACCACGGTGGCGATCATCCGTGGCGACCGTACCAAAGCCGCGTATCCCCGTAGGCGCGATCATGGACGGCCTGCCACGAGGCGGGCCACGGCGTGGTCGCATGCGTGCTCCTCTCCACCACCACCAGCGCATCGGGTGCGAGAGCCCCTTGATCGTCGAGGTGAGCGAGCATGGACCGCACCTCCTCGTCGGGGGTGGAGTACGGCGGATCCACGAAGACGACGTCCACGGGCAGCCCGAGCACCACCCGCCGAGCGTCGGCCCGCATGGGGGTGATGACGCCACGGTCGTCGAGCGCCGCCTCGACCGCGGCGCAGTTCTGCTCCAGGACAACGAAAGCGCGGGCATCGGACTCGACCAGCGTCACCGACTTCGCACCCCGGCTCGCCGCTTCCAATCCCAGGGCACCGGAACCCGCGCACAGGTCGAGTACCCGCACATCCGGCCAGGCCCTCGAATCACGCGCGAGCCAGGCCTCGACCGAGGAGAACAGGGCTTCACGCACGCGATCCGAGGTCGGCCGCGTCCCCCGAGTCGGTACACGCAGTCGCAGGCCTCCGCATCGACCCCCAATGACCCTGGTCATGTCCTCTCCAGGAATGCGATGCGTACCTCATCCGCGCGCGCCAGGGCACGGTGCAGCGCGGGCCACTGCAGGAGGGTCGGATCACGCGCCACGAGGTCCTCCGCGACCGCGCGCACCTCGGAGATCATGTCTGCATCGGCAACCACGTCCAGGAGACGCAGTGACGAGCGGATACCGGACTGCGCAACCCCGAGGACGTCACCCGCTCCACGCAACTCCAAGTCCTGCTGTGCCAGGAGGAATCCGTCGCGGGTCGCTGCCACGGCGGACAACCGTTCGCGCGCGAGGCCCTCCGCGTCGCTCACCAGGATGCACACACCGGGAAGCACTCCGCGTCCGATACGCCCTCGAAGCTGATGCAACTGCGAGATACCGAACCGATCGGCATCCATGACGACCATCATGGTCGCATAGGGAATATCGACTCCGACCTCGATGACGGTCGTGGAGACGAGGACGTCGATGGCGTCCTCACCGGAGCCCCGGAACCTGTTCATCACCACGTCCTTCTCGTCGGAGCTCAGGCGACCGTGCACCGTGCCCACGCGCACGCCCGGGAGACGCTCCGCCAACCACGCGGCGAACTCGAGCACACCCCGGATCCCAGAACCCGACGCCTCCCCCGCTGCCGGGTCATCCACGGGGACATCCAGGCCGTCACCAATGCGGGCGCACACGACGAAGACACGGTGTCCGGAGGCGACCTCCTCCGCGACTCGGTCCCACACGCGCTCGAAGTGGCGTGGCTGTTCCAAGGGGTGCACGACGTGGGTCGCCACCTCCGCCCGTCCCGCGGGCACATCCCGAAGCGTCGACACCTCGAGGTCCCCGAACACCGTCATCACCACCGTCCTGGGAATCGGGGTCGCGGTCATCACCAGCATGTGGGGCCGATGGTCACCGGACCCCCGTTCCGCGAGGAGGGCTCGCTGCTCAACGCCGAAACGATGTTGCTCGTCGATCACGACGATCCCGAGGTCGCGGAACTCCACCGACTCCTCGAACAGGGCGTGGGTGCCGACGACGATCCCTGCGGAGCCATCGGCGATACGTCGCATCACCGACTCGCGCTCACGGCCACGGAGGGATCCGGTCAGGAGGACGACGTCGGTGCCGGGTTCCGTAAGGTCTCCCGACCCGAGGGTGCCCTGCTCCGCCAGGGTGCCGAGGAGGTCCCTGATGGTGCGCCAGTGCTGGACCGCCAGGACCTCCGTCGGCGCGACGAGGACGGCCTGACCACCGGAGTCGACCACATCCAACATCGCCCTCAGGGCCACGACCGTCTTACCGCTTCCCACGTCGCCCTGCAGCAGACGCTGCATCGGACGGGCTTCACGCATATCTGTGGAGATGTCCGATCCCACGAGCCGCTGACCTTCCGTGAGGTCGAACGGCAGCGCGCGATCGAACCGCGCACGGAGCCCGTCGTCCACGCCGGGGCGGGGCAGAGCAACGCTGTCGGCTAGGAGAGCCCGACGCCGCACCACCTCGGCCTGAAGGAGGAGCGCCTCCTCGAACGCCAACCGCCTGCGTGCCTCCCGCGCCTCCGACAGCGACGCGGGGCGGTGGATGGTGAGAAGCGCGGTGCGCAGATCCGGCAACCCGTGACGCTCACGCACGTCGCGCGGGATCGGGTCCTCGAGGTCGGGAAGGGTGTCGAGGATGACGCGCGCCGCCCGCGCGATCTCCCAGGTCGTCACGCGGGCCGTGGCCGGATAGACGGGAATCAGCGTCGACGCGAATGCCTCGGCCGCCTCCGGGTCGTCGTGCACTCCATCCGGGAACAGCAGGTACCGGGGATGTGCGAGTTGTCGCACGCCTCGGAAGCTTGAGATCGTCCCCGAGAAGAGGCCGCTACGTCCCACGCGCAGCTCCTTCTCGCGCCAGGCTTGATTGAAGAAGGTGACGCGGAGGCTGTCCCTTCCATCGGTGAGTCGAGCCTCGAGGATCGATCCCTTCTTATTGCGCATTCGCCGGGATGTCACTTCCGCGATCTCGGCGACCACCGTGACGTTCCCACCATCCTCCAGGGACGCAAGCCCCGTCAGGCTGCCCTGCTCGGCGTATCGGCGTGGGTAGTGCCGGAGGAGATCGCCCACCGTGCGCAGTTCGAGGGTGTCGGCCAGCGCCTTTGCCGACTTGCCGCCGATGACGCCCGCGAGGGGTTGATCGAGGAAGTCCGACATGTCATTCGACACCGATGATGAACGGCCAGAGTGGCTGGCCTCCCGCATGGATCACCAGGTCGATCGTGGGATGGGCACGGGAGAGCCATGCGGTGAGGAAGTCCACGTCCGCCCGTTGCGCCTCGGATCCCGTGACGAGAGTGACCAGAGCACCGTCCGCAGTGATCAACTCATCGAGCATGGCCTGACAGACAGCAACCATGTCGCTTCCGACGTGCGCGATCTCGCCTCCCACAATGCCGAGCACGTCGCCGGGCACGCACGGACCCGCCATGGTCAATGCGTTGCGCACGGCAATCGTGACCGCTGCGTATCGCGTGGCCCCCGCTGCCCGCGTCATGGCTACCGCATCGTCGTCGAACGACGCGGTGGGGTCGTGCACGGCGAGGGCTGCGAGGGACTGCACGATGGATCGCGTGGGGATGACCACCACTCGTACGCCCGATTCCCGTGCCACGTCCGCCGCCAATCCCGCCACCGCGATGCAGTCCGAGTCACTGGGCAGCACGATCACCGCAGGCGCGTTGGTCCCTGCGATGGCGTCGATGAAGCTCTGCGTCGCGGGTGCCTCGCGTGGTCGCGCGGGAACCGCGACCGCGTCGGCATCGCGCACGAGCTCCGCGATCCCCGGCCCATGTGTCACGACCACCACCCCTCGCGCACTCACGGGCACGTGGTCGTGCGTGCCCAGATGGACGATGCGGATACGGTGCGGGACGCCCAGGGGCAGGGCCGCTTCGATCGCAGCGCCCGCATCGTTGGTGTGTACGTGGACATTCCAGAGCTCGGCATCGCCCACGACGACGACGCTCGTACCCATTCGATCCAGCTGGCGGCGCAATTCGTCTGCGCCCTCGGCGGGACCATCGAAGAGGTACATGACCTCGAAATCCTCCGACGTCGCCGTCACAGTCGAGGGCCGCTCGGATTCCGGTACACACACGGTGACCGGGACGTCGCCTCCGTCTCCCGCGACCCGTGCCCAGGCATCCAGGATGACCACGAGTCCCTGTCCCCCCGCGTCGACCACCCCGGCCCGACGCAGCACGTCCAGCATGGTCGGCGTGCGCTCGAGAGCATCCACCGCGGCCGCCCGCGCCGCATCCAGGACATTCGAGACCTCTGTGGAACCCGCGTCGACGGCTCGCTCGGCAGCCTCCGCCGCGGAACGGATCACCGTCAGGATGGTGCCCTCCACCGGGCGAGCCACGGCGCGGTAGGCCTGATCGGCTCCCAGTCGCAGGGCCCGGGCCACGGCGTGTCCGTCGATACTTGGCGACTCGCCCAGTGCGCGTCCCACGCCGCGCAGGATCTGCGACACGATCACGCCGGAGTTCCCACGGGCCCCAAGGAGAGCTCCGCGAGCGGCTGCTTCGGCGACGGGAGCCACATCGAGGTCCGTGCACGAGTCTGCCTCCGCGCAGGCCGCCTCCATCGTGAGGAGGAGGTTGGTGCCGGTGTCTCCGTCGGGGACCGGGAACACATTGAGGGAGTCGATGTCGTCCCTCGTGCGGCTGAGGGAGTCACGGGCCTCGTGTAGCCAGCCCCGCAGTGAGGCTCCCGTCATCACGGCCCGACGCTACCTCCCGATTTGGGGCGCCGGCGGGGCTGGGCTACTCTTGCGTGTCCGTTGGAGAAGCGAGGAGTGACCGTGGCAGCGAACTGCGACGTGTGTGGCAAGGGCCCGGGGTTCGGCCACAACATCTCCCATTCCCATCGTCGGACCAAGCGACGCTGGAACCCCAACATTCAGTCCGTGCGGGCCGTCGTCGGTTCGACGCCGAAGCGCCTGAACGTGTGCACCTCGTGCATCAAGGCGGGCAAGGTCGCTCGCGCCTAACCGAAGTGGGTGTGCCCGCCCTGTCGGGTCACCAGGTACCCGTTCACGTAGGTCCCGGGTTCACCCTCGTCCACTCTGCCGATGATGGTCCACCCCTTGGGCACCGACTTCTTATCGGGGAACGCGGCCAGGAAGGCGTGGTCGTCACCTCCGGTCAGCATCCACTCACGCGGGTCGACGTTGTAGGCGGCAGCCGTCGTGGCGAGGGGCTCGGGAACATCCAGCGCTTCGGGAGTGAGCGTCAGCGCGACGCCTGAGGCTTCGGCTATGTGCCGGGCGTCGGCCACCAGTCCATCGCTCACATCGATCATCGCGTGCGCGCCGCGAGCGGCGGCCTTCGGTCCCTGGCGGTAATCGACCTCGGGGAATCGGTAGGCGTCCACCAGGACTTTGGGGGCGCGGAACCCTCGACCGAGCACCGCGAGTCCGGCGGCGGCCCACCCGACGCGCCCGTGCAGCGCGAGGACGTCACCGGGTACCGCCCCGGCCCGCGTGACCGACCCAGCCTCGGGTGGGTCTCCGATCGCCGTGACGGAGAGGACGATCTCGTCGGATGCGGTGAGATCGCCCCCGACGAGCGCGGCCCCCGCACGGAGGGCCTCCTCGGCCACGCCGGCCGCGCACTGCTGCGCCCACTGCGCGGGCAGGTCGGCTGGGACACCGAGGCCCACGACGAGCGCGGTCGGAGTACCCCCCATCGCCGCAATGTCGGCCAGGGAGGCCGCCGCGCCGCGGCGACCGACGTCCATCGCCGTACACCAGTCGCGGCGGAAGTGCCGCCCCTCCACGAGGACGTCGACGGTCACGAGGACCGATTCGGAGGTCGCCACCTCAGCGGCGTCGTCTCCCGGACCGAGGACGACGCTCCGCGTTGTCGGCAAATCGTCCGTGATGCGAGCGATCAACCCGAACTCGCCCACGTCGGCCACGGTCGTCGGGTCTGTGTTCATGGCGCGAATCCTCACTGGACAATAGAGTCCGAGTATGTCCGTGCAAGCCTATGTTTTGATTCAGACCGAAGTCGGCAAGGCAGCCTCGGTCGTGCACGCGATTCGCGAGATCCCGGGTGTCACCCTGGCCGAGGATGTCACGGGCCCCTATGACGTCATCGTCCGTTCCGAGGCCCGCACGATCGATGAACTCGGGCAACTCGTGGTCGCCAAGATCCAGGCCGTGCCCGGCATCACCCGCACACTGACGTGCCCCGTCGTCCACCTGTGACGTTCGCTTGGGCCGCACTGGCCCTGGCGTGCGTTGCGTGCACACGCCCCGTCGACGTGACGGGATCACCCTCCGACGAGGGTTGCGCTCCGTTCCTTGCGGCACTGCCCGTGCAGGTCCTCGGGGAAACAATGCGCGAGACGGTGCCCACCGAAGCATCCGCGGCAGCATGGGGCGACCCCCCGATCATCGTGCGCTGCGGTGTCTCGACTCCCGCCACGCTCGCGATGGATAGTGGCCTGGTCGAGGTCGAGGGAATCACATGGTTCCCAGAACCCCTGACCAACGGGACGCTCTTCACGACAGTCGGGATCCGCCCGGTGATCGAACTCACCGTGCCGCGGGACTACGCCCCGGAGGTGAACACCCTGGTGGAGGTGGCACCGGCGGTGCTCGCACACACCACCAAGCCCTGATCACCTGACAGGATCATCGCGTGCCACGTATCCAGGAGCCGACGCTGCGCGAGAACCGCGATCGCCGTGACGCAGACCTACGTCGAGCTGCCCGTGCGCTGCTGGAGTCCGATGGTCCCGATGGCGTCTCGATGGGTGCGGCCGCCGCGGCTGCCGGACTTTCGCGTGCCGCCGCGTATGAGTACTTCCACTCGACTACAGATCTCGTGTGTGCCGTGATCGTCGACGAACTCCGGGCGTGGGGTCGGGCCGTGACTTCTCGGCAACACGCCTCGGACTCACTCGAGGAATCTGTCAGCAGATTCGTAGCGGACTCACTGCGCGTGCTCACGGATGGCACGTGCTCACCCGAGATCATCGGGTCGGCGGTGTGGCTCCCCCGGGACGCGCGGCCACGAACGGCCGAGGCGTGGGCGTCCGTCACGGCCGGCCTTCGGTCCAGCGGGGGCCAGGTGCTCGGTGAATCGGTTGCCCGACTTGCCACCACCATCGTCCTCGAGTGTGCGATCGCCTGTAGGGATGGGATGCCCATTGAGGATGCCATGACTTCGGCACGGGGCGCGATCCTGGGGGCAGTGGGGATCCCTAGCGGAGTCCTGTCCCCACCACGATCGCGCGCCTGACGAGATCACCCACGAGTTGCGGGTAGTCGATACCGGTCGCCTCCCACATGCGCGGGAACATCGAGATCGACGTGAAGCCGGGCATCGTGTTCAGTTCGTTGACCAGGATGGCGCCCTCGCGGTCGATGAAGAAGTCCACCCGTGCGAGTCCGGCGCATCCCAGGGCGAGGAACGCATCGCGCGCCAATGCTCGGATGCGCTCCTCGACTTCGTCACCGAGCACCGCGGGCACCTGGAGCTCGACTCCGGAATCGACGTATTTGGCATCGAAGTCGTAGAACTCGTGAGCGGGATCGACGATGATCTCGGCGCACTTACTGGCGACGACCTCCCCCGACACCAACTCACGCACGCCGCATTCGATCTCTCGCGCTCCGGCGATCGCCTGCTCCACGATCACCCGCGGGTCCTGCACTCGGGCATCCTGTAGGGCGCGGGGCAGGTGCCGGCGGTCGGTGACCCGGGTGATTCCACGTGATGAGCCCGCGCGCGACGGCTTCACGAACACGGGGAGCTCCAGGGTCACGTCGTCGGCATCCGCATCGCCGAGGATCGCCTGCCACGGACCCACCGGGATACCGGCCTCCCACAGCAGTCGCTTCATGGTGATCTTGTCCATGGAGGCGGCAGATGCCAGTACACCCGACCCGACATAGGGGATGCCGGCGACCTCGAGCAGCCCCTGCACCGTTCCGTCCTCGCCCCAGGGACCGTGGAGCACCGGGAAGACCGCATCGACGTGCATGTGATGCCCGCG
>CAZBWA010000004.1:0-55315 GCA_964495555.1 uncultured Bifidobacteriaceae bacterium | reverse complement strand
CCCAGGGACCGTGGAGCACCGGGAAGACCGCATCGACGTGCATGTGATGCCCGCGTACGACGAAACCGGGGGTGTCCCAGTCCAAGGCGATCCCCACGTCCGCGTACTCGCATTCGATGGTCGGAAGCGCCTCGTCCTCGCCGCGCAGGCGGGACGTGGATCCCTCGTAGAGGCACCACCGTCCCGCCGGGGACACCAGGATGGGGACGACCTCGAACCCTCCCACGCGTAGGGCATCGATCACCGCGGCAGCGCTGATGCACGAGATGGAGTGCTCGCTGCTGGCTCCGCCGAAGAGCACTACGACTCGCGGAGCATCCACGGAGGCACCGTAGCGCGCACGGGCTACAACCAGCGTCAGTAGCCTGCGGTCATGACGGACTCGCGGCACGACGGCCGAGCGTGGTCCACCATCGCCGTGGGCGCGGGACGACCGCCGCGGACGCCGGACGCTCCCCTCAATCCCCCGATCGTTCCGGCCAGTTCCTTCTACGCCGGTGGGCCCATGGAATATGCCCGCGAGGGCGCTCCGACGACGGCTGCGCTCGAGGAGGCGCTCGCCGCCCTGGAATCCGGCGCTCGTGCCGTGGCCTACTCGTCGGGCATGGCCGCGGCGAACGCACTCCTCGATCTCGTACCTCCCGGGGCTTTCGTCATCGCGTCGAGTGCCACGTACACGGGGGTGCGCGTGCGGCTCGAGGAACTCGCCGCGCGCGGGACCATCGGCCTCATCCAGGTGGAGACGGAGGACACGGCGGCGGTCTGCGCGGCCATCGACGGAGTGGACACCACCGCGGGAGGCGCCACGCTGTGGATCGAGAGTCCCACCAATCCGCTCCTGGAAGTGGCGGACCTTCCCGTGCTCCTTCGCCACGCAGGAGCCGCGGGTCTCCGCACCATCGTCGACAACACCTTTGCGACACCCGCGCGACAGCGCCCCCTGGACATGGGTGCGGATGCCGTCCTGCACAGCGTGACGAAGGCGATCAGCGGGCACTCCGATCTCCTCATGGGCGCGGTCGTAGTGAGAGACGAAGGCCTCGCCGACGATCTGCGCATCCGTCGCGTGTTGCTCGGTGCGGCTCCGAGCGCATTCGACTGCTACCTGGCTCTACGAGGACTCCGAACGCTCGCGGTCCGCATGGACCGCGCCGAGGAGTCTGCGCGGGAACTTGCTGCACGTCTCGCGGGCCTCACACGAGTAGTGCGTGTGCGGTACCCCGGATGGGGCTCGATCATGGCGATCGACGTCGACGCGACTCCCGCATGGATCGATGCCGCGTGCGCTGACGCTCAGATCTGGACGTATGCGACAAGCCTCGGAGGGGTCGAATCCCTCATCGAGCGGCGCAGGCGGTGGCCGCTGGAGAGTAGCGCCGTCCCGGAGAACCTCGTACGCCTCTCCGTCGGAATCGAGGACGTGGAAGACCTGTGGAGCGATCTAGAACGGATCCTCACCCGCGACTGATCGGTCGCTCACTCGGCTTCGCCCCGGGGATCGCGGGACATGAAGGCTGCGGCGATCGCTCGCGGTGACTGGCCGTGGTGCAGGACCTGCACGATCTGCTCGGTGATCGGCATCTCGACTCCGTGGTCCCGCGCCAACTGCGCGATCGGGGTGCAACTCTTGTACGCCTCACAGGTCTGGCGGGTGATGGCGATGGTCTCCTCCACCGTCAATCCCTTACCCAGGTTCTCCCCGAAGGTCCTGTTACGGGACAGGGGAGACTGGCATGTGGCGACCAGGTCGCCGACGCCCGCGAGACCTTGGAACGTGAGCGGATCGGCTCCCAGGGCCACGCCGAGCCTGGCCATCTCCGCGAGTCCCCGGGTCATGAGGGAGGCCTGCGAGTTCTCCCCCAGCCCCATCCCCACAGCAATCCCATTGGCGAGAGCGATGACATTCTTCACCGCCCCCCCGATTTCGGTGCCGACCACATCGGTCGTCCAGTACGGCCGGAAATAGTCCGCGCTGCACGCCTGCTGCAGGGAGCGGGCTGTGGCCTCCTCGACGCTGGCGATCGTGGTCGCGGTCGGTTGCTGCGCGACGATCTCGGAGGCGAGGTTCGGTCCGGAGAGCGCTGCGATACGCGCCGCATCGATCCCGACCACCTGCTCGACCACCTGGCTCATGCGCAGAGTCGTGCCCAGTTCGATCCCCTTGATCAGGCTCAGGACCAGCGCATCGCCGGGGATGCGCTGCCCCCATGTCTCGAGATTCGCGCGAAGGTCCTGCGCCGGAAGGACGAGCACGACGATGCGGGCACCCTCGAGTGCCGTGTCCGGTGACGTGGTGGCCGAGATCGCCGAGGGCAGTTCGATGCCCGGGTGATACGCGCGGTTCTGCCGCATGGTGGTGATCTGGTCGGCGACGCGCGGCTCGCGCGCCCAGATGACGACGTCGTGACCCGCGTGCGCGAGGACGATCGAGAAAGCCGTGCCCCAGGCACCCGAGCCCATCACGGCAATCCGTGTCACACGTCCTCCCTACCGGTCCGCCGAAAGTACATGGGTTCTGCCGGCGCATCCTCACCACGGATCTCCGCGAGCAGTCCCGTGATGGCTGCGGTGATCCGCGATGTCGCCTCCCGGAGTGTGTCAGAGTCCAGAGGCCGCCCGTACAGATCCGTGAAATCCACGGGCGCTCCCACCCGTACCCGCATGACCTTGCGCGGCAGGATCCGGAACTCCTTGCGATACGGCCTGATCACCTCGTGCGACCCCCACTGGGCCATGGGGATCAGGGGTCGACGAGTCACGAGGGCTACCCGCGCTGCCCCCGTCTTCCCGACCATCGGCCATAGTCCCGGGTCGCGCGTGATGGTCCCCTCGGGGTACACGACCACGCACTCCCCCGCCTCGACCGCCGTGATCGCATCGCGCACCGCAGCAACAGCCTCGGTGGACTCCCGGTAGACCGGAATCTGACCCGCGTCGGTGATGACCGCGCCGACGATGGGGATCCGGAAGACCGCTTCCTTGGCCAGGAATCGGGGAGGTCGGTCGTTGTTCCACAGCACGTGAGCGATCACGAACGGGTCGAACCACGACGTGTGATTCGCGGCAACGATGATCCCGCCATCATCGGTGTTCAGATTCTCGGTGCCGACCCAGGTGCGCTTGGTCAGAATCGTCAACAAAGGCCAGAGGACCACGACTGCGAGTCGATATCCCCACCCGAGGCGCCAGCGTCGGCGAACGCGAGCGGCCATTCGACCAGACTAGTCGTCACGGTGTTGGATGCAGGCATGTCCGATTGGTCCGCGGTCGTCCCCGTGCGCGGGTGGACGATGGGCAAGTCCCGGCTCGGCATTCCCGGGGTCGCGCGGGCGATGGCGCTCGATACGGCATCTGCATTACGTGGGTGCGCACAGATCGGCGAGGTGCTCGTGGTCTCCGGGGATCCTGAGGTGCGGCGCGACATGGAGCTCATCGGATGCACCGGCGTGGAGGAGTCATCCGCTGGATCGCTCAACGGCGCGATCGCCATGGCTGCCGAACGGCGATCACACGAGGGGTGCATCGTCGTGCTCGGGGATCTGCCAGCGCTCCGCCCCGCGGACGTGGCCCTCGCACTTCAGCGCAGCACGCGAGAGCCCTGCTTCATCGCCGACGCACAGGGAACCGGTTCGACGATCTGGATGACGAGGTCTGGTCGTGTCGAGACGCACTTCGGTGAGCGCTCCCGAGCCAGGCACCGCTTCCACGGCGTCATCGAGCTCGCACGCCTGCCCGAGGAGGACCCGGAAGTGTGGGCGAGATTGCGGCGCGACGTCGATGACAGCGTCGATCTGTCCGACGCCGAGCGACTCGGCCTCGGGACGCATACGTCGGCCGCGATCGCCGACCCGACATGACGATGGGGCCGGACAGTCGTCCGGCCCCATCGACTGCGGTCTAGCGCTTCTTTGCGGTGGTCTTCTTCGCCGCCTTCTTCGCGGGGGCCTTCTTCGCCGCCTTCTTGGCCGGCTTGGCCGCGACCTTCTTGTCGCCGGAGACAACCGACTTCAGCTCCGCGCCAGCGCGGAACTTGGGGAGCTTGGTGGCCTTGATCTTCACTGTCTCGCCGGTACGCGGGTTGCGCCCCAGACGCGCCTTGCGGGGGACGGACTCGAAAACGCCGAATCCGCTGATGGCAACGCGCTCGCCGCGCGCGAGAGCCCGCTTGGTCTCCTCGTGGAATGCCTCGATCACGTCGCTCACATCTCGCTTGGTCATGTCGAGCTTGTCCGCGACTGCGTCGATGATGTCTGCCTTGTTCACGTCGTTACCCCTCCGGAGGGTGATGAAGGTCGGCCGAGTAGCCGACATAGAAAACCTAGTGGGGGGGGACGTGGCGATGCGTCGGGACGCGCCGGGGAAAATCCTGACGGGTAAAGACTTTTTCGGAATTCCGGGTCTGTGATCTAGACCACGGAGGGCTTGAACGCCGGGCGCGCGGCCTCGAAGTCGCTGATCTGATCCACATGGCGCAGGGTGAGCCCGATGTCGTCGAGTCCCTCCATCAGGCGCCACCGCACATAGTCGTCGACGTCGAACTCGGCGACTATGTCTCCCGCGCTGATCGTGCGCGCCTCCAGGTCCACCGTGACCGGAGTGGCCGGATTCGCCTCGATCAGCTCCCAGAGCCTCTCGACCGCGGACTGGTCGACCAGCGCCGTCAGCAGTCCGCCCTTCCCGGAGTTCCCCCGGAAGATGTCGGCGAATCGGGAGGAGATGACGACCTTGAAGCCGTAGTTCTGGAGGGCCCAGACGGCGTGCTCTCGGGAGGAGCCCGTCCCGAAGTCCGGCCCGGCGATGAGGATGCTGACACCCTCGTATTCGGGACGGTTGAGGACGAACTCCGGATCCTTGCGCCAGGCGGCGAAGAGTCCGTCTTCGAAGCCGTTCCGGGAGATCCGCTTGAGGTACTCCGCGGGAATGATCTGGTCGGTGTCCACGTTGGACCGCCGCAGGGGTGCGGCGGTTCCCGTATGCCGGACGAAGGCCTCCACTCAGGCCCCCAGGTCCGCGGGTGAGGCCAGTCGGCCGGCGACCGCCGTGGCGGCCGCCACCTCCGGGGAGACCAGGTGCGTGCGGCCACCAGGGCCCTGGCGTCCCTCGAAGTTGCGATTGGACGTCGACGCCGAACGCTCTCCCGGTGCGAGCTTGTCCGGGTTCATGGCCAGACACATCGAGCATCCGGCCCCGCGCCACTCGGCGCCTGCGTCCAGGAAGATCTGGTCGAGCCCCTCGGACTCAGCCTGGAGTCGCACGCGAGCTGAGCCGGGGACGACGAGGACGCGCATGCCCTCCCGGACGACGCGCCCGCGCAGCACGGCGGCAGCGGCGCGGAGGTCCTCGATGCGTCCGTTCGTGCAGGAACCGATGAAGACGGTGTCGATCGGGATCTCACGCAAGGGAGTCCCGGGGGTGAGGTCCATGTAGTCCAATGCCCTCTCGATGGCGACCCGGTCCACCTCGTCGTGGGCGTCGTCGGGGCTGGGGACGACACCTGACAACGGGAGCCCCTGACCGGGATTGGTTCCCCAGGTCACGTATGGGCTCAGGGTCGACGCGTCGATGACCACCTCGGCGTCGTAATCGGCGTCCGGATCCGTCACCAGTGTCCGCCAGTACTCGACCGCACGGTCCCACTCCGCACCGCTGGGCGCGTGATCACGTCCACGCAGATAGTCGAAGGTGATGTCATCGGGTGCGACCATTCCGGCACGGGCGCCCGCCTCGATGGACATGTTGCAGATGGTCATACGCCCCTCCATCGAGAGGGCGCGGATCGCGGAACCGCGATATTCGAGGACGTAACCCTGACCGCCGCCGGTGCCTATGCGGGCGATCACCGCGAGGATGATGTCCTTCGCAGTGACCCCCGGGGGGAGCTCGCCCTCGACCGTGATCGCCATCGTCTTGAACGGCTTGAGAGGCAGGGTCTGGGTCGCGAGCACATGCTCGACTTCACTCGTGCCGATGCCGAAGGCCAGTGCGCCGAACGCGCCGTGCGTGCTCGTGTGCGAGTCCCCGCACACCACGGTCATACCTGGTTGCGTGAGGCCCAATTGGGGTCCGACGACATGGACAATGCCCTGTTCCTGGCTGCCGAGGGAGTACAGACGAATCCCGAAGTCCGCGCAGTTCTTGCGCAACGCCTCGACTTGTGCGCGCGAGACGGGGTCCGCAATCGGCTTATCCACGTCGATGGTGGGGATGTTGTGGTCCTCGGTGGCGAGGGTCAGGTCGGGGCGCCGAACGGGGCGCCCAGAGTCGCGCAGCCCATCGAAGGCCTGGGGGCTGGTGACCTCGTGGACGAGGTGGAGGTCGATATAGAGCAGGTCCGGTTCACCTTCGGCCCGGCGCACGACATGGTCGTCCCACACCTTCTCCGCAAGCGTGCGTCCCACGTCCACCTCTCCCGTCGGGGGAAGGTAAGTCTAGGTGGAACGGCGAAGGGCCCCCCCGATGGGAGGGCCCTGCGTAGCCCCGACGGGATTCGAACCCGCGCTACCGCCTTGAGAGGGCGGCGTGCTAGGCCACTACACAACGGGGCCGTGCTGTCGCCGTGCCGTAGGCACGCAACGCTGGGGTACCAGGACTCGAACCTAGACTAACTGGGCCAGAACCAGTCGGGCTGCCAATTACCCCATACCCCACGGGACGCCCGAGTATAGGCAGGTCCCTCCTGTGCTCGTTGCTCGGGCTAGATCTCGCGTGCGCGTCGAATGCGGTCGAGCGAGGCATCGCGACCGAGGATCTCCATGGATTCGAAGAGCGGGGGTGACACCCGGCGTCCCGTCACGGCGACACGCACCGGCCCGAAGGCGAGTTTGGGCTTGATGCCCAGCCCATCCACGAGGGCGGAACGCAGAGCTTCCTGGATGGATGCGGCGTCCCACGGCTCCAGTTCCCTCAACGCATGCTCTGCCGCTCCGAGGACGGTGTGGGCCTCGGAGTCCAAGGAGCTGATCTCTCCCTCCGGGAGTCCGCTGGCCGGCACGAAGAGGAAACTGAGCATCCCGGGTGCCTGCCCCAAGGTCTCCAGACGTTCCTGGATGAGAGGCACCGCCGCCTCCAGGATCACGCGCTCCTCCGCGCTCGGGGGGTCGGCCACGACTCCCTCCGCCTGCAGGAGCGGCACGATGCGTTCGGCGAGGTCCGCGGGACTGAGGGCACGGATCCAATCCCCGTTGATCGCCGTGCACTTCTTCAGGTCGAATCGAGCGGGATTCGGGTTCACCCGCGCCAAGTCGAAGGCCTGCGCCATCTGCTCTTTGCTGAAGAACTCACGGTCCTCGCCCATCGACCATCCCAGGAGCGCGAGGTAGTTCAGCAGAGCCTCCGGCAGATACCCCTCGTCGCGATACATCTGCAGCGAGGACTGTGGATCGCGCTTCGAGAGTTTCGCGTTGCCTTCACCCATGACGTAGGGCAGATGTCCGAACCGCGGGGTCGTCCCGTCCGAGACCCCGATCGCGGCCAGGGCTTCGTAGAGTGCCAACTGCCGCGGGGTGGATGAGAGCAGGTCCTCACCGCGCAGGACGTGGGTGATGCGCATCATGGCATCGTCGACGGGATTGACGAGCGTGTAGAGGGGTTCGCCGTTCGCACGCACCAGCACGTAGTCGGAGACGTTGTCCGCTGTAAAGGTGATCTCGCCGCGCACAAGGTCATCCCACGTGAGGTCGCGTCCGGGCATGCGGAACCGGATGACCGGGGAGCGACCTTCGGCGACGTAGGCGTCGCGCTGCGCGTCGGTCAGATCTCGGCAATGTCCGTCATAACCAGGTGCCTGACCTTGCGCCATGGCCGCTTCGCGTCGCACCTGCAGCTCGTCGGCGCTGCAGTAGCAACGGTAGGCGAATCCACCCTCGACGAGTCGGCGCGCGACGTCGGCGTACAGGTCCATGCGCTCGGACTGACGGTAGGGGCCATACGGGCCACCGACCTCCGGACCCTCATCCCAGTCGAGTCCGAGCCAGCGAAGGGCACCGAGAAGGGCCAGGTAGGACTCCTCGCTGTCCCGGGCACTATCGGTGTCCTCGATCCGAAAGACGAAAGTGCCGCCGGTGTGCCGGGCGAACGCCCAGTTGAACAGGGCCGTGCGCACCATCCCCACGTGAGGGTTGCCCGTTGGCGAAGGACAGAAGCGAACGCGGACCTCACCCACCGTCCACCACCGGGTTCGTCAAGGAGCCCAGACCCTCGATGCGCACGGTGACCGAGTCGCCTCCGCGGATGGGGCCTACACCCGCGGGGGTACCCGTCAGGATCACATCGCCGGGGACCAGGGTCATCACCGCGGACACCGCGGCGATGAGATCGGGCACCCCTACGACGACGTCTCCGACGTTGGAGTCCTGACGGACCTCCCCGTTCACGGCGCAGGTGAGCCTCGCGTCGGTCCAATCGAACTCCGTCTCGATCCACGGCCCGAGCGGACAGAAGGTGTCGAATCCCTTTGCGCGTGTCCACTGCCCGTCCGTGCGTTGCAGGTCTCTCGCGCTCACGTCATTGGCGCACGTGAAGCCGAAGATCACCTCGGCGGCGCGCTCTGCGGGGACGTCCCGGCATAGTCGCCCGATCACGAGGGCGAGCTCCCCCTCATGATGGACGTCCTCGCTCTGCCACGGCAGCCGAATGGCGTCGCCGGGACCGATCACGGCGGTGCTGGGCTTGAGGAACATCAGCGGATCGGCGGGTACCTCGCCACCCATCTCAGCAGCATGGTCGCGGTAGTTCTTCCCGATGCCGATGACCTTGCTCGGGATCACGGGCGCGAGAAGCGTGACCTCCCGCGCCCTCGCCACGGTTCCTCGCGGTGTCCACTCGCCGAACGGGTAGCCGTCGATGAACGCCACCACGGACTCGTCCGCGATCTCCAGGTCATCGGACAGTCCATCGATCGCCGCGTAGGAGATGTCCTCTCCGACGCGGACCCGGCACACTCGCACGGCGGAACCCTACGGGTCCGTGCGACCGCTCTTCGCGAGGCCGTAGACCAAGGCGTCCTCGAGTGCCTGCCAGGAGGCTGCGATCACGTTTTCGTGCACGCCGACCGTCGACCATTCATGGGTGCCATCCGTGGTGCCCACCAGGACACGGGTTACCGACGCGGTGCCCGACCCCTGTCCCTGCTGGGTGTCGAGGATGCGCACCTTGTAATCGGTCAGCTCAAGCGCCTCGAGTTCGGGGTAGAACTGGATCACCGCCGAGCGGAGTGCGCGGTCCAGGGCATTCACCGGGCCGTTGCCCTCCGCGGTGGAGATGATCCGGGTTCCGTCTGCATGCACCTTCACGGTCGCCTCCGTGCGCACGCGCCCCGTCTCGTCCTGCTCGACGATCGTGCGCCAGGACTCGACCAGGAACCTCTGTTCGAGGCCCGAGTCCCGCAGCAGGAGCAATTCGAAGGAGGCGTCGGCCGCCTCGAAGGTCCACCCTCGCGCTTCGAGATCCTTGACCTGCTCCACGACGCGGGAGACCCGGTCGGGTTGGGCAGACAGGTCGTACCCCAGCTCCCGGCCCTTGAGCTCCACCGACGCGCGTCCAGCCATCTCCGTGACGAGGACCCGCTGGGAGTTGCCGACCTGCTCGGGCTCGATGTGGTTGTAGAGACTCGCATCGACCTTCAATGCAGATGCGTGGAGCCCTGCCTTATGGGCGAAGGAGGAGATGCCGGCATAAGGCTGGTGGGTGTTGGGCGCGATGTTCGCGATCTCCGCGATCGCGTGGGCGATGTGAGCGGTCTCCGCCAGGCACTCGGGCGGAACACAGTCGATACCCAGCTTGATCTGAAGATTCGGCACGACGACGAAGAGGTCCGCGTTGCCGGTGCGCTCGCCGTAGCCGTTCGCAGTGCACTGCACGTGCGTGGCACCCGCTTCCACCGCTGCGATGCTGTTGGCCACGGCACATCCCGTGTCGTCCTGGCAATGAATTCCCAGTCGACCGCCCGAGCGTGCAAGGACATCCGAGACAACACGGGAGATTCCCGACGGGAGCATTCCCCCGTTCGTATCGCACAACACGCACACGTCGGCCCCCGCCTCGGTCGCAGCACGGACCAACCGCACCCCGTAATCCGGGTCGTGCGCATATCCATCGAAGAAATGCTCCATATCCACGAAGACGCGCCGACCAGCGTCCACGAGGAAGCGCACGGTGTCGCGCACCATCGCCTCGTTCTCCTCCAACGAAGTCTTGAGTGCCTCACGCACATGTCGGACATCGGACTTGGCTACGAGCGTGATGACCGGCGCACCCGAATCAAGGAGCGCGCGCACCTGGGAATCGTCGGCGACGGCGATGCCGGCTTTGCGCGTGGCGCCGAAGGCGACCAACTCTGCATTCACGAGCGAGAGTTCCTCCTGGGCCCGTTGGAAGAACTCCGTGTCCTTGGGTAAGGCCCCCGGCCAGCCACCTTCGATGAAGCCAACGCCGTAGTCGTCCAGGAGACGGGCCACCTGGAGCTTGTCGTGGACGGAGTAGGAGATGCCCTCGCGCTGCGCACCATCGCGCAGCGTCGTGTCATACACGTGGAAGCCGTCGGGTCTCATACTCGTCCCTTCTTCCATCAAAAAAGCCCCTCGCGATGCGAAGGGCGGCGCGTCGGAGGTCCGACGCGCTAGCTAATGATGATGACGGTGCTGGTCACGGGCACAGTGTGCCACAGGGGCGATGGCGCCGTCAGCAGATGGTGTGCAGCCAATTGTGCCTGTCGGGGACGGCCCCGGTCTGGACGTCGAGGAGTGCCTGACGCAGTCGCATCGTGATTTCGCCGGTGCCACCTCCCGAGATCTCCCAACTCCCTTGGTTCCGGGACTTCACGGTGCCCACGGGCGTGATAACCGCAGCGGTTCCGCAGGCGAATGTCTCGGTGATTTCTCCCGACGCCGCCCCCTCCTTCCACTCCTCGACGCTGATCTGACCCTCGTCCGCGCGGATCCCCAGATCCGTCGCCACAGTCAAGAGAGCATCGCGCGTAATGCCCGGGAGGAGGGATCCCGTCAGGCGCGGGGTCACCACCCGGGCCCCATCACCGGACCCGTAGACGAAGTACAGGTTCATCCCGCCCATCTCCTCGATCCACCGACGTTCGATGGCATCGAGCCACACCACCTGGTCGCATCCGTGCTGCGCGGCCTCCGCCTGCGCCACGAGAGACGCCGCGTAATTGCCCGCGCACTTCGCCTCCCCCGTTCCACCGGGTGCCGCGCGCACGTAGTCGTCGGACAGCCAGACGCTCACGGGCCGCACGCCCTGCGGGAAGTACGCGCCCGCGGGAGCGGCGATGAGGTAGTAGTCGTAGCGATTGGAGGGACGAACACCCAGGCCGACCTCGGTGCCCAGCATGAACGGACGCAGGTAGAGCGAGCGCTCTTGATCCGAGGGGACCCAGTCCCGATCCTGTCGGACCAGCGCCTCGATCGAGCCGACGAAAAGCTCCTCGGGGAGTTCGGCCATCGCGAGACGCCGTGCGGATGCCGCGAAGCGACCAGCGTTTCGGAACGGACGGAACGTCTTGATCGAGCCATCGGCATGCCGATACGCCTTCAGCCCCTCGAAGATCGACTGCCCGTAATGCAGGAAGTTCGTAGACGGATCGAAGGACAGGGGGCCATAGGGGATCAACTCGGCGTCATGCCAGCCATCCTCGGCCGTCCACACCGCGTGAACCATGTTGTCCGTGGGGTGCTTCGCGAAACCGGGGTCTGCGAGGACGCGGTCCCGCTCCTCCACAGGTCGCGACGGCCCCGGCGACAGGGTGATCGGCCACAGGGCCGTGCCGGTCTCCATCGTGCTCATGGCAGGAAACTACCGACCCGATGCGGCCACCGCAGCGGCGGTGAGGGCATCCCCGATGTCCGAAGTGGATCTCGTCGCCGTACCGCGCGTGCTCAGATCCGCGACGACGGCCGACTCGACCCAGGCCGATGCCTGACTCTGACCCACATGGTCGAGCAGCATTGCCAAGGACATCACGGTCGCCGTGGGATCCGCCTTCCCCTGCCCCGCGATATCCGGCGCGGAACCGTGCACGGGCTCGAACATGGACGGGTTGCTCCGGGACGGGTCGATATTGCCGCTGGCAGCGAGCCCGATTCCTCCACCGATAGCAGCACCGATGTCCGTAAGGATGTCCCCGAACAGGTTGTCCGTAACGACGACGTCAAACCGCTCGGGCTGCGTGATGAAGAACATCGCAGCAGCATCCACGTGCTGGTAGTCGGTGGCGACCTCCGGGTACTCCCGCGCGACACGGTCGAAGACGCGCTTCCAGAGACTGCCCGAATTCACAAGCACGTTCGTCTTGTGCACGAGGGTCACGTGCTTACGGCGCCGCATTGCGCGATCGAAGGCATCACGCACGATCCGCTCGACACCGTAAGCGGTGTTGAGGCTCTCCTCGGTGGCGACCTCCTGCGGGGTGTCGCGACGGAGTACGCCACCAGCGCCGACGTAGGGACCCTCTGTCCCCTCGCGGCAGACGACGAAGTCGATGTGCTCAGGACCCTTGCCTGCGAGCGGTCCCGTGACCCCCGGGTAAAGCTTCACCGGCCGCAGGTTGACGTGATGATCGAGCTCGAATCGGAGTGGGAGCAACACTCCCCTTTCCAGGACACCCGACGGGACGGAGGGGTGGCCGATCGCCCCCAGCATGATCGCGTCGTACGTGCGCAACTCCTCGACCATGGCCGGGGTGAGCAGCTCGCCCGTGGCGTTGTAGCGACGCGCACCGAGGTCGTACTCGGTCGTCGTGACCTCGAGCTCGGCCGCCGGCGCGATCGCATCGAGGACCTTCATCGCCTCGGCGACCACCTCGGTGCCAATGCCGTCGCCGGGAATGAGTGCAAGGTTCAGGGTGGAGGGCATGGCCGAAGGCTAGCCCGACCGCCCAGTCGCCGGTCAGGAGACCGTGATGCCCACGCGATCAGGATCCTGCTTGCGCAGCATGAAGCGCCCCAGCAATCCGTACCTCCGCGCGATGAGGCGGGCGGTTTCGGTGGACCTGTCCGCATCGTCGATCCGAGCTGTGGCCGCGACCGCCGGACCCTTGGGCCGGCCCCGCATGTCGCAGGGGGCCACCGTGACCTGCCCGTTGTTCCTGATGCGCCGCGCCTTACCCGAGGAGCCCTGTGTCGTGACGCGCAGCGTCTCTCCGTCGCGGACGCACCAGACGGGAGTGGCCACGGGCGTCCCGTCCCTCCGGAAGGTGGTCAGCAGGATGTACTTCGGCTCCCCGATCGCCTCCACGCCCATGACCCCATCCTGCTACCCTTCCCCCGTGCGTTCGCTCCTGCTCCTTCGCAGCCGCGGCGAGGCCTAGACACCGGCCTCCTCGTCGCGGGAGTGCTGCGTGGCCGGTTCCGGCCCACCACGAGGAGCAGACATGAGCGACACCCCCCAGAACTACGCGAAGCGAACGGCGCAGAAGCCCTCGCCGATGGCGTACCACCGCTACCGACCCTTCACCCCCATCGACCTCCCCGATCGCACGTGGCCTGACGCCGTCATCACCCACGCTCCACGGTGGTGTGCGGTCGACCTGCGCGACGGTAACCAGGCTCTGATCGACCCGATGACTCCGTCCCGCAAGCTGCGGATGTTCCAACTGCTCGTCTCGATGGGCTACAAGGAGATCGAGGTCGGCTTCCCCTCTGCATCGCAAACCGACTTCGACTTCGTGCGGCAGATCATCGAGGAGGACCTGATCCCCGACGATGTGGTGATCCAGGTCCTCACTCAATCGCGCGAACACCTCATCGAGCGGACGTTCGAGTCGGTCCGGGGCGCGAAGCAGGCGATCGTCCACCTCTACAACTCCACTTCCACCCTGCAGCGACGTGTTGTCTTCGGCCTCGATAGGGACGGCATTCGTGACATCGCGGTGCACGGAGCTCAGTTGTGCCAGAAATACGCCGACGAGATGGCGGGTGACACGGAGATCTACTTCGAGTACTCACCGGAGTCCTACACCGGCACCGAACTCGAGTTCGCACGTGACGTCTGCGACGCAGTGACGGATGTCTGGCAGCCCACTCCCGATCGCAAAGTCATCCTCAATCTCCCGGCGACGGTGGAGATGGCCACGCCCAACATCTACGCCGACTCGATTGAGTGGATGCACCGAAACCTGGCCCGCCGTGACTCAGTCGTGCTCTCGCTCCACCCGCACAACGATCGCGGTACCGCCGTGGCTGCAGCAGAGCTCGGTTACATGGCGGGCGCTGATCGCATCGAGGGCTGCCTGTTCGGTAACGGCGAGCGCACCGGCAACGTCTGCCTCGTCACCCTCGGCATGAACCTCTTCAGCCAGGGCATCGATCCGCAGATCGATTTCCGCGACATCGACGGGATTCGGCGCACCGTCGAGTACTGCAATCAGATCCCGGTGGGTGAACGCCACCCGTATGGAGGCGACTTGGTCTACACCGCCTTCTCCGGATCACATCAGGACGCCATCAATAAGGGCTTTCGAGCCATGGAAATCGACGCCACCGCCGCCGGGGTGCCCGTGGACGATTTCCGCTGGGAGGTCCCCTACCTGCCGATCGACCCCAAGGACGTGGGACGTACCTATGAAGCCGTCATCCGCGTCAACAGCCAATCGGGTAAAGGCGGCGTGGCCTACATCATGCGCACCGAACACAAGTTGGAACTGCCGCGGAGACTGCAGATCGAGTTCTCCCAGGTGATTCAAAATGTGACGGACTCCGCTGGCGGCGAGGTGACTCCGGAGGACATGTGGTCGACGTTCTCCGCCGAGTACCTACCCGATCCGAAGGCGCCCTGGGGCCGCTTCGCACTGAAGTCCGTGAAGCAGGACAGCGCTGTCGATGGGGATACCTCCGTCGACGTCGTGCTCCTGGACCACGGCACGGAGGTCGCACTCACCGGCGTGGGGAACGGACCCATCGCAGCCTTCTGCGACGCCCTCGCACGCCACGGGATAGACGTTCGGGTACTCGACTACGCCGAGCACGCCATGAGCGCCGGTGGCGATGCCACGGCGGCTTCCTACCTCGAATGCGCCGTCGACGGCACGGTCCTCTGGGGCGTGGGCATCGATCCGTCGAGCACGACCTCGTCCTTGAAGGCGATCGTGAGCGCCGTTAACCGCGCCGTGCGCTGAGGTCAGGCGAGGGAGACGGCACGCCCCGAATGCGCCTCGATCTGCGAGGTCATCGAGTCCAGTACTGCCGAGGGGATGGCCGAGTCGACGCTGAGCACGATCAGAGCGTGACCGGAGTCATCGCGGCTGACCTGCATGCTGCCGATGTTGACGCCCGCCTCTCCCAGGATCTTGCCGACGACGCCCACGACGCCCGGCCGATCGTGGTAGCGGAACACAGCCAGGTGATTGCTGATCGGCACGTCGAGGTCGAAGCCGTCGATTTCCACGACCTTGGCGATGTTGCGCGCACCGGTGACGGTGCCCGAGATGGCGACGGTGGCCCCACCGGTCAGCGTGAGCGTGACGCGCACCAGGCACCGGTGGTCCCCCGCGTCGGCATCTGTCGTGAGGGCCACCTCCACCCCACGCTGCTCGGCGAGAACGGGGGCGTTCACGAAGGACACGGGATCGTGCACCAGAGTCTGGAAGACCCCCTTGAGCGCGGAGAGCTCGAGGACACGGACGTCATGCTCCACGATGTCCCCTCGCACCTCGACGTCCACGCGGACAACCGCGTCGGATGCGAGCGAACAGGCGATCTGGCCCACCTGCTCGGCGAGCGGGACGAGGGGACGGATGGCTTCGGCCAACTGGCCGCCTTGAACATTGACGGCATCGGGGACCAGTTCTCCTGCGAGCGCGAGACGCACCGAACGCGCGACGGCGATGCCGGCCTTCTCCTGGGCCTCGTCGGTCGAGGCTCCCAGATGTGGTGTGGCAACGACAGACTCCAAGGTGAACAGGGGTGAATCCGTGCAGGGCTCTTTGGCGTACACATCCAGTCCGGCCCCTGCGACGCGCCCCTCGACGATCGCCCGGTACAGGGCGTCCTCATCGACGATGCCACCACGGGCGGCGTTGATGATGCGCACTGTCGGCTTGACCTTGCGCAGTGCATCGTCGCCGATCAAGCCGACAGTCTCGGGGGTCTTGGGCAGGTGCACCGTGATGAAGTCCGCCTCGGCGAGCAGGTCGTCCAGGGGCATCATCCGCACCCCCAGCTGCGCTGCCCTGGCTGGCTGCACGTAAGGGTCGTAGGCGATCAACTTGACGCCGAAAGCGCTGAGGCGCTGCGCCACCAGGATGCCGATCCGACCGAGCCCGACGATTCCTACGGTCTTATCCGCGACTTCCACTCCGGTGTACTTCGAGCGCTTCCATTCGCCGCGATGGAGGGCGGAGTTGGCGGGGACGATGTTGCGTGCACTGGCCAGCAGCAGCCCCACGGCCAGTTCCGCCGCACTGACGATGTTCGACGTGGGCGCGTTCACCACCATCACGCCCGCCTGGGTGGCCGCCTTGACGTCGACGTTGTCCAGCCCGACGCCGGCGCGTGCAACGACCTTGAGCCGGGGGGCGGCAGCAATCGCTTCGGCGTCCACCTGTGTTGCGGATCGAACCAGGATGGCATCGACGTCGCCAATGGATGCGAGCAGCGCGGAGCGATCGGCTCCATCGCACTGGACGATCTCGAAGTCAGGACCCAAAGCCTCGACGGTCGCAGGCGAGAGTTCCTCGGCGATGAGCACGCGGGGCTTAGTCACCGCGCGATCCTAGCGGCGGGCGTTCCGTCGGCCAGCGGTGCGTGAGACCGAGGTCTGCCATGCAGAGAAGGAGGTCATCGGCCCGGCGCCGACCGGGCGCAGCCACGGCCACGGATGCACCGCGGCCAGGTCGATCTCCGATGCTCGGGCGTTCCAGCCGGGAACCGGTGTGAACGTGACGGCCGGACGCCATGCCCTCAGCACCTCGCGCGGATCGCTCACGAACACGCGCACGTCACGACGCACGGCGAGGTCCGCCAGACACTCGGTGAGGAACACGAGGCGAGTCGAGGCCAGGCGTAGCCGTGTGAGGAGGGGAAGGTCGAAGACGAACACGACGGGGAGATCGGGATGGGCACGGAGAGCGGGGTCCTCATCACCGAGACTCTCCGCCGTTATCCATACGCAGTCCGGATCACCGGATATCCGCGGTTCGGAGGGGCCCGCGGTCGCCACGGGATCGGGGTCCTTGCGGATGCGCGGATCGACGACGGTTCGGGGCTCGCGTGCGTCGGCCGATGGCCAGTCTTCGATGGGACAGGAATCGCGTAACGCGCATCGCTCGCAGAGTCCCGGGGCGCGGTTCGTGACCTGCCAGCGGCTGAAGCCATAGGGCTTGCCCGTCAGCGCTCCGACAGTCCACTGCCACCCCACGCGATTGGCCGCCCGCGATCCGTCGAGCAACTGGCGGAAGAACTCGTCCTCCCCCTCGCGCCACCCACGCCCCTCACGCACGCTCCAGTGGGAGGCGAGCCACATTCGTTGTTGGTTGGTGATCCAGCCGGAATCCCGCAATTCGCGCACTGACTCGGCGACGCACAGCGCGTCTCCCCGCCACCCTCCACGGACCTCGTCGTCCATGTACTCCTCGACCGCAAACCTCAGGGAGTGCCTCGTCGCGGATCCGAGGCGCGCGTACAGGTGACGGGCGTACTCCTGCCACAGCAACTCGTCGCGGAACTTCTCCCGGTCGGCAGGGGGGCCGTCGACCGAGGCCCACACACGCGGCAGGCTCAGCAACCCGTGCCGGATGTACGGCGAGAGGCCCGTGGCACCGCGACGGTCACGCGGCCACACCTCGTTGCGCGTTCGTGCGTACCCGGTGATGTCCACGGCGGCGAGTGCGGCATCGGCCGCGGATTGGCCCCCGCGGATGTCGCTCCCGACGATGGGCCCACGAACAACCGAACCCAGGTTCTCGCGAACCCACTCCAGGACGGAGTCCCGATCCGGCACCGGGGGGCTCAGCGTCTCAGTCGCGGACAAGTCGGATCCGAATCGGTCCACGCGCATGGGAGGGATCGACCACCCGTCCCCCCTGGCAGATCTCGACGCGACCCTCCGCGACGAGGCGACGGGCCGCCCGTCGCACCGGCTCCATCAGCGGTCGCCAATCGGTGTCGGCCTGGCGCGCCACGTCGCTCGGGCAGACGGACGCAGAACGAGGTCGGGATTCGAGCATCGCAAGGATCAGGGCCTCGAGCTCGCGATCAGCATCGGTGACTCCTCGCGCACGGCAGTCGTCGGAGCAGTAACGCACGCTGTCCCACGATCGGGCCCACGCCTTGCGCCACTCCATCGTGCGGCCGCAGGACGCACAGATCTTCGTGAGCGTGGAGGGCTCACGTGCGCCCGCCCTATCGCGTCGCTGTGCCCTCGACATAGTCATCATCCGACTTCTTGACCCAGCTCATCATTTTGCGGAGTTCGCGGCCAACAGCCTCGATGGGGTGCTTCTCACCCTGCGCCCGGAGCTCCTTGAACTCCTTCGCACCACTGCGCTGATCAGTGATGAACCGCTCGGCGAATGTCCCGTTCTGCACGTCGGCGAGGACCGCCTTCATGTTCTCCTTGACGCTCGGGTCGATGACGCGTGGTCCTGAGACGTAATCGCCGTATTCGGCCGTATCGGACACGCTCCACCGCTGCTTGGCGATGCCACCCTCGTACATGAGGTCGACGATGAGCTTCAACTCGTGCAGGCACTCGAAATAGGCGACCTCCGGCTGGTAGCCGGCCTCTACCAGGGTCTCGAATCCGTACATGACGAGCTGGCTCGCACCTCCGCACAGCACCGCTTGCTCCCCGAAGAGGTCGGTCTCGGTTTCCTCGGTGAAGGTTGTCTTGATACCGCCGGCCCGCAGACCGCCGATGGCAGCGGCGTAGCTGAGCGCGAGTGGCCACGCCTCGCCGGAGGCGTCCTGCTCGACCGCGACGATCACCGGAACTCCTCGCCCGGCCTCGTACTCGCGACGCACGAGGTGTCCCGGGCCCTTGGGGGCGACCATGCACACATCCACGAACGCCGGGGGCTTGATGTAGCCAAAGCGGATGTTGAAGCCATGCGCGAAGAAGAGTGCGTCGCCCTCCTGCAGGTTGGGCTCGATCGCCTCCTTGTAGAGATGCTCTTGCACGGGGTCGGGGACGAGGATCATGATCACGTCGGCTTCTGCCGCAGCAGTCGCAGGGTCCACGACGCGCAGGCCCGCCTCCTCGGCCTTGGCACGGCTCTTCGAGCCTTCCTTCAGGCCAACACGGACGTCGACCCCCGAGTCACGCAGGCTCAAAGCGTGCGCATGCCCCTGGCTCCCGAAACCCATGATCGCGACGACACGGTTCTGGATGATCGACAGATCAGCATCGGTCTCGTAGAAAAGCTCGGCCACGTGAACTCCCTTGTCCTGTGAGTGGGTGCAGGCTATCGCGGCGTGATCAGGCCGACCGGTCCACCGGACGCAGGGACCGATCCGAGATGGATCGTGACCCCCGTCCCATGGCCACCAGGCCCGACTTCACCAATTCCTTGATTCCGAACGGCTCGAGCACACGCAGAAGCGCTTCGAGTTTGTCATGAGCTCCGGTCGCCTCGATCGTCACGGCATCCGTGGCGACATCCACGACTTTGGCGCGGAATAACGTCACCGTCTCGAGAATGTGCGAGCGCGAATCTAGATCGGCCTTCACCTTGACCAGCATGATCTCCCGCTGGACGCTCGACTCCGGTTCAAGCTCGACGATCTTCAGCACGTTGATGAGCTTGTTCAACTGCTTCGTGACCTGCTCTAGGGGCAGATCCGCAACATTCACGACGATGGTCATGCGTGACACGTCTGCGATCTCCGTCGGGCCCACCGCGAGCGACTCGATGTTGAACCCACGACGCGAGAAGAGACTGGCCACGCGCGCGAGAACTCCCGGCTTGTCTTCCACCAGGACAGACAGCGTGTGTCGGGACATCAGTCGTCACTCCCCCAGTCGGGGGCCATCGCCCGCGCCACCATGATGTCGTCGTTACTCGTACCCGCCGCGACCATCGGCCAGACCATGGCGTCCTTGTGCACCCGGAAGTCCACGACCACGGGCGCGTCATTGAGACTCAATGCCCGCTCGATGGTTGCGTCCACGTCTGCAGCCGATTCGCACTGCAAGCCGTAGCAGCCGTACGCCTCAGCCAACTTCACGAAATCGGGGACACGGTGCGAGTGGAGGTCAGTGTTGGAGTAACGCTCGCTGTAGAAGAGCGTCTGCCACTGACGCACCATTCCGAGGCTCTCATTGTTGATGAGCGCCACCTTGATCGGAATCTCGTTGATGGTGCAGGTGGCCAACTCCTGATTCGTCATCTGGAAGCAACCGTCACCGTCGACCGCCCACACCGTGGCCTCGGGGCGTCCCACCTTCGCTCCCATCGCCGCGGGGACGGCATACCCCATGGTGCCAAGACCACCCGAGTTCAGCCACGTGCCGGGATTCTCGTAGGAGATGTACTGCGCAGCCCACATCTGGTGCTGACCCACACCGGCAGCGAAGATCGAGTCGGAGCCCGAGATCTGGCCGAGCCGCTGGATCACGAACTGCGGCGAGAGCGAACCATCTGCCGGAAGGTCGTAGCCGAGGGGGTAGGTGTCACGCATCCGACCTAGCAGGGCCCACCAGGCCGCGTAGTCGGGCGTGGTGCCTGAGCTCATCTCCGCCTCGATCGCGGTAATGAGCTCGGGGATGACCTCGGCCACATCGCCGACGATCGGGACGTCCGCGACACGGTTCTTGCCGATCTCGGCGGGATCGATATCGGCATGGATCACGGCGGCATTCGGGGCGAAGCTCGACAACTTCCCCGTCACACGGTCGTCGAATCGCGCGCCCAGGGTGATCAGCAGATCCGACTTCTGCAGGGCCCCGACCGCTGCGACCGTGCCGTGCATCCCGGGCATGCCCAGGTGCAGGGGATGTGAGTCCGGGAAGGCACCGCGGGCCATCAGGGTGGTCACGACCGGGATACCCGTCAGCTCGGCCAGACGTCGGAGGGACCCGGAAGCACCCCCGCGGATGACCCCGCCGCCCACGTAGAGCACCGGCTGCCGCGCAGCCAGGATCATGCGCGCCGCCTCGCGGATCTGCTTGGAGTGGGGACGCGTCACCGGGTGGTACCCCGGAAGGTCGAGGGACTCCGGCCACTGGAACGTGGTCATCGCCTGGAGCGCATCCTTGGAGATGTCCACGAGAACCGGACCCGGTCGCCCGGACGCTGCGAGATGGAACGCTTCGGCGATGGCACGCGGGATCTCGTCGGGATTCGTCACCAGGTAGTTGTGCTTGGTGATCGGCATCGTGATGCCTCGGATGTCGGCCTCCTGGAAGGCGTCCGTGCCGATCGCGGCACTCGGCACCTGACCGGTGATCGCCACAAGGGGGACGGAGTCCATGTGCGCGTCTGCGATCGGGGTCACGAGGTTGGTGGCGCCCGGCCCGCTGGTGGCCATGCACACGCCCACGCGTCCGGTCGCCGCGGCGTAGCCCTCCGCGGCATGTCCGGCGGCCTGCTCGTGACGGACCAGGATGTGCCGCACCTTCGTGGAATCCATCAAGGGGTCGTACGCGGGGAGGATCGCCCCTCCGGGGATGCCGAAGACGACATCCACGTCGGCCGACTCCAAGGACCGCACGAGGCTCTCCGCGCCGGTGATCTGCTCGCCCATCTCCACCTACTCCGTGCCCGAAGGCTTCCTCAATGAAAAACCCTCCGACCCAGGTGGGTAGCGGAGGGAGCGCGTGCTGACGAGGTCAGGCCACGCGCCAACTAACTACGATCTGCGCCACGCCGACACTCTAGACCCTCACGTCGCGTCTGTCACTACCCCCGCCGAGATCAGTCGCAGACCGCTCCCCGTGAAGCCGACCCCACCAGCTTGGAGTACTTGGCCAGGACACCCCGCTCATAGCGTGGGGGAAGCGGCCGGAAACCCTCCCTGCGACGGTCCAGTTCAGCCGGGTCCACGAGCAGGTCCAGGGTCCGCGCCCCGATATCGATGCGGATGCGGTCCCCGTCCTGGACCAGGCCGATCGGGCCGCCGTCCACAGCCTCGGGGGCGACGTGCCCCACACAGAGGCCCGTCGTGCCACCCGAGAACCGTCCATCGGTGATCAGCAGGACGTCCTTGCCCAGGCCGGCACCCTTGATCGCTCCGGTCACCATCAGCATCTCCCGCATCCCGGGACCACCCTTCGGGCCCTCGTAACGGATGACCACAACGTCCCCGGCCTGGATCGAGCCGTCCTCCAATGCCCGCATCGCCGCCTGCTCGCGCTCGAACACCCGCGCAACACCCTCGAACACGTCGACCGGGACTCCGGCGTTCTTCACCACCGCACCCTCGGGCGCGAGAGAGCCACCGAGGATCGTGATGCCACCGGTGGGGGCGATCGCATTCTGCGACGCCTTGAGGATGGTGCCGTCAGGGTCGGGGGGGTCGATCGACGCGAGGTTCTCGGCCATGGTCTTCCCGGTGACTGTCATGCAGTCCCCGTGCAGCAACCCCGCATCGAGGAGCGCGCGCAGGATCACCGGTACCCCGCCGACGCGATCGACGTCGGACATCACATAGCGACCGAACGGCTTCACGTCGGCAAGCAAGGGAACCTTCGAGCCGATGCGATGGAAGTCTTCGATGTGGAGCTCGACATCCGCCTCGTGTGCGATCGCGAGGAGGTGAAGCACCGCGTTAGTCGACCCACCGAAGGCCATCAGGACCGCGATCGCGTTCTCGAGGGATTGGCGGGTGATGATGTCGCGCGTCGTGATGCCCTGCCGGATGAGCCCGACGACCGCCTCACCGGATCGTCGCGCGTAGCCATCGCGACGACGGTCCACCGCCGGTGGAGCGGAGGAGCCGGGCAGGGACATCCCCATCGCCTCGGCCGCAGACGCCATGGTGTTCGCCGTGTACATCCCGCCGCAGGCACCCTCACCCGGACAGATGGCGCGCTCGATTGCATCGACGTCCTCACGTGACATCAGGCCTCGCGCACAGGCACCGACCGCCTCGAACGCGTCGATGATGGTGACGTCCCTTTCGGTTCCATCCGAGAGCTTCACATGACCGGGGAGGATCGAGCCGGCGTACACGAAGACAGCGGCGAGATCCAGGCGCGCGGAGGCCATCAGCATTCCGGGGAGGGACTTGTCACAGCCGGCGAACGTGACCATGCCGTCGAGACGCTCCGCCTGCATGACGGCCTCGACGGAGTCGGCGATGATCTCCCGGCTCACCAGTGAGAAGTGCATCCCCTCGTGACCCATGGAGATTCCGTCCGACACGGAGATGGTGCCGAATTGCATGGGGAAGCCGCCCGCAGCGTGCACGCCCTCCTTCGCCGCGACCGCCAGTCGGGCGAGCGACATATTGCACGGAGTGATCTCGTTCCATGAGGACGCGATCCCGATCTGCGGCTTGGGGAAGTCCTCATCGGTCATCCCGACCGCTCGGAGCATGCCGCGCTGGGCCGCCCTCTCCAGTCCCTCGGTGACGTCCTTGCTACGGGGCTTCATATCGACCATATGTTCAGACTAGCGACGGGCCCCGCGCACGACCACGTTGCGTAGATCACGACCGGCCCGCCATGCGCGCACCTGGTCGGCGATGAGCCTGCGGGCGAGGACTGGGAACGCGTCGGAGTCCCCGCCCACGTGCGGAGTGATGAGAACGTTCGGGCTCCGCCAGAGCGGATGGTCAGGAGGTAGTGGCTCCGGGTCGGTGACATCGAGAGCTGCATGCAGACGTCCCCGTCCCACCTCCGCCACGAGCGCGTCCGTCACGACGACGGGCCCGCGCGCGACGTTGACCAGGAGCGCACCATCGCGCATCCGCGCGAGGAACGCGGCGTCGACCATGCCCCGCGTCGACGGCGTGAGGGGAACGGCCAGGATCACGACATCCATGTCAGGCACGGCATTCGGGAGATCCGCTACACCCAGGACCCCCGCGCGCGCGGTCGAGCCGGCGAGGGTCACCGAACACCCGAACGGGGCCAGGCACCCGGCGATCGCGCGTCCCACGGGGCCCGCGCCGATCACGAGCACCTCCGCAGACTGCAGGGATCGGCCGCGCCGGTGATCCCAGCGCCCACCAACCATGTCCCGCGCCGAGCGGTCGATGCCGCGCCAGTGCGCGATGACGAGCCCGAGCGCGAGTTCCGCGGTGCTCTGCTCATGCACCCCGGCCGCGTTGCACAGCCACACTCCCGCTGGAATCTCCCCCAGCGCGTAGTCGTACCCGATCGTGGGCAGCTGCACCACCTCCAGGCGCGGCATGCGGTGCGTCAGGTAGAGGTTCGGACCCGAGCCGAGATAGCGCGGGACGAAGAACCCCGTCGAAGCCACCACATCCCCATCGGGATCGACCTCGGACTCGTAGTAGCGGACGCCTTCGACGTCGAGGGGCTCGAGCAGGCTGGGCGCCAGGACCCCGAGGGTCATTCGTCGACGCCGAGGCGAGCGAGCAGGAGCCCGCGGACCTTCGCTGCGTCGGCCTGACCTCGGGTTGCCTTCATCACCGCCCCCACGATCGCACCGGCAGCCTGGACCTTCCCGCCGCGGATCTTGTCCGCCACGTCAGGTTGATCGGCCAGGGCGGCATCGATGGCCGCGAGGAGCTCTCCGTCGTCACTCACCACCGTGAGGCCGCGGCTGGCGATCACCGCGTCCACGTCACCCTCACCCGCGAGCACTCCCTCGAGGGCCTTCCGGGCCAGTGAATCGGTCAACGCACCCGAGGAGATGAGCTCCTCGATGCGATGGATCGTGGCCGCTGTCACCGGCAGGGACGAGAGCTCCACCCCCCGCTCGTTGGCGACACGCGCCAACTCACCGGTCCACCACTTGCGTGCAGCGGCGGGATCGACTCCAGCCTCGACCGTCGAGATGACGAGGTCGACGGCATCACTGTTCACCAGAGCCTGCATGTCAAGGTCGCTGATCCCCCACTCCGACTGGAGCCGGGCCCGGAGTACCGCGGGGTTTTCTGGCAGTTCCGAACGCAGGCGCTCGACCCATGCACGATCGGGGGCCACCGGAACGAGGTCCGGTTCGGGGAAGTAGCGATAGTCCTCCGCGTGCTCCTTCGAACGCCCCGGAGTGGTGCGGCCGGTGTCTTCGTGGAAGTGACGCGTCTCCTGCACGATGCGCTGCCCCGCCGATAGGAGCGCTGCCTGACGTTCGATCTCCGATCGCACCGCACGCTCCACCGACCTCAGGGAGTTCACGTTCTTGGTCTCGGTGCGGGTTCCCCATGGCCCACCGGGCTCACAGAGAGAGACGTTCACATCGCATCGAAGGGACCCCTCCTCCATGCGGACATCCGACACACCCAGGCTGCGCATGAGGTCGCGCAATTCGGTGACGTACGCGCGCGCCACCACGGGCGCCAGCGCACCTGTGCCCGTGATCGGCTTGGTGACGATCTCGATGAGCGGGATACCCGCGCGGTTGTAGTCGACAAGGGAGTAGTCGGCACCGTGGATGCGCCCTGTGGCGCCGCCGGCATGGGTGAGTTTGCCCGTGTCCTCCTCCATATGGACGCGCTCGATCTCGACCCGGAACACACGAGGGCCGTCGTCCGTCGCCACCGTGACATCCAGATAGCCGTTCGTGCAGAGCGGTTCGTCGTACTGGCTGACCTGGTAGTCCTTGGGCATATCGGGGTAGAAGTAGTTCTTCCGAGCGAATCTGCACCAGTCGGCGATATCGCAGTGAAGCGCCAATCCCATCCGGATCGTCGATTCGACAGCGGTCCCATTCACCACGGGCAGCGATCCAGGAAGTCCGAGGCACACCGGGCACACCTGGGTGTTCGGCTCAGCCCCGAAGGCCGTCGGACAGGCGCAGAACATCTTCGAAGCCGTCCCGAGCTCGACGTGCGTCTCCAGACCCAGCACGGGATCGAAGCGGGACAAGGCGATATCGAAGTCAAGGATGTCGATCGTCATAGGGCCGGGGCCTCCTCGATCAGCAGGTGTCCCCAGGAGTCGACGAGAGCCTGCTCGAGCGCGGAGCCCACCCGATAGAGCCGATCGTCGGCCAGCGCGGGGGCCATGATCTGCAGTCCCACGGGGAGTCCGTCCTCGGGCGCGCAGCCGATCGGCAGCGACATCGCGCAGTTGCCTGCGAGGTTGACCGGGATGGTGGCGATGTCGTTGAGGTACATCGCCAGCGGGTCGTCGACCTTCTCCCCGATCCGGAAGGCTGTGGTGGGAGCTGTCGGGGACACCACGACGTCGACCTTCTCGAAGGCCTGTGCGAAGTCCCGTGAGATCAGCGTGCGCACCTTCTGCGCCTGGCCGTAGTACGCGTCGTAGTAACCGCTGGACAGCGCGTAGGTGCCGAGCATGATCCGACGCTTGACCTCGGCACCGAATCCCTGCTCGCGCGTTTGAGACATGACGTCCTCGACGGAAGCCTGGCCGTCGTCGCCCACTCGCAGTCCATACCGCATGCCATCGAATCGGGCCAGATTGCTCGACGCCTCCGAGGGGAGGATCAGGTAGTAGGCCGCGAGCGCGTACTCGAAGTGGGGGCAGCTGACCTCCACGACGTCGGCACCGAGTTCCTCGAGGATGCCCACCGACCGCTGGAAGAGATCGCGCACCCCTGCTTGGTATCCGTCCCCGGACAGTTCGCGCACGAGTCCGATGCGCATACCCCGCACATCCCCCGCGGCCGCTGCCGCGATGACATCCGGCACCGGGGCATCGATCGACGTCGAGTCACGAGGGTCGTACCCCGCGATGATCGAGTGCAGGAGTGCCGAATCCCCGACGGACCGCGCGCAGGGTCCAGCCTGGTCGAGGGACGACGCCAGGGCGACCAGGCCGTAGCGGGACACGGCCCCGTACGTGGGCTTCACGCCGACGGTGCCGGTCACGGCCGCCGGCTGACGGATCGATCCACCGGTATCCGTGCCGATCGCCAGGGGCGCTTCGAACGCAGCGAGGGCAGCCGCCGAACCCCCGCCGGAGCCGCCCGGGATGCGCTCGAGGTCCCACGGGTTGCGCGTGACGCCATAGGCGCTGTGCTCGGTGGAGGAGCCCATCGCGAACTCGTCCATGTTGGTCTTTCCGAGGATGACCATGTCGGCGGCACGAAGGCGCTCGACGACAGTCGCGTCGTAGGGCGGTCGCCATCCCTCGAGGACACGCGAGCCGCACGTGGTCGGCACACCCGCCATGGTGAGGACGTCCTTCACCGCGATGGGGACTCCCGCCAGCGGCCCCCGCACGTCACCCCGTGCGCGCTTCGCATCGACCTCCCGAGCCGTCGCCAGGGCGGCATCGGCATCGACATAGAGGAATGCATGCACGCGCTCGTCGACAGCGTCGATCCGGTCCAGGTGGGCTCGCGTCACCTCCTCGGCGCTCACCTCGCCCGAGGCGATGGCGGAGGCGAGGGTGCCGGCAGATTGGCGCGTCAGGTCGGTCTCGATGGTGCCCACCCTCACTCCTCACCCAGGATCCGGGGAACACGGAAGCGATCGTCTTCCCAGGCGGGCGCCATGGCGACGAGGGCTTCCCGCGGGAGACCGGCGCGCGCCTCATCGACCCGATACACGTTGACCATGGGCACTGGATGGGAGGTCGGCGGAACGTCTGCTGCGGCTACCTCGGCAACCCGCGCCACGGCATCGACGATGGCGCTCAACTGGTCCGCGTAATGGGTGAGCTCGTCATCCGTGAGACGTAGGCGTGCGAGTCGGGCGAGATGCTGAACCTCGTCGCGGGAGAGATCGGCCATGGGCCCATCGTGCCAGCCGCACACGTCGTCCCCGCGACCTAGCCCCGACCTCTCGCGAGAGCAGCGTCGAGCCCCTCCGACAAGAGGGTCGCGAAAGCGTCGGGACCGATGACCGGCACCCCGAGTTTCTCCGCTTTCTCCAGTTTCGATCCGGCGTTCTCCCCCGCTACGAGCACTCCGGTCTTCGCCGACACCGAGCCGGAGACCTTGCCGCCCAGGGCGGTCACCGCTTCTGAGGCGCTGTCACGCGTATATCCCGGGATGGCGCCTGTGATGACGACGGTGATGCCCGCGAGCGGCTGCTCCCCCACGGACACCACCTCGTCGACCATGCGCACGCCACCGTCGCGCCACTTCTCGACGATCACCCGATGCCAGTCGACGTCGAACCACTCGTGCACCGCTTCCGCGATGACCCGGCCCACGCCCTCGACGTCGGCGAGTCGCTCCACATCGGCCTCCGCGATGGCATCGAGGGATCCAAATTCCCGCGCGAGGGCTTGGGCTGCCGTGGGACCGACGTGACGGATGGAGAGGGCGACGAGGATCCGCCAGAGCGGTCGTGTGCGCGCGACCTCCAGCTGCGCGAGCATGCCGCGGGCGTTCTCCGTCAAGGGTCTCTCGCTCTCCCCCTTGGCCGGGTCACGCGTGAAGAATTCACACGTGCGGAGATCTTCGTCGGAGATCAAGAAGAGATCCCCCATGTCACCGACGACGCCACATGCGAGGAGCGCCTGCGCCGCCTTGTACCCGAGACCCTCGATGTCCAGTGCGCCCCGAGACGCGACATGGAACAGGCGCTCGAGCAGCTGGGCGGGGCAGGACTCCGCGTTGGGGCAACGAATGTCCTTGTCGCCTTCCTTCTCCGGACGCAGCCGGGTACCGCACGAGGGGCACTTCGTCGGCATCCGAAAGGCACGCTCACTTCCGGTGCGCACTTCGACGACGGGACCGAGCACCTCGGGGATGACGTCACCGGCCTTGCGGAGGAAGACCATGTCCCCGATGAGGACACCCTTGCGCTCGACCTCGAAGGCGTTGTGCAGCGTGGCCATCGACACCGTGGACCCCGCAACCTGGACGGGCTCCATGACAGCGAAAGGAGTGACTCGACCGGTCCTGCCGACGTTCACCTCGATGTCGAGAAGGCGAGTCCGAACCACCTCGGGGGGGTACTTGTAGGCGATGGCCCAGCGTGGTGCCCGCGATGTCTCCCCCAACTCCCGCTGGAGTGCGATCTCGTTGACCTTGACCACGACGCCGTCGATCTCGTGCTCTACGTCGTGACGGTGATCGCCATAGTGCGCGATGTAGTCGCGGACCCCCTCCACGGAATCTCGCACGTCCATGCGGTCACTGACTGGGAGTCCGAGGGCGGCCAGGGCTGAGTAACCATCACTCTGGTGGTCCAGGGATAGCCCCTCCGTGGCACCGATCCCATGCACGGTGAGTCGCAGCCTCGCGAGTCGACGAAGAGCCCGCTCGACGTCGGTCCGCAGCGTCTCCGCACGACGCGCGCCTGTGCGCTCGGCCTCGCGTAACTCGACCAGCTTCTTGTCCACGCGCTGACGCAGGGTGCCCGCCGCCGCATTCCTCGGGTTGGCGAAACTCGGGAGACCATCCTCGAGTTGCTCGGCATTGATGGTCGTGAAGTCCGCGATGGTGAAATGGATCTCGCCACGGACCTCCACTAGGGAGGGAATCGCCGCACCGGTCAGTCGTTGAGGTATCGCCGGAATATGTGCAGCGTTGGCTGTGACATCCTCCCCCACCCGACCGTCCCCGCGCGTCGCCAGCGACGTGAGCACGCCCTCCGTATAGACGGCGTCGACTGCGAGTCCGTCGATCTTGAGCTCGCACAGCATGGCGGGGACACGTCCGACGCCCTTGGCGACGCGCTCGAACCAGGCGTCCAGCTCCCCTTCATCGAACACGTTGTCCAGGGAGTACATCCGCTGCAGGTGTTCGACGGGTTCGAACATCTCCGATCGCTCACCCCCGACCGTCTGTGTTGGCGATTCTCCGGAGGCGAGTTCCGGGTATGCGTTCTCGAGCTCGACGAGTTCGCGATAGAGCGCGTCATACTCCTCGTCGGCCAGGGTCGGGCGATCGCTCTGGTAGTAGCGGGAACGTGCCTCGTTGACCTGCGCGACAAGGTCCTCCCATCGGGCGCGTGCCCGTGCCGGAATGCTCACTCCTCACCTCCTTCGGCTGTCCGCTCGTCGCGGAGGACGCGACCAATCGTCCGACAGGTACCCAGCGCAGCACGTACCCACGCCGGGTCCGCGGAGGCCAGGCCGCACGTCGGGGTGATGGCCACCTCGCGCAGGTAGCGCTCTCCCTCGAAACCGAGGTCGGCCAGGTATCGACGGGCCGCACGGGACGCCTTCTCCTCGGACGTCGGGCGTGCCGCAGGGACCGCCGGCACGCACCCGAGCAGGATGCCGACACCCGCCTCCCAGGCCGCGGCGACGGCAGAGTCCGCGGGTCTCGCTCCCAGGATGTCGAAGGACAGGAACTGCGCGCCACTGTCCACGAGCACGGTAACCGGCATGCCCGCGTCACAGCAGTGGATGCCGACGAGGGCGTCCTCCTCCACATCCATCACAACGGAGAGGGCACGCGAGACGACCGGCAGGTCCACCGAGCGGTAGGTGGCCAGCCCGCTGGCCGTGCGCACGCGTCCCTCGATGACAGCCGGCAGAGACGGCTCGTCCCACTGCACGACGGGAGAGGCGTCGGGAATGCGACGTCGAATCTCGTGCACCTGGGCACGGGCGGTTTCGGCCAGACCCGCCGCGATGTCGCGGACCGCCCCGGGATCCCGCACGAGTCGCTCCCCGGTCACTCCCTCGACGGACGCCGCGAGGGTCCAGGGGCCACAGAGTTGCACCTTCAGCGGACCGGCGTAACCCTCGGCAACCTCTTCGAGCGCGTCCCAGTCCTCTCCCCACCAGGACCGCCCCCGTCGCATCACCGAGGTGTCGGCGCCGTCGATGCGCCACCCCGTGGGCGTGGTGGTCGAGGAGAATCCCGCGTCGATACCCGAGAGTGCCGCGAGCGTGCGTCCGATGACATCGGCGCCGGGACCCCGCGCGGGGAGTTCGGGCAGATGCAGGAAATCGGGGAGTTCGCCACGGATGATTCGCACCACCTCGCGCACATCGGTCCCCGGAAAGGAGCCGACCGATGTCGCCGCAGCCGGCGACCACGGAATCACGCGGGGGCGCGGGTGCCGCGCACCCGATCCGTGGCTTCGATGGTCGCTGCGGCCAAGACCCGGTCATCCTGATACACCACCAGCGCCTGGCCCGGGGCGATCCCCTGGATGGGCTCGAGTAATTGCGCAACGAGTCCTCCCTCGGAGGCGAGGACGCGCGCGGGGACCGGCGCTCCGTGAGCGCGGACCTGCACATGCACACCCGCCCGTGCGCCAGACCAGGCGTGCGTCCACCACTCGGGCGCACAGGTCTCGATCCGTCGCACAAGGAGTTCCTCACGGGGACCTACGGAGACGACGGCGGACTCCTTGTCCACATCCACGACATAGCGCGGCTGCCCGTCCGCAGCGGGCACGTGGAGACCGAGCCCGCGCCGTTGTCCGATCGTGACGGTGAAGGTTCCGCGATGCTCCCCGATGCGCTCCCCGGTCTGTGAATCAACGATCGGTCCCGGCGCTTCCCCCAGGGCGGTGACGAGGTAGCCAGCCGTATCTCCATCGGAGACGAAGCAGATGTCATGGCTATCCGGCTTCGTCGCCGTGATCAGACCTCGCTGGCCTGCCTCACGACGCACATCCTCCTTGCGGTCCCCACCCAGCGGGAAATGTGCTGCAGCCAATTTCTCGCGCGGGACGACCGCGAGGACGTAGGACTGGTCCTTGGAATCGTCGACGGCGCGGCGCAACTCGGGTCCGTCCGAGCCCTGACTGAGGCGTGCGTAGTGACCCGTGATGATCCCTTCGAATCCCAGCGCGAGGGCACGATCGAGAACCGCGCTGAACTTGATGTGCTCATTGCACCGCAGGCAGGGATTCGGTGTGCGCCCCTGGCCGTACTCGTCTAGGAAATCGGCCATGACCGTCTCAGCGAATCGATCGGAGAAGTCCCAGACGTAGAAGGGAATGCCGAGGACGTCCGCCACGCGCCGGGCGTCGCGAGCGTCATCCAGCGTGCAGCAACCACGCTGCCGACCACTGCTGGAGGACCGCGCCAAAGCGAGGTGCACGCCGACGACCTCGTGCCCGGCATCGACCATGCGTGCTGCAGCCACGGAGGAATCGACTCCCCCGCTCAGCGCGGCCACGAGTCGCATCAGGACCCGGTCCGGCCACCGGCACGCTTGGCCCGGTCGACGGCTGCAGGCAGAGCGGCAACGATGCGCGCGACATCCTCGTCGCTCGAGGTGCGACCGAGGCTGAAGCGCAGGGACGCACGGGCCAGGGACTCCGGGACACCGGCGGCCAGCAGGACATGACTGGGCTCGGGTATCCCCGCGGTGCAGGCCGAACCCGTCGAACAGTCGATGCCCGCGGCATCGAGCAGCATCAGGAGGGCGTCGCCCTCGCACCCCGGGAACGTGAAGTGGACATTGCCCGGCAGACGCTCGTCGGCCAGTCCCCCATTCAAGATCGCGTCCGGAACCGCCGCTCGTACCCCCTCGACCAACGCGGCCTGGAGGACTCGCATGCGCGCGGCGTGCTCGGCCTGGGAGGTGACCGCAACGTGAACAGCGGCGGCGAATCCCGCCGCCGCCGCGCAATCCAACGTCCCCGAACGGATCTCACGCTCCTGTCCGCCCCCGTGGATCACGGGCGTGAACTGCTCGGAGATGTCGATGATGAGCGCGCCGATGCCGACCGGTCCCCCCACCTTGTGACTACTGATCGTGACGGCGGCAGCACCCAGTGCCGTGATGTCGATGGGGATCTGCCCCAGGACCTGCACCGCATCCGTATGGAACGGGATCCGACTCTCCCGACAGAGGCGAGCGATCTCCTGAACCGGCTCCACGGTGCCGATCTCGTTATTGGCCCACATGACGGTGGCCAATGCGATGTCTCCGCCGTGCTCGGCGATACGCGCGGCCACCCACGCCGGATCGATGAGGCCCGCGCGATCCACCGGGATCCAGGTGACCTCGGCGCCCTCGTGCTTCGCCAGCCACTCCACGGGATCGAGCACAGCGTGGTGCTCAATCGCGGAGGCGAGGAGGCGAGGCGCGACGCCTCGGTCACGCGCGGCCCAAAAGAGACCCTTCACGGCCAGGTTGTCGGCCTCAGTACCCCCGGATGTGAAGACGACGGACGACGGCCGTGCGTGGAGGTCCGCCGCGATCGACTCCCGTGCCTCTTCGACGATCCGTCGAGCCGCCCGTCCACTCGCGTGGAGGGAGGAGGGATTCCCAAGGATCGCCGACGCTGCCACCCATGCATCCCGGACCTCGGGAAGCATCGGTGATGTCGCCGCGTGATCCGCGTAGACGCGACCGTCGAACATCACGTCATCGTAGGGTCAGGCTCCGGCGCGCTTCTTGATCTCCTGGGTCAACTGGGGAACCACCTGGAAGAGATCCCCCACGACGCCAAAGTCAGCGAGTTCGAAGATGGGCGCCTCAGCGTCCTTGTTCACGACCACGATGGTCTTGGACGTCTGCATCCCCGCCCGGTGCTGGATGGCTCCGGAGATGCCATTAGCGATGTACAACTGCGGCGAGACGGTCTTACCCGTCTGGCCCACCTGATGCGAATGCGGGTACCACCCGGCATCGGTGGCGGCGCGGGACGCACCCACTGCCGCACCGAGGGAGTCGGCGAGGTCCTCGATGACGGTGAACCCATCCGCCGATCCGACACCACGACCGCCTGACACCACCACGGTGGCCTCCGCGAGTTCGGGACGCCCACCCTTGACGGCCTCGACTCGCTCGGTCACGCGCGCCTTCGTGGAGTCTGGAGAGACCGGGACATCGAGCGTCGAACGCGTACACGTCGTCGGTGCGGGCTCGGGGGCTACGGAGTTCACGCGGAGTGTGATGATCGGCGTCCCCTGGGTCACGCGCGAGTGCACGATCGTGGATCCGCCGAAGACGCTCTGTGTTGCCGTCCCATCCGGGGCGATGTCGACCGCATCGGTGATGATCCCGCTCGATGTCTTGATGGCAAGGCGTCCCGCCGCCTCCTTGCCGGTCGCGCTGGAGGACACGAGGACGGCAGCGGGCGAGCGCTGGGCCACCACTGCGGCGAGGACATCCGCGATGGGGGCCACCGAGTGATCGGCGTACTGCGGCGCATCGGCGACCAGCACCTCGGCCGCTCCGAACTCTCCGAGGGTGGCGACAGCCCCGTCGTCACATCCCGGCCCGATCCACACTGCCACCGGGGTTCCGAGACGGCGCGCAGCGGTCAGCAACTCCGCCGTCGCCTTCTTGACCTGACCGCCGAACTGCTCGACGAGGACCAGCACATCCGCCATCACGCGCTCCCTAAATGAACTTCTGCTCGGCGAGGAACTCGGCGATCTTCACGCCGCCATCCCCGCTATCCGACACGACGACGCCCGCAGCCTTCGCTGGTCGAGCTGAGAAATCAGCAACGTGACTCCAAGCGGCGCGACTTCCCACGACCGCCGCATCGAGGCCGAGGTCGGAGATCCCGATCGTCTCGACCGGCTTCTTCTTGGCCGCCATGATCCCCTTGAACGACGGGTAGCGGGGTTCGTTGATCTTCTCGACGACGCTGACCACGGCGGGCATCGAAGCCGTCACCGTGTCGTATCCATAGTCGGTGACGCGCTCGATCGTGACGTCGGACCCGGACACCTCGACTTTCTGCGCGAACGTCAATTGGGCCACCCCGAGGATCTCAGCGACCATCGCCGGCACCACGCTCATCCGAGCGTCGGTCGACTCGGAGCCGAACACGATCAGGTCGAACCCACGGTCACGGACCGCCGCCGCCAGGGCTGTGGCCGTGGCGATGGCGTCGGATCCCTGCAGGGCGTCGTCCACCACGTGGAGGCCCGCGTCCGCACCCATACTCAAGGCCTTGCGCACGGTCTCCGCGGCGCGTTCGGGACCCATGGACACCACGACGACCTCGCCGCCCGCGGCCTCGGCGATCTGCAGGGCCTGCTCCACGGCGTACTCATCGAGCTCGTTCATCACCCCATCGGCGCTCTCACGGTCCAGGAGCGAATCCTCAGCGCGCAGCCGCTTCTCGGCCCAGGTGTCGGGTACCTGCTTCACGCATACAGCGACCTTCATCTCATCCCCTTCGACGCAGGATTGTATCCAATCACGGGGCTGCTGAGGATGCACGAGGGGCGCGACCGATCCGAGCCGCGACCGCGGCCTCCGTCGCGGCCGCCACGTCCCTCACCACCGCGGGCGGGGTCACCGGACGTCGCATCCGCACCACGCGTGCCGGCACTCCGGCGACGATCGCGAAGGGTGGAACATCACCCCGGACCACCGCATGGGCGCCCACGATCGAGTGCTCGCCGATGTCGGCACCGCGCAGCACGGATGCCTTCACGCCGATCCATGTCCCCCGTCCGATACGCACAGGCGCCTTCACGATCCCCTGGCTGCGGATGCTCACGTTGAGGTCATCGCTCCGGTGATCGAAGTCGCAGATGTACACCCAGTCGCTGATCAAGACCTCCGGCTCGATCATCACGTCGAGATACACGTTGACAGTGTTATCTCGCCCGAGGACGACCTTGTCTCCGATGGTGAGCGTCCCCTCATGACACCGGATCCGGTTGTCATCACCGATGTGAACCCAGGCACCGATCCGGATCCGGCCATGTCCGCGACGGTGCTCGATGACCACGCGACGACCCAGGAAGACGAAGCCGGCGCACTCGATGTCGGGGTGACGAATCCGGAAGAGCACGAAGCGGGCGTACCGCACGATGTACCACCACGACCACGCACGATTCCGGGCGATCCACCTCAGACTGGACGGACGGAGGAGACGGAACCCCTCAGTCGAGGACACTGCGGTCCTGGGGCGGCTCCACGTAGTGGTTCGGATCCGTGCGGCGCGAGGCTCGGCGGTACGCGTCCAGCGTCCGTTGCGCGATGCCCTCCCAGGAGTAGTGCTCCCGGAGGGCTGTGCGTGCCGCACCCGCGTCGTAGGCAGAGTCGAGCACATCGCCCAGCACGTGTGCCAAGGCCGCGGCATCGCCCGCGGGGAAGGCTGCGACGCCGGGGATCGTCTGGGCGATCTCACGCAGGCCGCCGGTGTCGGAGACCACCACGGGGCCTCCGGCCTCCACCGCTTCCAGGGCGACGATCCCGAACGGCTCGTAGAAGGAGGGCACGACGATCGCGCCTGCCGCACCCAGCATGGCTCGCTTGTCGCTTTCACTCATCCAGCCTTCGAAACGTACGACGTCGGTGAGGCCCTCTCGTGCTACGAGCGCACGCAACTCCGGCTCGAACGTGCCCGTGCCCGCCACCACCGCCGTGAAGGGGGTCCGCTGCCGGCGGAGAATCCCCAGTGCCTCCACGAGTGTTTGGACACCCTTCTCCCACTCGAGTCGTCCGAGGAACACGATCTCGCGCCCGCGGGTACGTGGCGTCAGGCTCGTCACATCGACTCCGTTGGGAATGATGTCGAGACGTGTGACACCGAAGAGTCTTTCGATCTCCGATTCCATCGCCCTGCTGCACGCGATCAGCACATCGGCTTCATGGGCAGCCCACCACTCCACGCTATGGATCTGTCGCGACAACTCCGACGTGATCCATCCGCGATGCCGACCGCCCTCGGTCGCATGGATCGTCAGCGCGAAAACCGCACCGCTCGAAGCGCGCACTGCGGCGGCCGCGTGGGCCACGTGCCAATCGTGTGCATGCACGACGTCGGGGGTGATCCCCAGTTCGATCGCAGCGCGCGCCGCAGCAGACTCGAAACCCAGCGCCCAGACCATGAGGCGCTCCACATCGAAGGGGACATAGGGCGGATCTCGTCGGACTCGGATGACATCGACACCCGCGATGACCTCACGCGCAGGTGCGTCGTCTGCGTGTGGGGTGATGACGATGACGTCGTGACCGGCGCGCGCCTGCTCCTCGGCCAAGGCGTGCACGTGGCGACCCAGGCCTCCGAAGACTCTCGGCGGGTACTCCCACGTGAGATGAACGATGCTGGTCACGGTGCAGTTCCCGTCACGGACACGTTGTAGTAGAGCTCGGCGGGCACGACGTGGGCCAACACCCTCTCGTCCACCCACGCGAGCCGCTGCCAGGTGCGGTACGCAAAGTTCGCCCAGCCGAATCCGAGCGCACCCGGCCGCACGGCCGCCTCGAACGTGCGCACGGGCCACCCGAACCAGGACGCGGTGAACTCCGAGGTCGCCGTCGTGACGTCGATGGCTCCCGCACGCAGGCAGATGCGAGCCAACTCATCGGGATCGAAGGTATGCAGGTCGACGACGGCCTCCAGCGCAGCCTCCCGCGAGGATTCCGCGAGCTCCCCCGGTGGGCGCCCCCAACGATCCCGGAGATGGGGCATCTGGGACACACGCGTCGCCGCCCACCAGGTGGCGCGGGACAGGCGACGCGCCACATAGTCCCCGCGCTCCGTGGGTTCACCCGCGATGACGAAACGACCTCCCGGGCGGAGGATCCGCAGGATCTCCCGCATGGCAGCCTCAACATCCGGGATGTGGTGGAGCACGGCGTGCCCGACGACCAGATCGCAACTCGCGTCGGCGAGGGGTAGTGACTCGGCGTCCGCAACGACGCCGGACACGTCGAGCCCGAGGTCCGTTCCCTGACGCACCGCGGTCCGCACCATTCCCGATGAGATGTCAGTCACCACCCCGCGGCGGGCGACACCGGACTGCATCAGATTCAGCAGGAAGAAGCCGGTACCCGATCCGATCTCTACCGCGTCTTCGACGACGAGGTTGGACGGAGCGACATGGTCGAACGCTCGACGCGCGTAGTCGATGCAGCGCTGATCGAAGGAGATACTCCATTTGGCGTCGTATGTCCCGGCTTCCCAATCGTGGTAGACGACGTTGGCGACCTTGGCCTCGACTGCTGACGCGGTCATCGCGAGACGAACTCAGCCTTCCCCGGTCCCTGAGTCACGAAGGACTCCATGCCACGCGAGCGATCCTCGGTGGCGAACAACGACGCGAAGAGACTGCGCTCCAGACCCAGGCCGCCCTCCAGGCTGCCGTCGAGGCCGGCATCGATCGCGAGTTTCGCGGCGCGTAACGCCAGACCCGGTCCGCTCGCCCACCTCTCCGCCAGGGAGCGCGCCTCCTCGATCACGGCATCCGCGGCCACGACCCGGTTCACGAGTCCAATACGTCCGGCTTCCTCAGCTCCGACGAAACGGCCGGTGAAGATCATCTCCTTGGCGCGCGATGCACCGATGAGCCTCGGGAGGCGCTGAGTTCCGCCCGCGCCGGGGATGATCCCGAGCGTGATCTCGGGGAGGCCCAGCGTCGCGTCCTCTCCAGCGATACGCAGATCGCAACAGAGGGCCACCTCGCAGCCTCCCCCGAGGGCATAGCCGTTGATCGCGGCAATCGTCGGTTGGGGGATCGTCGCGATGGACGTGAACGCCTGATGAAGGGTCTGGGATGCGTAGGCCATGTCCGAATGCGACATGCCCACCATTTCCTTGATATCGGCGCCGGCGGCGAATACCGATGGACCGCCGTACACGATCACCGCGCCCACCGAAGCGTCACCCGACACCTCGAGCGCTGCAGCCTGCAATTCGCCCTGCATCTGAAGATTGAGGGCGTTCATCGGCGGTCGATCCATGCGGATCACCGCCACACCCTGCGAACGCTCGATCGTCACGAACTCACCCATGGGCCACCCTTCGACATCGAAAGCGTATCCAGGCAGTCACGCGCTAGCGTCGGCGTGTGCCGTGGAACACCCGATGGGATCCCCTGGGGGTGACCAGCGACGGGCAGGACGGCGCGAACGTCGCACTCTGGGCGCACGGTGCAGACGCCGTGGAGTTCTGCGTACTCGGAGTGGACGGGGAGCGGCGGGTCGAACTCCGTCATCGCACCAACCACGTGTTCCACGACATCATCGATCACTGCCCTCCGGGAACCCGGTATGGATTCCGGGTCCATGGCCCCTGGGACCCCGAACGCGGGTTGCGGTGGAATCCCGCCAAACTCCTCACCGACCCCTACGCCCGTGCTCTCACGGGGAGCCTGCAACTGGACCCGGCACTTGCCGATCACGCGCCCGACGGCTCTGCCTCGACTCTGGACTCTGCCGGCGTGGTCCCTCATTCCGTCGTCGTCGATTCGACGTTCGACTGGGGCGACGATCAGGCGCCTCGGACTCCCTGGCCCGACACGGTGATCTACGAGGCGCACGTGCGTGGTCTGACCGTGCGTCATCCCGACGTACCCGATGCCATGCGTGGCACCTATGCGGGCCTCGGACATGAGTCCGTGATCGCCCATCTCAGTGACCTCGGGGTGACCGCGGTGGAGCTCCTCCCCGTGCATCACTTCGTGAGCGAACCACGACTTCTCGAGTTGGGGCTCAGCAACTACTGGGGGTACAACTCCATCGGTTACTTCGCACCCCACGCCCACTATTCCTCCCGTGGGACTCTCGGTGGCCAGGGCGATGACTTCAAGGCCATGGTGCGCGCGCTCCACCAGGCAGGCATCGAGGTGATCCTCGACGTCGTCTACACCCCCCCCGCGGAGGGAGGACCCGACGGCCCCACGCTCTCCTTCCGAGGAATCGACAACCCCGGCTACTACCGCCTCGGCGAGGGAGGCCGATACGTCGACTACACCGGGTGCGGCAACACTCTCGACATCTCCCAACCACACGTCCTCCAGCTGGTCATGGATTCGCTGCGCTACTGGGTCACGGACATGCACGTCGACGGCTTCCGCTTCGATCTCGCCTCCGCACTCGCGCGCTCGTTCCATGACGTGGACATGCTCGGAAGCTTCATGACGGCCATCGCCCAGGATCCGATCCTCCGGACGGTCAAGCTCATCGCCGAACCCTGGGATGTCGGCCCCGGCGGCTACCAGGTCGGTTCCTTTCCCGTGTTGTGGGCGGAATGGAACGACAAGTACCGCGACGGACTCCGGAGTTATTGGCGTGGAACGGGCTCCGTCAGTGAGCTCGCACGCCGACTCTCCGGTTCAGCCGATCTCTATGCGGACAACAACAAGCACCCTCAATCGAGTATCAACTTCGTAACAGCCCACGATGGATTCACGCTGCGAGACCTGGTGAGTTTCGAGCACAAGCACAACCTGGCGAACGGGGAAGACAACCGGGACGGCACCGATCACAACCTCTCCGCCAACTACGGGCAGGAGGGTCCCACCGACGACCCTGGGATCGAGGCGACCCGCCTCCGCCAGATGCGCAACTTCCTCACGACGCTCCTTCTCTCCACGGGCGTCCCGATGATCTGCGCGGGTGACGAGATGGGTCGCACACAGGCGGGGAACAACAACGCCTACTGCCAAGACAACGAAACCTCATGGGTGGACTGGTCTCTCCTGCCGTGGCAGGAGGACCTGCGGGCCTTCGTCGCGCAGGTCGTGCGGCTGCGCCGCGAACATCCCGTGTTCCGCCGGCACTCCTTCTTCACCGGGGATCGAATCTCCGAGCACGGACACAAGGACGTGCTGTGGCTCACGACCCATGGCGTGGAGATGACCGAACCCGACTGGCACGACCCGTCGATGCACGCCATCGGGATGTGGCTGTCAGGGATGGCCCACGCTGATGATCCGCGTCGTCCATGGACTGACTCCAGTTACGTCCTCCTCCTGAATGCCGGTGCGGAGTCCATGACGTTCTCGCTGCCCGGCCCTCCTGTCGCGACCGGCTACTCGCTCGTGATCGATACGGAGGTCGGATACGTGATGACCGGGCCCTCGGCTCCGGACCCGAGGATCAGCCATCAGGTGGTCGTCGCTGGGCGCGGCGTGGTCGTGCTCGCCGCTCACCATGCCCCTAGCGGAGGATGAGTTCGGGCTCCCCTGCCGCTGGACTCGCCACCAGTCCCAACTCTGCGCCGGACGTCAAGCCCTCATGGTGCGGGAGAGCGCGCACGGAGTAGCCAAGGGTTCCATTGCGAGTCAGGGTCAACCGTGTCTCGAACACCCATCCCCGGCCGTCGTTGTGCTCGACCGCCTCCATCGGATGGAACTCGGGATCGCGGAGGACGTCGTCGGCGTCGACCGTTCCCGCAACGACCTGCACGGTGACATCGGCAGGTGTCAACTCCCCCAGTGCCACCGATGCGCGAATCGTCACGGTATCGCCGAGGGTCGGGGCATCGGTGGGACCATGCGCCTCGACGTGCTCGACGCGCACCCCCGTCCACGCGGAACGCACACGGGCCTTCCACTCCGCGAGCGCACGCGCGCCCGCGTAGCCATCGCGTGACACTCGGTCGGCGCCGACTGCTGCCGGCAGGTAGAGACGGGTGACATACTCACGCACCATCCGGGTGGCCAACACTTTCGGACCCAGAGTGCCGAGGGTGTGACGCACCATCTCCAACCAGCGGACGGGCACCCCTCGCTCATCACGCTCGTAGAACATCGGCGCGACGACAGATGCGATGAGGTCGTAGAGGGCGGCCGCCTCCATGTCGTCACGTCGATCAGGATCATCCACCCGGTCTGCCGAGGGGATGGCCCAACCGTTCTGACCGTCGAACCACTCGTCCCACCACCCATCCATGATCGAGAGGTTGAGCGCGCCGTTCAATGCGGCCTTCATGCCCGAGGTACCACTCGCCTCCAGCGGACGAATCGGGTTGTTGAGCCAGACATCGCAACCGGGGTAGAGGGTCGTCGCCATCGCCATGTCGTAATCGGGCAGGAAGACGATGCGGTGCCGGACATCGTGCTCATCGGCGAACTGGACGAGCTGTTGGATCAGGCGCTTGCCTCCATCGTCGTTCGGGTGCGACTTACCCGCGATGACGAGTTGGATCGGCCTCGCAGGATCGGTCAGCAGCGCACGCAACCGGTCACGGTCGCGCAGCATCAGGGTCAGGCGTTTGTATGAGGGGACCCGCCGTGCGAAGCCGATCGTGAGCACGTCCGGATCGAGAGCCCCGTCCACCCATCCCAGATCCCCCTCGGATGCACCGCGCGCGCGCCAGGAGTCGCGGAGGCGACGCCTAGCGTCGTGCACCAGCTCTTCGCGCAACGCACGCTTCGTGGACCAGAGCCGGTCATCGGCAACGTCGGCCACACGTTCCCATCCGACTGCATCGTCGAGGTGGCCCGGGCCCGCCATCTGCTCCACCAGCTCGGCCATGGGACGGGCCACCCACGTGGGGGCGTGCACGCCGTTCGTGATCGAGGTGATGGGGACGTCCGGCCCTTCGAACCCGGGCCAGAGGCCCGCGAACATCGCTCGAGAGACCTCGCCGTGCAGGAGACTCACGCCATTGGCGCGTCCGGCGAGACGAAGTCCCATGACCGCCATGTTGAACGTTTCTGGATCGCCTCCGGCATACGTCTCCCGCCCGAGGGCCACGACGTCCTCGACCGGGACTACGGGGACGGCGTTGTCCCCTCCGAAGTACTCCTCGATGAGCGAGACGGGGAAGCGATCGATCCCCGCGGGAACGGGGGTGTGGGTCGTGAAGACCGTTCCCGCACGCACAGCCTCGAGTGCGGCGGCGAATCCCATGCCCGGATCCCCATCGATGACCTCGCGGATCCGCTCGATGCCGAGGAATCCGGCGTGGCCCTCGTTGCTGTGGAACACGTTCGGCTCCGGTGATCCAGCGATCCTGCAATACGTCCGCAGCGCACGGACGCCCCCGATGCCGAGCAGCATCTCCTGCTGGAGGCGGTACTCACCTCCACCGCCGTAGAGACGGTCGGTGACTGCGCGCTCCGCCGCCGCGTTCTCCTCGACATCCGAATCGAGGAGGAGCAGGGGGATCCGACCCACCTGTGCGACCCAGATGCGCGCCGCCAGCGTGCGATGCCCGGGGAGACCCACCCCCACCTTGGCGGGACTTCCGTCGTGCTCGCGCAGCAACGTCACCGGCGTGCCTTCGGGATCGCATACCGGGTACTGCTCGACCTGCCACCCGTCCCAGGACAGGGACTGACGGAAATAGCCGCTGCGATAGAAGAGGCCGATCCCGATGATCGGTACTCCGAGATCGCTCGCACTCTTCAGGTGGTCACCGGCCAGGATGCCCAGGCCGCCCGAGTACTGCGGCAGGACTCCCGTGATGCCGTACTCGGGCGAGAAGTAGGCGACGCCCGAACATTCGTCTGCATGCTCCCCCTGGAACCAGCGCGACGATCCGAGGTACTCCTGGAGATCGGAGTAGACCGCGTGGGCCCACCCGACGAATCCACCGTCAGCGCTCAACTCCTCCAGGCGCGCGGAGGAGACCTCCCCCAGGAGTCGCAGCGGATCCTGTCCGCACGCCCGCCACAGTTCCCCGTCGATCGACTGGAACAGATCGCGGGTGGACGGGTGCCACGACCACCGAAGGTTCAGGGCGAGGGGCTCCAGGACGCGGAGATTCTCCGGAAGCACGTTGCGGATGGTGATGCGACGAATGGCCTTCACATGCGTCACCGTAGTCGGGATCCCGGCGCCGGTCGCTGTCCGAACTCGCGGTTCACAATGTAATCACGTTGCATCATTTGCAGCCCCTTCTCGCACCGTACGCTGGACGCATGGCGAGGATCACCACGACCGCCGCCGGGCGATGACACCGTCGCCGGCGAGCGCCGTGGCCAGCGTCGTCGCAGGCAGACATCACGATCCCCACGCCGTCCTGGGCGCGCATACGCAGGGTGATCAGATCGTGGTCCGCACCCTGCAGCCGGGGGCCCAGGAGGTGACCCTCGTTCTGGCCGATGGGTCCCGGCCCATGGTGCGGGAGTCCGGGGACGTCTGGGTCGCATACCTCGATCGGACCACGATCCCGGACTACCGTCTCGATGTCCGCTACCCCACGGGGGCCCAGCATCGCGACGATCCCTACCGCCATCTACCGATGCTCGGTGACGTCGACCTGCACCTCCTCGGGGAGGGCAGACATGAGCAACTCTGGAACCACCTCGGCGCGCACGTGCGCACGTGCGCGTCGGAACTCGGGGACGTGCGTGGCACCTGCTTCGCCGTGTGGGCCCCGAATGCCATCGGCGTGCGCGTCGTCGGCGACTTCAACCACTGGTCCGGTGTCGGTCATCCGATGCGCTCGCTCGGATCCTCGGGAGTCTGGGAGCTCTTCGTCCCCGGGGTGGAGGAGGGGACGAAGTACAAGTTCCAGATCCTCGGTCGCGACGGTGTGTGGCGGGAGAAGGCCGATCCGTGCGCACAGGCGACCGAGGCGCCACCGGCCACCGCCTCCGTGGTGTTCACGTCGAGCTATGCGTGGGAAGACCACGAATGGATGGCCGCCCGTGCGGACCGCGATCCGCATCGGGGACCCCTGGCCATCTACGAGGTCCATCTCGGCTCGTGGCGCCCCGGACTCACATACCGGGAACTCGCGCACCAACTCGTCGACTACGTCCGAACCACCGGTTTCACGCACGTGGAGCTGCTGCCCGTTGCGGAGCACCCCTACGGTCCATCGTGGGGTTATCAGGTGACGGGCTACTTCGCACCCTCGGCACGCTTCGGCTCCCCCGACGACTTCCGATTCCTCGTCGACCACCTCCATCAGGCGGGGATCGGTGTCCTCATCGACTGGGTTCCCGCCCACTTCCCCAAGGACGAGTGGGCACTCGCCCGATTCGATGGGACCTGCCTGTACGAGCACCCCGATCCGCGTCGGGGGGAGCACCCGGACTGGGGAACGTACGTCTTCGACTTCGGACGCCCCGAGGTGCGCAACTTCCTTGTCGCCAATGCCCTGTTCTGGCTCGAGGAGTTCCACATCGACGGGCTCCGCGTGGACGCGGTCGCATCGATGCTCTATCTCGACTACTCCCGCCGTGAAGGCGACTGGACACCGAACGTCCATGGGGGTCGCGAGAACCTCGACGCCGTGCGATTCCTGCAGGAGATGAACGCGACTGTCTACCGGAGGGTTCCGGGGGTGGTCACCATCGCGGAGGAATCGACCGCATGGGCTGGGGTCACCGCCCCCACGGATGTGGGCGGTCTCGGATTCGGATTCAAATGGAACATGGGCTGGATGCACGACTCGCTGGGATACATGCGCCGCGAGCCGATTCACCGCGCGTTTCACCACACCGAGATGACGTTCGCGATGATGTATGCCTACAGCGAGCGGTTTGTGCTCCCCTTCTCGCACGACGAAGTGGTCCACGGCAAGGGCTCGCTCGTGGGCCGGATGCCCGGTGACCGGTGGCAGGAGCTGGCCAACCTGCGTGCCTATCTCGCCTACATGTGGGCGCATCCAGGGAAGAAGCTGCTCTTCATGGGTTCGGAGTTCGCCCAATCCACGGAGTGGAGCAGCGAGAACGGGCTCGAGTGGTGGCTGCTCGACTATCCCGAACATGACGGCATCCTCCACATGGTCTGCGACCTCAACCGTGTCTATCGAAACTCCCCCGCCCTTTGGCAGCGGGACGATGACCCCTCCGGGTTCCAATGGATCGAGGCCGACAACTCGGCGGAGAACGTCTTCAGTTGGCTGAGGTGGGATGCGCACGGTGGCTGCATGGCGATCGCCGTCAACCTGTCGCCGGTTCCACGGCCGGACCATCAGCTCGAGTTACCCCGGCCGGGACAGTGGCGCGAGGTGCTCAACACCGACTCATCGCGCTATGGCGGGACGGACCTGGGCAATGCGGGAATGGTGACCGCAACTCCATCACCAGAAGGCCGCGCGCACGCGACGATCATGCTTCCGCCCCTGGCGGCCTGCTACCTCACGTCCCCGGACTAGAACAGGGCGCTGGCTAAGCGCGTCCGCGCTCGAGGCACTGCGGGATCGTCTCCAGCGATCGCGAAGTACTCCACGACCCGGGTCCGCGCGGCTTCGCGCTCGTCACCCGTGGATGCCTGGACAGCGGCGATACCCAGGTCGAAAGCCCGGGCGAAGTCGCCGGCAGCGATCGCGAAATCCGCGGCGGACAACAGGTCCGAGACCGTTGACGGATCGACGGGGGCGGATCCCGACGCCGTGCGCTCCAAGACTCCGACGAGCGCGATCCCCGCGAGGGCGTCTGCATCCTGGGGATTCTGCGTCAGCAACTCCTGGTAGGCGGTGCGTGCGGAGTCCCAGTCCCCCGCATCGATCGCCGCCGTCGCGCGCTCGATGCGCGGGTCCACCGGCACTTCGGGCTCTGCTGCGTCCGGCTCCGTCGGCGCGAGAGTGCCCGTGACTCCCTGCTCGGCAGCAACGCGCAACACCTCGTCGAGGATCTGACGGATCTGTGCTTCCGGGTAGGCGCCCTGGAACAGGGGAACCGGTTGGCCCTTGATGACAGCGAAGACCGAAGGGATGGACTGCACCTGGAATGCCGCAGCAATCTGCTGCTCTGCATCCACATCGACCTTGGCGAGGACCCAGCGGCCCCCGTAGTCCACGGCGAGCTTCTCCAAGATCGGCGAGAGTTGCGTGCACGGAGCGCACCAGGTGGCCCAGAGATCGAGCACGACGGGGACGGTCATCGAGCGCTCGATGACATCGGTGGCGAAGGTCGCCGTGGTCGCATCGAACACCAGACCGTCGGGTGCGTGGGCGAGAGCTGCATCTGCACGAGCCTTGTTCTGTCTCGTCGATGCGAGGGCCGCGAGGTCGACAGCTCCGGCGACGTTGAATCCGGGCTTGTTCACGCGTCCATTCTGCCGGGTGGTCCCTCCTCAAGGAGACGCTGGGCGGCCTCGAAAGCGGTCATGCGCCCACCGGCCACCTCGGACGCGAGGGAGTCGACGCCCCGACGGTCCTCCAGGAGTTCGGCGCGGACGAGCGCCGAGGCGGTGTCCAAGATCTCCTCGCGCGCACGCACTTCCCTGCGTCGGGCGAGGTTGCCGGTGTCGATGAGCCACTGCAGGTGCTCGTCCGCCGCGAGGACGACGTCCTCGATGCCGTCACCCGTGCTCGCCACGGTCATGTGGACAGGCGGCTCCCACTCCTGTGGCAACCGCTCACCGAGGGCGATCATGTGTCGTAACTCGCGCGCGGTGGTCGAAGCACCATCACGATCGGCCTTGTTCACCACGAAGATGTCCCCGATCTCCAGGATGCCCGCCTTCGCCGCCTGGATCCCATCGCCCATGCCCGGCGCGATGAGCACGAGCGTCGTATCCGCGGCAGCCGCGACCTCGACCTCGGACTGTCCCACGCCGACCGTCTCGAGGATCACCGCGTCGAAGCCCGCGACCTCACAGACACGCAGGACAGGTCCGATGGCTGCGTTCAACCCACCCAGATGGCCGCGGGAGGCCATGGAGCGGATGTATACGCCGGGGTCACCGGAGTGCTCCTGCATGCGTATGCGATCTCCGAGAAGCGCACCGCCAGAGAAGGGGGAAGAGGGGTCCACGGCGATCACCGCGACGCGCTTCTCCCGCAGGCGGTAGGCACGTACCAGCGCAGACGTCATCGTCGACTTGCCCACCCCGGGCGCGCCCGTGATACCGAGGACGTGCGCGGGCCGATCAGGTGAGCCGAGTGCGTCGAGGAGACCCGGGGCCCCCGTCGGCGAGTTCTCGATGGCGGTGATGGCGCGGGCCAACTCTCGGACGCCTCCGGACCGCACTCCCTGGGCGAGAGCGGCGTCCGAATCCACGACCCCATCATGCAGGGCCTCCGCCCCGGGTGCCACGATGACGCACATGGAGTCCTGGGTGCTCGCCATCGACCACGTCGGTATCGCCGTCGCCGATCTGGACGCGGCCATCGACTTCCATCGCACGATGTTCGGCATGGAAGTCACGCATCGCGAGTCCAACGAGGATCAGGGCGTGGAGGAGGCCATGCTGGCCGTCGGGGACTCCGGTTCCTTCATCCAACTCCTCGCACCCCTGCGCCCCGACTCCCCGATCGGGCGCTTCCTGGAGCACACGGGCCCCGGTGTCCAGCAGCTCGCCTACACGGTGCGCGACGTGCGCCAGGCCGCCGAGCACCTGCGCTCACGCGGGGTTCGCGTGCTCTACGACGAGCCGAGGGTAGGTACCGCCGGATCGTTGGTGAACTTCACGCATCCGAAGGACACCGGCGGTGTTCTCATCGAATTAGTGCAGCCCGCCCCGCCTACCATGGCGAAGTGAGCGACGGGGCATCTGCAGGTCGCATCCCCTGGACCCTCGACCGAGGTCGTCGCGCGGGCGAACTCGGCTACCAGCCCGGGCTCGACGGCGTGCGCGCCCTCGCCATCATCGGGGTCCTGCTCTACCACGGCGGAGTCGATGCCGTCCCGGGCGGATTCCTGGGCGTCGACGTGTTCTTCGTCCTCAGTGGATTCTTGATCACCACGCTCCTCCTGGAGCAATTCCGCGCCCGCGGAACGATCGATTTCGGACGGTTCTACCTCGGGCGCGCACGACGTCTCCTGCCGGCGCTCATCTTCATGCTCGTCGTGGTCGGTATCGCGGTCGCCCTTATCTACCAGGATGCGGCACCCCGGTTCCGCGCGGATGCTCTGGCGTCCTTGTTCTACGTGTCGAACTGGTGGTACATCGTCGCCGACCTCTCCTACTTCGAGTTCACGGGTCGCCCACCTTTGCTTGCCCACCTGTGGTCACTTGCGATCGAAGAGCAGTTCTACCTGCTGTGGCCGTTGCTGCTGTTCGTGCTCATGCGTTCCGTCGGAGTCCGCGGTGTGCGCTGGGTCGCGCTGGGAATCGCGGTCGCTTCGTCACTGTGGATGGCCTATCTCGCGGTCCGCTCGGGCATGCCGGTCCCCACGGACCCCAGCCGGGTCTACTTCGGCACGGACGCCCACATCTCGGGATTACTCCTCGGAGCGGCTGTCGCCACTGTGTGGCGACCGGGCAGACTCCCCGAGCACGTCTCCACCGGTGCACGCACGGCACTCTGGGGGACGGGAGCCCTCGCTCTGGCCTGCGTCGTCGGGGCCTACATCCTGGTGACGGAGTTCACCCCGCTGCTGTATCGCGGGGGATTCCTCGTGTTCTCCGCGGTGGTCGCCGTCCTGATCATGATGGCGACTCATCCGGCGATCGGACTCGGTGCGCTCCTCGGAAGTCAACCCTGGAGGTTCATCGGGCAGCGGTCCTACGGGCTGTACCTGTGGCACTGGCCGGTGTTCCTCGTGACGCGGCCCGGATTGGACACCGCGTGGGACGGCTCCGAACCGTGGCACGCGGTGGCCACGGGCGCCGTGCGCCTCGCCATCACGTTCGGAATCGCAGAGGTGAGCTACCGCTTCATCGAGATGCCGATCCGCCATGGGATCCTCGGCCGGACATGGTCGGGGTTGCGCACCCGCACGCTGTCTCCCGCTCGCGTGGTGGCCTCCGGAACCATGGCGCTCGGCGCCGTCGCTCTGGGCACACTCGCCATCGTCGGACTCTGGCGGGTCGGGGATGCCGCCTCACCCTCCGAGGTCATCGCGGCCATCGGGATCGAGGACGGGGCACCGACCGAGATCACCCTGCCCGCCCCGAGTACGACGACGTCCCCGCAGGCGACCCCCCTGAGCATCGAGGACGTCCGGGCCGCGAATGGACCGATCAGCGCGATCGGAGACTCCGTGATGCTCGGGGCGGCCGACATCCTCGCGGAAGAGATTCCCGGCATCGGCGTCGACGCATCCGTGGCGCGGATGCCGGGAGCCTTCACGGGTCGGGTCAAGAAACTCAGCCGGGCGGAGCAACTGGCGAACACCGTCGTGCTGCACCCCGGGACCAACGGCGTGCTGAACGAGGAGATCCTGCGCTCGCTGCTCGATCCCCTCGCGGACTACGACCGCGTGGTCGTCGTGAACGCGTCCGTTCCCCGGTCCTGGGAGAAGCCGAATAATTCCCTGGTCGATGCCGTGATCGAGGACTACCCCAATGTCGTGCTGGCTGACTGGCATGCGGCAGCCCAGGGCAACCGGGACTACTTCGTCTCCGATGGGATACACCTCACGGCGAAAGGCGCCCGCGCCTACGCCGATGTGATCCGACGAGCCGCCGGGCTCGCTACAGATCCGACCAGCGCTCCATCGGCCCCACCCAGTCCCGCGGCAGCGGCGACGCCGGTGGATTGACGAGGGCGACGACCTCGTCGAGCACCCGCTGCACGAACCGCTCCCCCACCCACAGGTGGGGCGCTTCGGGGACGACGATGAGTCGGATGTTCGGCGCACCGCGGAAGCCCTCCCTCGCCGCATCCGGCGGCAGGAAGTCATCACGCTCGGGAATGAGCGCGACGACGGGAACGGGTGCGTCCGCCCACAGCGCGAGCTCCGCCTGAGTCGTGGTACGAAGCGGCGGGGACAGCAGGATCACGCCCGACACGTCCAGCGTGCGGGCGTGCCGAAGTATCACGTCGGTGCCGAATGACCAGCCGAGCAGCCAGGGTCGGGGAAGCCCCGCCCCCCGAGCGAACTCCACAGCAGCTTCCAGGTCGCGTCCCTCGGCATCACCCGCATCGAACGACCCCTCGCTGGTCCCCCGCGCGCTCGACGTACCGCGCGTGTTGAAGCGCAGGATGGCGATGTCCGCCATGGCCGGCAGCCGCCACGCCATCTTGCGGAGAACGTGCGAGTCCATCATTCCCCCGTGCGTCGGCAGCGGATGCACGCAGACGATGCAGGCGACGGGTTCGACGCCGATCGGCACCGCCAACTCTCCGACGAGGGTGAGCCCATCCGACGTGCGCAATTCGATGTCGCGGCGCGTGGCCGGGAGCACCGAGTTGGACGAGACCTGCGTCATCGCGGACGACGACGTGAGCGCGCGGACCAGCAGGGGGTGTGCCAGTGCCGACGATCGTCGGCGCCCTGAGGATCATCGGCGGACCAGGCGACGATGTGCGGGGTCGCGGGACGGATCTCCTGGTCACACCCCGGACACCGATAGACCTTCGTCGCGGAGGAGCCGGTCAGGGATCGGACGTACCACTCGCCGTCGGAGTGCGATTCCACGCGGGTGGAGGGGACGTACTCGCGAGGCTCCGACGACGCACGTCGATTCTTTCGGGCCATGTCGTCAGTGTGCCAAAGTCAGAAGAGTCGGGACTCGACGTCGGAGGTTCCCTTGAGCTCGTCGTAGTCCAGGACAACGCAGCGGATCCCCCGGTCCTCTGCCAATGTGCGCGCCTGGGGCTTGATCTCCTGCGCGGCGAAGACTCCGTTCACCGGGGCGATGAGCGGATCGCGATTAAGCAGATCCAGGTACCGCGTGAGTTGTTCCACGCCGTCGATCTCCCCCCGGCGCTTGATCTCGATAGCGATATGCCCACCTTCGGGGTTTCGACAGAGCAGGTCCACCGGGCCGATCGCTGTGGGGTATTCGCGACGTACCAGCGAGTAGCCCTCCCCCAGAACCTGGAGGTGCTCAGCGAGCAATGCCTGGAGGTGGGCCTCGACGCCGTCCTTGACCAGTCCCGGGTCGATACCGAGGACATGCTCGCTGTCATGCGCGATCTCATGGATGCGGATGATCAGACTCTCGCCCGCCTTGTTCGACACCTCCCATGTCAGGGGCTCGGATCCCGTCTCGCGCAGCGTGCACGGCGGACTCATCCAGTTCAGCGGCTTGTAGGAGCCGCCGTCCGCGTGGATCAGCACGGACCCATCCGCCTTGACGATGATGACGCGGTCCGCCTCGGGCAGGTGGGCGGTGAGTCGACCGACGTAGTCCACAGTGCATCGGGCCACCATGATCCGCACCGCGGCACGGTACCCGGTGGCGGATTGTCCCCGGGACCGTCACCATAGGGGCGTGTCCGGGTCGTTCTCGTTCCTCTTCGGGCCGCTCGTTGCGGCCGGTGGCCTGGTCATCCTCATCCTGGTCTTGCGGTGGGCCTTCCGTCGGGGTGCTTCCGTCGTCGCGGCTCCGGCGCGGTCGGGTTCGGAGGAGGAGTACGGCCTGCTCGTGAGCGTGGCCTCCCCGGGTTCCTACGCGGAGGGCGAGATCACCCGCCGCAGGCTCGAGGACGCGGGCATCCGCGCGAACCTGGCTCAGACCCTGGACGGCCCACGCGTGATGGTGTGGCCGGCCGACGAAGTGCGCGCCCGCGCACTGCTCACGAACTGAGGCCCTCCCGGGACACGCGCGCACCGAGACCTGCAAGTGCGGGCAGGAACCCTGCGTACCCGCGATCGATGTGGTCCACGCCGTAGACCTCCGTCACCCCGTCGGCCACGAGACCCGCGAGCACCAGTCCCGCGCCCGCCCGGATGTCGGTCGCCTCGACGGGCGCACCCGAGAGCCGTGTGCGCCCACGGACGAGGGCGTGGTGTCCGTCCGTACGCACATCGGCCCCCAGCCGCGCGAGCTCCTGCACGAATCGGAATCGCGCCTCGAAGAGGTTCTCGGTCACGAGGGCGGCGCCCTCCGCTATCGAATTCAACGCGATGAACTGAGGCTGGAGGTCCGTGGGGAAACCCGGGTACGGCAGCGTCACCACGTCCACGGATCGCGGACGACCCTCCATCGACACGGTGAATCCGTCGCTTCCCGATTCGAGGCTGGCCCCGGCCATCGCGAGCTTCTCGAGAGGTAGCGACAGGTGCCCCGCCTGGGCACCCCGGATATGGATCGAACCCCCGGTCATCACGGCCGCCACCGCGAAGGTGCCGGCCACGATCCGATCGGGCACTGTGGCATGGCACACCGGCACGAGTTCGTCGACGCCCTCGATCGTGAGGGTCGCCGAGCCGATCCCGTCGATCTGCGCCCCCATCTCGACCAACATGGTGCAGATATCGACGATCTCCGGTTCCCGTGCAGCGTTGTCGATGACGGTGCGTCCGTCGGCGAGAACAGCGCTCATGACGAGGGTTTCCGTCGCGCCCACGCTGGGGAAGTCCAGCCAGATGTCCGCCCCGCGCAGCCGATCCCCGGATGCGATCAGGTATCCGTGCTCGTTGTTCACGCGCGCACCCAGGCGACGGAGGCCGTCGATGTGGAGGTCCAGCCCACGTGAGCCGATGTTGTCCCCACCGGGAAGTGCCACCTCCGCTGCGCCACATCGCGCGAGCAGCGGACCGAGGACGCAGATGGACGCACGCATCCGCCGCACGAGGTCGTAGTCCGCACGGTGATCGGGGCGCTCGGGCACCTCGATGTCGAGGCTCCCGGCCTCCGTGTCGTGGGTCACCACGCACCCGAGACGGCGCAACAACTCGGACATGATGCGCACGTCGTCGATCTCGGGGACGTTGGTGATCGTGGTCGTGCCCGGTGCCAGGAGAGCGGCCGCCATCAATTTGAGGACCGAGTTCTTGGCCCCGGCCACCTCCACGGTTCCGACCAGGCGGTCGCCCCCCTCGATCCGGAACCACTGCACCCGCGCATCGTACGAGCGTCGAGACCTCCCCTGCCCTAGGGTCATCGCATGGTCAACCTCACTCGGATCTACACGCGCACGGGCGACGACGGCACCACGTCTCTCGGGGACATGTCCCGCACCGGCAAGAACGATCCGCGGCTCAAGGCCTACGCGGATGTCGACGAGGCCAATTGCGCCATCGGCGTGGTCCTGGCACAGCCGGGGGTTGACCCGGATGCCGCGACTCTCCTGCGGCGGATTCAGAACGAGCTCTTCGACGTGGGGGCGGACCTGTGTACCCCCGTCGTGGACAACCCGGCTCACGAGCCGCTGCGTGTCACCGCCGACTACATCACGCGACTCGAGGGCGAGTGCGACCAGTACAACGAGCGGCTGACCCCGCTCCGATCCTTCATCCTCCCCGGGGGCACACCCGTCGCCGCGCATCTGCACGTGGCACGCACCGTCGTCCGACGTGCGGAGCGCTCGACGTGGGCGGCCCTGGACATGTACCACGGTGGCATGAATCCGCTCACCGCCACGTATCTCAATCGCCTGAGTGACCTGCTGTTCATTCTCGCGCGCGCGGCCAACGTGGACGCAGGAGGCGACGTGCTCTGGGAGCCGGGAGCCACCCGGTAGCCATGGCCTCGAACGTCATCGCCTTCACCCTGTCCCATCCGGGACAGTTGTTCGAGGCCGACGACATCAGCCCCACGTCTCCCCTGTACTCGGAGTTCACGGCGCAGCCCGCCATGGACACCGTGCGCGACATGTTGCTGCGACGCCAACCCCGCGGCTCCGCCGACGTGGAACTCGCCGTGACCTTGCCCGCGGATCAGATCCACCCCGGGCTCGAAGAGTCGCTCACGGTGGCCATCCGACGGTGGGTGCGGACGCAGAACATCATCGATCTCGACAGTACGGAGGCGGGAGGCGCGATCGGACGTCGTCTCCTGCCTCTCGGCATCATCGCGTTCTTTCTCTTCCAGTTCGCCAGCATCCTGGTGAAGAACAATGCCGATCCGTCCGACGAGTACCTCGTCGATGTGGTCGGGGAGGGACTGAGCATCACGAGCTGGGTGCTCCTGTGGTTCCCCGTACAACTGATGACGATGGAGGTCTGGCGCTCGGCCGTCAAGCGTCGGCGGCTGCGGGTCCTCGACCGCCTCACTCTGCGGCTGATCCCCAGCGACGACTAGCGCAGGCCCTTAGCCACCCCGGCGACCTGGATACGTGTCTCGGCACGCTTCATGGCGGAGTAATCGGCCTCGGGGCCAGCGGCCTGCGCCCGCGCCAAAGCCGCCTGAGCACGCTCGATGTCGATGTTCTCGGCCAACTCGGCCACTTCGGCGATGACGTTGACCTTGTCCGAGTCCACCGAGAAGAAGCCGCCATGAACCGCCACGAGCACCTTTGTGCCATCGGGCTGCTCGATGCGCAGGGGGCTCTCCACGAGCAGGGCGAGCACGGGCTCGTGTCCGGGAAGGATCCCGATCTCCCCCTCCGGCGTCTTGGCGACGACGCTGCGGGCCGGGCCACTCCAGAGGGAGCGCTCGGCCGACACCACCGCGACGTCGAGTTCCGCCATCGCTACTTCTTCGCCAACTCGGCGGCGTTGCGCTCGACGTCGTCGATGCCACCGCACATGAAGAACGCTTGCTCGGGCAGATGGTCATACGCACCCTCGCAGAGCGCCTTGAACGACGCGATGGTCTCCTCCACCGGCACGAAGGAACCCGGCTGTCCGGTGAACGCCTCGGCCACGAACATGTTCTGGGACAGGAACCGCTGGATGCGACGTGCGCGTCCGACGATGATCTTGTCCTCCTCGGAGAGCTCGTCCATGCCGAGGATGGCGATGATGTCCTGGAGGTCCTTGTAGCGCTGCAGGATCTCCTTCACGCGGGCGGCGACGCGGTAGTGCTCGTCACCGATGTAGCGGGGGTCGAGGATGCGCGAGGTGGAGTCCAGCGGGTCCACGGCCGGGTAGATGCCGAGCTCCGAGATCGGCCGGGACAGCACCGTCGTCGCATCGAGATGCGCGAAGGTGGTGGCCGGAGCCGGGTCCGTGAGGTCGTCGGCGGGAACGTAGATCGCCTGGAGCGAGGTGATCGAGTGACCACGGGTCGAGGTGATGC
>CAZBWA010000003.1:0-71004 GCA_964495555.1 uncultured Bifidobacteriaceae bacterium | reverse complement strand
AGGCGGGAACGTTGCAGGGGTGGTACGACCCCGACGACGTCGAGGTGTGGCGCTCACTCGCGCATCAGCTGCAAGGCGCCGGAGCGATCCTCGTGCTCGGACACGGTGCCGGCAAAGCCAATGCATCGCATCAATTCATCGCATACGTCGAGAAGCATGACCGGGCCCTCGCCGGAGTTATCCTCGGCGAATTCCGCGTGGACGTGGATGACCTGACGGACGCGCAGATCGTCCGGCTGGCGCAGCGTGTCTTCGACATGGCACCCGCCCGGGACGCGGGTGACGACCGTTAGCCCACCTGCCGTGCGCCGTGTGGTGATTCTCGGGAGCACCGGGTCTATCGGCACTCAGGCCCTGGACGTCATCCGGCGCAACCGGGATCGCTTCGACGTGGTGGGACTCGCCGCATCAGGGGCGGCGCCGGAACTCTTGATGGAACAGATTCGGGAGTTCCGTCCGGAGGTCGTGGCGGTGACGCGCGCGACGAGCGCTCAAGATCTCCAGATCGCCCTTTACGCCTGGGCCCAGGACAGCGGGTATGCGCAGGGTGATGCGCGCATCCCGAGGTTGCTCGCGGGACCGGACGCACTGGTGTCCATCGCGGGCCACGACTGCGACGTGGTGCTCAATGGCCTCTCCGGTGCGACCGGATTGGAGCCCACTCTCGCGGCCCTCGAGGCGGGAAGCGTCGTCGCCCTCGCCAACAAGGAGTCGCTCATCATCGGGGGAGACCTCGTCCGAGCACGCGCACGTCCCGATCAGATCGTCCCCGTCGACTCCGAGCACTCGGCGCTCGCCCAGGCACTTCGATCCGGCGCGCCGGAGGAAGTGCGGCGGCTGATCCTCACGGCGAGCGGAGGCCCATTCCGAGGGTGGACACTCGATCAGATGGAGGGCATCACCCCCGAGCAGGCGCTGGCCCATCCGACCTGGACCATGGGCCCCCTCGTCACCATCAACTCCGCCACCATGATGAACAAGGGCCTGGAGGTGATCGAGGCGCACCTCCTGTTCGGGGTCGGCTTCGATCGCATCGACGTCGTCGTGCACCCGCAGTCGATCGTCCACTCCATGGTCGAGTTCGTCGACGGGTCGACGATCTGCCAGGCAAGCCCACCGGACATGCGCCTGCCGATCGCCCTCGGGCTCGATTGGCCGCACCGCGTCGCCGGGGCCATCGAGGGATGTGCGTGGGCGTCGCCGACGACATGGCATTTCGAGCCGCTCGACGACGTGGCCTTCCCTGCTGTGGCGTTGGCACGATCGGCCGGGACGTCGGGGGGGACGGCGCCTGCCGTGCTGAACGCTGCAAACGAGGTCTGCGTCGAGGAGTTCCTCGACAGGAACCTGGCCTTCCCGCGCATCGTGTCCACCGTCGCCCGCGTCCTCGACGAGCACCTTGCCGACGGGTGGTGCCCGCCTGCAGAGGTCACGGTGCAGGCGGTTCGGGACGCCGATGCCTGGGGTCGGAACCGTGCCCGCGAACTCGTCCACGCGTAGGGGATCCCGCTCGGTCGCCCGTGCGTCGTATCCCGAGGGGAGAATGGGGCCGTGGGCATGGAGATAGTGGGCATCACGCTCTTCGCGTTGCTCATTGGCCTCTCGATCGCGCTGCACGAGATCGGGCATCTGGTGCCCGCGAAGATCTTCGGCGTACGTGTCACCCAGTACATGGTCGGATTCGGGCCGACGATCTGGTCGCGGACCAAGGGGGAGACCCAGTACGGAATCAAGGCTTTCCCTGTGGGCGGCTACATCCGCATGATCGGGATGCTGCCGCCGGGAAAGGACGGGGAGTCCCGAACCCTCAGCACGGGCCGTTTCGCGACCATGATCGCCGACGCGCGTCGCGCCTCCTTCGACGAGATGCAGCCGGGGGACGAGGACCGTCTCTTCTACAAGCTGCCTGTGTGGAAGCGCCTGGTCATCATGCTGGGCGGCCCGTTCATGAACCTCGTGTTGGCGTTCGTCCTGTTCGGGATCCTCCTCGTCGGTATCGGATTCCCACAGCCGACGGCCCAGGTGGCTGGCATCGTGGCCTGCACGCCGACTGCGGAGACCGCGAGCGTCGAACCGCTGCCCTCGGGTAACTGTCCGACCGGATCGTCGCCGAGCCCGGCAGTCGCTGCGGATATCCGCCCGGGGGATCTCCTCGTGGGCGTTGGGCCGGTCTCGGCCGGCACCTGGGAGGAGGCGACCACCTGGATCCGCGCGAATGCCGGTGCCTCGACGTCCCTCGTCGTGGAGCGCGAGGGAGTCCGGACGTCGCTCCCGGTGACGATCGCGTCGGTCGACTACCCCGTCGTCGACGAGGTGGGCGCGCCCACGGGAGAGACCCAGAACGCGGGGTTCATCGGGATACGCCCGGAGATCGAGTACGTCGGTCAGCCCCTCTCCAGCGTGCCCGCGTACATGTGGGACCTGACGACGGCCAGCGTCGTCGCTCTCGTCTCCCTGCCCGTGCGGCTCTACGAATTGGTCGACGAGACGCTGATCGGGGGAGGCCAGCGTCAGCTCGACAGTCCGGTGAGCGTCGTCGGTGCCAGTCGGCTCGGTGGGGACATCGCAGCCGGGGATGATCCGATCGAGGGGAAGGTCGCCACGTTCCTCGGCCTCGCGGCGTCTCTCAACCTGTTCCTGTTCCTGTTCAACCTCCTGCCGATCCTCCCCCTGGATGGTGGTCACGTCGCTGCAGCGCTCTATGAAGGGGTGCGGCGCTGGTTCGCGCGCGTGTTCGGCCGTCCGGACCCCGGTCCCGTCGACACCGCGCGGCTGCTTCCCGTGGCGTACGTCGTGGCGGCGATCCTGCTGGGTGCCGGTGTCATCGTCATCTGGGCGGACCTGGTCAAGCCGATCTCTCTGGGGTAGCGCGCGCTGCTGTGGTGGACCTCCCATGCGGACGCGATAATGAAGCAATGAGCATCGATCTGGGGCTTCCCGGCGCCCCGCCCCCGACTGTCGCCCCGCGTCGGAAGACCCGACAGATCCTGCTGCGCCATCCGACGCACCCCGTGGCCGTGGGTGGTGATGCCCCGGTCAGCGTGCAGTCCATGACCACGACTCTCACAGCGGACATCAACTCGACCTTGCAGCAGATCGCCGAGTTGACCGCCGCAGGCTGCCAGATCGTGCGGGTAGCGGTGCCCTCCCAGGATGATGCTGACGCGCTACCCGCCATCGCGAAGAAGTCCGGCATCCCGGTGGTGGCCGATATCCACTTCCAACCCAAGTACGTATTCGCGGCCCTCGATGCTGGGTGTGCGGGAGTCCGGGTCAATCCGGGGAACATCAAACAATTCGATGACAAGGTCGCCGAGATCGCTCGGGCCGCCAAAGACGTGGGCACACCCATTCGGATCGGCGTGAACGCTGGTTCCCTCGACAAGCGGTTGCTTGAGAAGTACGGAAAGGCCACTCCGGAGGCACTCGTGGAGTCGGCGCTGTGGGAGGCGTCCCTGTTTGAAGAGCACGACTTCCGCGACATCAAGATCTCGGTGAAGCATCACGATCCGGTGATCATGATGAAGGCGTACATGCTCTTGGCCGAGCAGTGCGACTACCCGCTCCATCTCGGCGTGACCGAGGCCGGACCGACGTTCCAGGGAACGATCAAGTCCGCCGTGGCGTTCGGGGGCCTCCTTTCCCGCGGGATCGGCGACACCATCCGGGTGTCCCTCTCTGCGCCACCGGTCGAGGAAGTGAAGGTCGGCATCCAGATCCTGGAGTCTCTCAACCTGCGCCAGCGCGGCCTGGAGATCGTGTCGTGCCCCTCGTGCGGCCGAGCCCAGGTGGACGTCTACACGCTCGCTGAGCAGGTGACGGCCGGGCTCGAGGGACTCGACGTACCGTTGCGTGTCGCAGTCATGGGATGCGTGGTGAATGGCCCAGGTGAGGCACGGGAGGCCGACCTCGGTGTTGCGTCGGGGAACGGCAAGGGCCAGATCTTCGTCAAGGGCGAGGTCATCGCCACCGTGCCCGAATCCCAGATCGTCGAGACTCTGATCGAAGAGGCGATGAAGCTCGCCGAGTCGATGGAATCCGGTTCGGGGTCACCCGAGGTCGTTGCGGGGTAGCGCTGACCATCCACGCAGATGCGATCGGGACCGTACGGCCGCTAGTCGGGGTCGATGCGAGCGGGCTCATGGCGCTGATCGATCGCGATCCCGTCCTGCACTGCTTCGTGGAGTCCCGCGTCGACGTCGCGGGACTCGACCCCTACCGCCTCGGGGGTGAGTTGTGGGGGTACTTCCGTGGCGAGATGGAATCCGCGCTCTACTCCGGAGCGAACCTGATCCCGATCGAGACGACGGCCGACGCTCGCGCGGCCTTCGCCGATCGGCTCCGGCGGCTGCCGCGGCGGTGCTCATCCTTCGTGGGTGATGCGGAGGAAGTCCTCGATCTGTGGCGTTTGGTGGAACCTGCGTGGGGATCGGCTCGCGAGGTGCGCGTGGACCAGCCCCTTCTTGTCGCGGAGACCGAGCCACGCGTAGAGCCGGATCCCCTCGTGCGCTACGCGTCGATGGACGACCTCGACATTCTCTTCCCAGCCTGCGTGGACATGTTCACCGAGGAAGTGGGCGTCTCGCCGCTGGCCGGAGGTGCCGCGGGCATGTACCGCGCTCGTATCGCGGACCTGGTCCGCGAGCAGCGCGCGTTCGTCCGCGTCGTGGGCGGCCGGGTCGAATTCAAGGCCGAGATCGGTGCGTCGAGTGCGCGGGCATGCCAGGTCCAGGGCGTGTGGGTCGCACCGGAACTTCGTGGTCGGGGTCTCTCGGCACCGGGAATGGCGGCGGTGCTCCATCACGCGCAGAGCGACATCGCGCCCATCGTTTCTCTCTATGTCAATTCGTACAACACGCCCGCGCGCAAGTGCTACGCGCACGTCGGATTCCGACCGCATGGCACCTTCGCGACGGTGCTGTTCTAGGGAATCGCCTGTACGTACCTGGATAGGGTTCGCCCCATGATCCTGCGCATGTCCACCCTCTTCGTTCGCACGTTGCGCGACGATCCCGCGGATGCGGAGGTCCCCAGTCACCGACTCCTCGTCCGAGCCGGCTACGTCCGTCGAGTGGCTCCCGGGATCTTCAGTTGGCTCCCATTGGGGTACTTGGTCTTCCGCAACGTCGAGCGGATCGTCCGCGAGGAGATGGACGCCGCGGGTTTCCAGGAGGTCCACTTCCCGGCCCTCCTGCCCCGGGACCCGTACGAACGCTCGGCCCGGTGGACCGAGTACGGGGAGAACCTCTTCCGGCTCAAGGATCGCCGCGGCGTGGACTTACTGCTGGGACCGACGCACGAGGAGATGTTCACCCTGATGGTGAAGGGGGAGTACTCCTCCTACAAGGACCTGCCGCTGTGCATCTACCAGATTCAGACGAAGTTCCGGGACGAAGCGAGGCCGCGGGCGGGAATCCTTCGTGGCCGAGAATTCGTCATGAAAGATTCCTACTCCTTCGATGTCGACGACGCTGGTCTGGCGCGCTCGTATCAGCGTCATCGGGATGCGTACATCAGCACATTCGATCGCCTTCGACTCGATTACGTGATCGTGAGCGCAATGTCCGGTGCGATGGGCGGATCGATGAGCGAGGAGTTTCTCGCACCCACGCCCGTCGGAGAGGACACGTTCGTCCGCTGCACGTCGTGCGACTACGCCGCGAACGTCGAGGCGATGCGCTCGGTGGCGCCGGGGGCCATGAATGCGGAGCATGCGCCCCCCGCCCATGTCGAGGACACCCCCGACACCCCGACGATTGACTTGCTCGTATCGATGGCCAATGAGCGCGCGGATCTGCGACGCACGGATCGTGAGTGGACCGCAGCCGATACCTTGAAGAACGTCGTCCTGATGACGACGGATCCCGACGACGTCGAATCGCCGTTGGTGATCGGCATCCCGGGTGACCGAGATGTGGACCTCCGCAGGCTTGAGGCGGCCGTGCACCCGCGCGCGGTCCGACCGTTCGAGGAAGCAGATTTCGCACGTCACCCTGCCTTGGTGAAGGGGTACATCGGGCCTCAGTCCCTCGGTAGGGAACGCGGATATCCCTACCTGGTGGACCCGCGAGTCGTCGACGGCACACGCTGGATCACCGGTGCCAACGAGGCGGGGCGTCACGTCTTCGATCTGGTGAGCGGTCGGGATTTCCATCCGGACGGGGTCATCGACGTCGCCGAGGTCAGGGAGGGGGACACTTGCCCCGAGTGCGGCGCCCCACTGACGCTGGCGCGGGGGATAGAAATCGGCCACATCTTCCAACTGGGGCGGAAGTACGCCGAGGCCCTAGACCTGCAGGTGCTCGACGAGAGCGGCACGCTCGTCACGGTCACGATGGGCTCCTACGGCATCGGCGTCTCGCGCGCAGTTGCGGCGGTCGCCGAGCAGCATCACGACGACAAGGGGCTGATCTGGCCCCGCGAGGTGGCGCCTGCGGACATTCACATCGTGGTCGCCGGCAAAGAGGACGCGGCCTACGGGTTCGCGGACTCCCTCGCAGACGACCTCGACGCGGCCGGAATTCGCGTGCTGCTCGACGATCGACGCGGTGTGTCCCCGGGCGTGAAGTTCAACGATTCCGAACTGATCGGCGTTCCCACCATCGTTGTGGTGGGTAAGGGTCTGGCCGAGGGAGTCGTGGAGGTCAAGGATCGGCAGACCGGGGAACGGTCGGATGTCGCTGCCGAGATGATCCGCGACCACGTGAAGCAGTTGATTCGGTCGTCATGATCGACGGGGTGGACCCGGGAATCCTCGTCCTCCTAGTCGCCACCGCATTGGTCGCCGGGTGGATCGACGCCGTGTCCGGCGGGGGCGGAATGCTTCAGGTGCCCATGCTCCTGATCACGCAACCGCAATTGGCGCCGTCGGTGGCACTGGGGACCAACAAGGTTGCGAGTGTCTTGGGGACCGCCACGGCGGCAGCCACCTACCTGCGCAAGATCCGCCCCCATCTGGCGACCGCGGTACCGATGGCACTCACTGCATTCGCCACCGCGGTGCTAGGTGCGCGAACCGCGGTCAACCTGCCCGCGCAGGTCATCGAGCCGATCATCCTCATCGCGCTGGTCGGTGTCTGGTTGTTCCTGATGTTCCGTCCACGATTGGGCATTGACGAGGAACTTCGGTTCCCAGCCGGCTCGCGTCATTACATCATCGCCATCGGAGCGGGCGCGGCCATCGGCTTTTACGACGGCATCCTGGGACCCGGGACGGGGTCGTTTCTGATCATCGTTCTCGTCGCCGGCCTGGGCTACTCGTTCCTCAACGCCTCGGTCACGGCGAAAATCGTCAACCTCGGAACGAACATCGCGGCGATCCTCGTCTTCGGGTTATCCGATTCGATCCTCTGGGCCGTTGGACTCCTGATGGCCATCGCAAACGTCGCGGGTGCCTTCTTCGGGGCCCGGACCGCACTTCGCAGGGGAAGCCGATTCGTGCGTGCAGTGTTCCTCGTCGTCGTCGGTCTACTGATCCTGCGTCTGGCCTGGGACCTGTTCCTCGGGGGCAGCGGATGAGGGAGCCTGAGGGAATGCCTGGGTCTCGCCACCCCAACGAACACCAGCGACCGCGCAGGCCATCGCCTGCTCCACGGCCCATGAGCGCGATGGGCCGGCGTCCGCGGCAGCTGCGTCCGCGTAGACCGGCACCAGTGCGTTCTCCGTACTGCTGACCAGTGCGCGTGCCGCTGCAGGAGTCTCCGCGGACTCCGCGAAGGAGTAGGCGGCGGGAACGGCGGGCAGGTCCGTCAGAAGCGATTGGATTCGTGTCCGCGCGGCGGCATGGTCAGCCGCCCGCGCCAATGCGCGGCGACGCAACGGAGTGCCCAGGGCCGCAGCGGCGGTGCGACACGCGGCCTCGGCGGCGTCCTCGGCGAGGTAGGCGGCCGACCAGGCGCTCATGCTCCGGCCTCCTGCCATGCGGCAAGTGCCGTGGCGTGGGATGCCTCGGAGGCTGCGATCAGTGTCAACAGTCGGATTCGTTCCGCGGAGGACTCCACCGAGCAGGCGTCCTGCCTATCGCGTGCGGCTTGTTCCTCTGCGGCGATGAGCTGCCGGATGGCGCCCCGCGCGGAGTCCGGAATTGTCACGGGAGAGGGTTCCGGATCCACATCGGACCCGAGCGCGCGCGCATGCTCGCGGTGTTGATCGGCGATGGGTGAGGCGAGCGGGGCCAGATCCGGGAACGCTTCGATCGTCGCGGAGTAGAGGGCGATGAGGCCGAGTTCCGAGATGAGCGCGGAGTCGCGCTCCTGGGGAGACGGGGTGTCGAGGGCCACGGGCGCCGGTGGATCCGAGGAGCACGATGTGATCACTCCCGCAAGGCCGAGGGCGCCGGCCCCCGCGAGGAGCGCGCGTCGCGTCGTGGGAAGAGCCGTCACGGCGCCAATATCCCACTTCGAGAGAACGGTTATGCTCCCGGCTACAAGTCGGACTCACAACAGGATGCGCTCAGCGGGAGGGCTCATGTCCCCACGGGTGATGGAAATCCGGTCGCGGATCGAACCGGTGCTGATCGCACATGGCCTGGATCTCGAAGATCTGTCCGTATCGCACGTGGGGCGCAGGGATGTGGTTCGCGTCATCGTGGATCGCGATGGTGGTGTGGATCTCGACTCGATCGCTGAGGTGAGCAATGCGATGTCGACGGTCCTCGATGAGGCGGCTTCCCTTTTTCCCCACGCCTACGTCCTCGAGGTGTCATCCCCGGGTGTCGACCGGCCTCTGACCGCCCCGCGCCACTGGCGCCGTGCGCAGGGACGTCTGGTGTCCGTGCGACTACGGACCGGAGAGACCGTGCACGGCCGGGTCGTTGGCGTCGAGGACACCCGTGCGACTCTTCGCGTCGACGGTGGCGACGACGTGGCTGTGGACTTCGCGGATGTCGAGTCGGCCACCATCGAGATCGAGTTCTCACGAGGCCAGGAGGACGACTGATGGATATCGATGTCGGAGCCCTGAAGGCCCTGGTCCGCGAGAAGGACCTGTCTCTCGACCTCGTCGTCGAGACGATCGAGGCGGCGCTGCTGGTCGCGTACCAACGCACTCCGGGTCACGCGGAACAGGCACGTGTGGTCCTCGACCGCAAAACAGGTCATGTCACGGTGTGGGCGACGGAGACGGCGGACGACGGTTCCGCCGTCCGAGAATTCGAGGACACCCCCGAGGGCTTCGGGCGGGTTGCAGCGACCACCGCCCGTCAGGTCTTGCTGAGTCGGCTTCGGGAGGCCGAGGGGGACGCCACCCTGACGGAATTCACCGGACGGGAAGGCGACGTGGTGTCGGGCGTGATCCAGCAGTCCAGCAATCCGCGCATGGTGCGCGTGGACTTGGGCAAGGTGGAGGCCAACCTCCCACCGGAGGAGCAGGTACCGGGTGAGAGGTACCCGCACGGGGATCGCATCAAGTGCGTAGTGACGTCGGTGCGCAAGGGCTTCAAGGGTCCGCAGGTGACGGTGTCACGTACGCATCCGAACCTTGTCAAGGGTCTTTTCGCACTCGAGGTCCCTGAGATCGCCGACGGGACCGTGGAGATCACGGCCATCGCACGCGAGGCGGGACATCGCTCGAAGATCGCGGTGCGCTCGAACGCTGAGGGGGTCAATGCGAAGGGTTCCTGCATCGGCCCGATGGGCCAGCGGGTGCGACAGGTGATGTCCGAGCTGGGAGGGGAGAAGATCGACATCGTCGACCACAGTGACGACCCCGCCGAGATGATCGCCCACGCCCTCTCCCCGGCCCGGGTGTCGGGGGTGATGATCGTGGATCGCGCGGCGAAGGCGGCCCGCGTCTCGGTCCCGGACTACCAGCTGTCGCTGGCCATCGGACGTGAGGGACAGAACGCCCGTCTGGCGGCTCGGCTGACCGGGTGGCGAATCGACATCCGCCCGGATTCCACGCCCGGGGGAGCCGCCCCTGAGGGTGACCAGGAGCCTCGGAGTTAGACTTGCCTACTGACCGTGTTGTGGGACCCGTGCGAACGTGCATCGGGTGTCGAACACGGGACGACGCAGGGAATCTGGTCCGGATCGTCACGCAGGGGGACTCCTACGTGGTGGATCGGGGGCGGGGCCTTCCCGGGCGAGGGGCGCATATCCACCCCCGGCCGGACTGTCTCGACCGCGCGGAGCAGCGAAGGGCACTGGCCCGGGCACTTCGAGTGCCGGGGACGTACCCCTTCGACGCTGTTCGGAACGAGATTCTCGACGTGTCACCCGCGCCCGGCGCCCGCCGGACGTGACAAGTGCTTCCACCAGGGAGACGTAGGAGATGAACACCCCATGAGTGCGCCAGCATGAAAGTGCAGCGCATCCACTGACGGTCCGGGGTGCCTAACCCGGACCAAGACAGGAGAGTCGTGTCGAAGGTTCGGGTCTACGAGCTCGCAAAGGAGCTCGGGGTCGAGAGCAAGGATGTCCTTGCCAAATTGCAGGAGTTGGGCGAATTCGTCCGCTCCGCCTCCTCCACGATTGAGGCGCCTGTTGCCCGTCGTCTGAAGGAGGCCATGCCGGCTGCGCCCGGCAAGGCCCCCGCGAAGAAGGCCCCCGCGAAGAAAGCCCCCGCTGCGAAGGCCCCGGAGGCGCCCTCGGTATCCGAGCCGGTCGCTCCGCCAGCGGCTGCGCCCGCCCCGCCCGCGGCATCTACTCCGCCGCCTAGTGCCCCGACCGCACCTGCACCTGCGGCTGGCCCGCGACCCGCTCCCGGTGGTCCCCGCCCCGCGGGTCCGCGCCCAGGCAACAACCCCTTCTCCTCCGGCGGCGGTGCAGGTATGGGCCGTCCCGGCCCGCGCCCGGGCAACAATCCGTTCTCCTCGGGCGGGGGCACCATGCCGCGCCCCGCACCCGTCCCGGGGGCTCCCCGCCCGAATCCGGGGATGATGCCGACCCGCCCGGCCCGGCCCGGTGCACCCGGGCGCGGCCCGGGCAGGCCCGGCGGTGCACCCGCCGGGCGGGGCCCTGGGTTCCCCTCCCGCGGTCCCGGTGGACAACGCGGTGGCTTCGGCTCCGGCGCACCCGGCATGCCGGTCGGCGGTGCTCCCCAAGGTCCCGGTGCCCCCGGCGGTCGTGGCGGCTTCGGGCGCGGTGGTGGTCGCGGTACGACTGCGGGGGCGTTCGGCAAGCCCGGCGGGCGTCCCTCACGGGGGCGCAAGTCCAAGCGCGCCAAGCGCCAAGAGTTCGACAACATGGAGGCGCCAAGCCTCGCCGGCGTCCGCATCCCCCGGGGCAACGGCGACGTCGTTCGCCTGCCCCGCGGCGCTTCCTTGACGGACTTCGCCGAGAAGATCGACGTCTCGCCCGCGGATCTCGTGAAGGTCCTGATCCAGCTTGGCGAGATGGTCACCGCCACCCAGTCCATCGACGACGAGACGTTGGTCCTCCTGGGAACCGAGTTGAACTATGACGTCCAGGTGGTGTCCCCCGAAGACGAGGACCGCGAGCTCCTGGAGTCCTTCGATCTCGAGTTCGGGGAGGACGAGGGTGAGTCGGAGGATCTCGAGCCGCGCTCACCAGTCGTCACGGTCATGGGTCACGTCGACCACGGCAAGACGCGCCTGTTGGACGCCATCCGCAAGACGAACGTGGCGAGCGGGGAGGCCGGAGGCATCACCCAGCACATCGGCGCCTACCAGGCGGTTGCGCATTCGGCCGACGGTGAGCGCTACCTCACCTTCATCGATACGCCGGGCCACGAGGCGTTCACCGCGATGCGCGCTCGAGGTGCCCAGGTCACGGACATCGCGGTGCTGGTCGTCGCGGCAGACGATGGTGTGAAGCCGCAGACGATCGAGGCGCTAAACCACGCGCAGGCCGCGGAGGTTCCGATCGTCGTCGCCGTGAACAAGGTCGACAAGGAGGGTGCGGACCCGCTCAAGGTGCGTTCCCAATTGACCGAGTACGGGCTCGTCGCCGAGGACTTCGGCGGGGACACCATGTTCGTCAACGTGTCTGCACTGAACGGGAACGGGATCGAAGAACTTCTCGAGGCGGTCCTGCTCACCGCCGATGCTGCGCTCGACCTCCGGGCGAATCCCCACCAGGACGCCCAGGGTGTTGCGATCGAGGCGCACCTGGATCGCGGGCGCGGTCCGGTGGCGACAGTCCTGGTCCAGCGCGGAACCCTGCGCCCGGGCGACTCGATCGTGGCCGGCGATGCGTTCGGACGCGTGCGCGCCATGCTGGATGACGCAGGCAATCCGGTCGATGAGGCCGGTCCGTCGACACCTGTCCAGGTCCTCGGTCTCACGTCGGTTCCCGGTGCCGGAGACTCCTTCCTCGTCGTTCCCGAGGATCGAACCGCGCGCCACATTGCGCAGACCCGTCAGGCACGGGAGCGCAACGCGCTTCTGGCCAAGAATCGCGTAAAGCGTTCCCTGGAGGACTTCCTCGAGTCCCTGGAGAAGGGCGAAGTGGCGGAGTTGACGCTGATCCTCAAGGGTGACGTGTCCGGATCCGTCGAGGCTCTCGAGGATGCACTCACAAAGATCGATGTCGGTGCAGAGGTGTCCCTTCGCGTCATCCATCGCGGAGTCGGTGCCATCACCAAGAACGACGTCACGCTCGCCAGCGCATCCAAGGCCGTCATCATCGGCTTCAACGTGCGGCCCGAGGGCAAGGTTGCTGAGTTCGCGGCGCGTGAAGGCGTGGACGTCCGCTACTACAGCGTCATCTACCAGGCCATCGATGAGATCGAGGCGGCGCTCAAGGGCATGCTGAAGCCGGAGTTCGAGGAAGTGCAACTCGGCATCGCGGAGGTCCGCGAAGTATTCAAGTCCTCCAAGTTCGGCACGATCGCAGGATGCGTCGTCCAGTCCGGTGAGGTGCGGCGCAACGCCAAGGCCCGAGTCATCCGCGACGGAGCCGTTGTGGCGGACAACGTGTCGATCGCGACGCTACGCCGATTCAAGGACGACGTCACCGAGGTCAAGGAAGGGTTCGAGTGCGGTATCAACCTCGGCTCCTACCAGGATCTCAAGGTCGAGGATCAGATCGAGACCTTCGAGATGCGCGAGAAGCCGCGTAAGCCATGACCGCGAGTGAAGCTCGTCAGCGCAAGCTTGCCGACCGTATCCGGGAGATTGTTGCCGGCATGCTCGAGACGAGGGTCAAGGATCCGCGTCTGGGCTTCATCACGATCACGGATGTCCGTGTGACGCCGGATCTGCGCGAGGCCTCGGTGTTCTACACGGTTCTCGGTACGCCCGAGGAGCAAGCGGACACCCATGCCGCGCTCCTCTCGGCGACAGGGCTCCTTCGGTCGGAGGTGGGTCGCCAGACCGGCATCAAGTTCACGCCGACCCTCGCCTTCATCCCGGATGCAGTCCCGGAGAACGCCCGTCATGTTGAGGACCTTCTCGCGCAGGCGGCCGCGGCGGATGCTGCCGTCCACGAGCGAGCCGCCCAGGCCCGTTATGCCGGGGACGCCGATCCCTATCGCCACCCTGCTGAGTAACGGTGGTGGGTCGTGACGGCTTCGTCGTGATCGACAAGCCACCGGGCATCACCTCCCACGACGTGGTGGCCAGGCTGCGGCGTGTCCTCGGAACCCGCCGCGTCGGCCACGGAGGCACCCTCGACCCCCAAGCTACGGGCGTGCTCATCGTGGCGGTGGGTCGGGCGACGCGACTCCTACGGTGGGTCTCGGCAGGCGACAAGTGTTACCGCGCGGTCGTCCGACTCGGATCGACCACGACCACGGACGACGCCGACGGCGAGGTGCTGGCCACAGCGTCCGTCGAGGATGTCGCGCGGGTGGATGACGCGCGGCTCGGGGCTGCGATCGACACGTTCCGTGGAACCATCTCCCAGCGGCCGAGCAGCGTCTCGGCGATCAAGGTGGACGGGAAACGGGCGCACGCGCGCGTGCGTGACGGAGAAGTCCTCGAGTTGCCCCCACGCGAGGTGACGATCGCCGATCTGCGGTGGGAGTTGGTGCGCCGGGATGCCCACTCCATCGACCTGGACGTCGACGTCTGCTGTTCCTCGGGCACCTACGTCCGTGCGCTGGCACGCGATCTCGGCGAGAGCCTCGGCGTTGGAGGGCACCTGCTCTCGCTGCGCCGCACCTCAGTGCGGGGATTCACGGTGGATGAGGCGCGATCCCTCGAGGACGTGACGCCCGACGACGTGACGCCGATGGCAGCTGCCGTCGAGCGCATCCTTCCCGTCCACCGCCTCGATGCATCGCAGGTGAAGGCGATGCGACATGGACAGCCGGTGCCATGGCCCTGTGACTCCGAGGACACGCATGCCTTCCTGTCCGGTGACGACGAGGTTGTCGCGATCGGAAGCGCCGACTCGGGGAACGTTCGCTACGACTGCGTCCTTGCGTAGGCTCCGTCTATGGCAACGGCGGACCGATGCGTCGTCACGATCGGAGTATTCGACGGAGTGCATCGTGGCCATCAGGCCCTCCTCGCGAGAGCGCGTAGTGTTGCGAATGAACGGAGTGAACCACTCGTCGCACTGACCTTCGATCCCCATCCGGCCACCATCCTCCGTCCCGATTCGGTCCCGCCCTTGCTCTTGTCGATCGCGCGCCGGACTGCGTGTCTGCATGATCAGGGTGCTGACGTTGTCGATGTCATCTGCTTCGACGAGCCGACGTCACTCATGTCCCCGGAGGGCTTCGCCCGGGAGTACTTCGCCCAGCGTCACCGTGCCAGCGCAGTCGTCGTAGGCGAGAACTTCCGCTTTGGTCACGACGCCCGTGGGGATGTTGCGTTCCTCGCCGATATCGGCGCGCACCTGGGATTCGACGGAATCGCCGTCCCCTTGGCCCACAACGGATCCGCGTGGTCGTCGACACGGGCCCGCGCGGCACTGCTCAGCGGCGACATATCCGCCGCACGGGAGATCCTCGGTCGCGCTCCCGAGATGGAGGGTGTTGTGGTCCACGGGGACCAACGAGGGCGGGGATTGGGGTATCCGACGGCGAACGTGAGCCCCGACGCGGGCCGGGCCATCCCCGGTTCCGGCATCTACGCCGGACATCTCATCGTCGGATCGGAAGCTCTCCCTGCTGCCATCTCGATCGGCGACAATCCGCATTTCGGCGGCGGGGACATGCGCGTCGAGGCGTACGTCCTGGATCGCGATGACCTGGACCTGTATGGATCGAGGGTCCGGCTCGACTTCACCCGGCGACTCCGCGATCAGGCTGTCTTCCCGTCGTTGGAGGACTACCTGGCGCAGATGGGGCGCGACGTCGCCGACGCCCGGGCTTCGTTACAGAGCGGCCGGTAGGAGAGCGTCCGCGCACCCCTGGTAGCCTCAGGGCCGACGGTCGTGAGGCGGGCGCTTCGCGACTCGTGTCATCCGCGGACTACTCCGCAGTGCCCACCGCACGCGCCCGAGAGGAAGAACATGTCACTCGATACTGCAACGAAGTCCGCCATCATCGCCGAGTACGGCACCAAGCCAGGCGACACCGGATCCCCGGAGGTTCAGATCGCACTGCTCACGCGGCGCATCCAGGACCTGACCGAGCACCTCAAGACCCACAAGCACGACCACCACAGTCGGCGTGGCCTTTTGATCCTCGTGGGTCAGCGCCGCCGGCTCCTCGGATACCTCTCGAGCGTCGACATCGATCGCTACCGAACGCTGATCGAGCGCCTGGGCATCCGCCGCTGACACCCATCACAACTGCATAGTCGAACGAGGCACGTACGGGAGTACGTCGGTCCTCGGTAGTGACTGCCGGGCTCGGTGCCCGTTGGTCTCGATCGAAGACCGCCCGACTCCTCTGTGCCGAGGGCAACGTGCCCCCAACAGAGAAGGAGAGACCATGGACGGTTTCCATGTTTCGACGGCTGAGGCCGTCATTGACAACGGTGCATTCGGCATCCGCACTATCCGTTTCGAGACGGGACGCATCGCGCGCCAGGCCGCTGGTTCCGTGATCGCGTATCTCGATGACGACACCGTGCTGCTGAGTGCGACCACCGCATCGAAGCAGCCGAAGGAGCATTTCGACTTCTTCCCGCTCACGGTGGACGTCGAGGAGCGCATGTACTCGATCGGACGCATCCCCGGATCGTTCTTCCGTCGTGAGGGTCGGCCGACGGAGGACGCGATCCTCACCTGTCGTCTGATCGACCGGCCCCTGCGCCCGAGTTTCGTCAACGGACTGCGCAACGAGGTGCAGGTCGTGGTGACGGTGCTCTCGCTCAATCCCAATGATCTCTACGACGTCGTGGCCATCAACGCGGCCTCGGCTTCGACCCAGCTGGCGGGCCTTCCCTACAGCGGTCCTGTCGGCGCCGTGCGCGTCGCGCTGATCCACGATCAGTGGGTGTCGTTCCCGACCCATGAGCAGTTGCACGACGCTGTCTTCGACATGGTCGTCGCAGGCCGCATCGCGGGTGACGACGTCGCCATCATGATGGTCGAGGCCGAGGCGACCGATCGCACCGTGGAGTTGGTGGCCAGCGGTGCCACCGCACCGACGGAGGAGGTCGTCGCCGCGGGTCTCGAGGCCGCTAAGCCTGCGATCCGCGCCCTGTGCGTCGCGCAGCAGGAGTTGGCCAAGGCCGCTGCCAAGGCGCCCGTGGACTACCCGGTCTTCCTCGACTACGAGGCCGATGCCTACGACGCGGTCGAAAGGCTCGCAATCGCCGACCTGCGTGAGGCGATGCAGATCCCCGGCAAGGCGGAGCGCGAGGCGCGCCTCGACGACATCAAGACCGTGGTCGTGGCCGAACTGGCCCCGAGCTTCGAGGGTCGTGAGAAGGAGTTGTCCTCGGCACTGCGCTCGGTCACGAAGAAGGTCGTGCGGGAGCGGGTACTGAGGGACAAGGTCCGTATCGACGGTCGAGGACTCACGGACATCCGGACGCTGACCGCGGAGGTCGACGTCCTGCCGCGCGTGCACGGATCGGCGCTATTCGAGCGCGGAGAGACCCAGATCCTGGGTGTGACCACGCTGAACATGCTCAAGATGGAGCAGATGCTGGACACGCTGAATCCGGACAACCGGAAGCGCTACATGCATAACTACAACTTCCCGCCGTACTCGACCGGGGAGACGGGCCGCGTGGGATCGCCCAAGCGCCGCGAGATCGGACATGGGGCACTGGCCGAGCGCGCGCTCATCCCGGTGCTTCCCTCACGTGAAGAGTTCCCCTATGCGATTCGACAGGTCTCGGAGGCGCTCGGCTCCAACGGCTCGACGTCCATGGGCTCCGTGTGCGCATCCACCATGTCGCTGCTGAATGCCGGCGTGCCGTTGCGGGCACCTGTGGCGGGTATCGCCATGGGCCTCATCTCCGGGGAGGTCGATGGGCGTACGGAATACGTGGCCCTCACCGACATCCTCGGCGCCGAGGATGCATACGGGGATATGGACTTCAAGGTGGCCGGTACGCGGTCCTTCGTGACGGCGCTCCAGCTCGACACCAAGTTGGACGGCATCCCCGCAGACGTCCTGGCTCGGGCCCTGACCCAAGCTCGGGACGCCCGCATGACGATCCTGGACGTCATGGCCGAGGCCATCGACGCTCCCGACGAGATGGCGGAGACCGCTCCGCGGGTCATCAGCATCAAGATCCCGGTGGACAAGATCGGTGAGGTCATCGGCCCGAAGGGCAAGATCATCAACCAGATCCAAGAGGACACCGGCGCCGACATCACCATCGAGGACGACGGGACGATCTACATCGGCGCGACAGACGGCTCCTCCGCTGAGGCAGCTCGCACGGCGATCAATCAGATCGCCAATCCGACGATGCCGGAGGTGGGGGAGCGTTACCTGGGCACGGTCGTCAAGACGACGACCTTCGGGGCATTCGTCTCCCTGGTTCCTGGTCGTGACGGTCTGCTCCACATCTCCGAGGTCAAGAAGATGGCTGGCAAGCCACGCATCGAGAGCGTCGAAGAGGTGCTCAAGGTCGGTGACAAGGTCCAGGTCGAGATCAAGGAGATCGACTCGCGCGGGAAGCTATCGCTCGTTCCCGTCACGTCCGACTCCGAGGGCTGAGCCGCATGGCACCCGCCCGGACTGCCACCCTGCTCGAAGAGTCGGATGGCAGCACGGTGCGTCGAACGCTTCTGCCCGGTGGCGTGCGCGTCATCACCGAGAAGGTCCCGGGTGTGCGCTCGGCTGCCTTCGGCATCTGGGTCGGTGCAGGGTCACGTGACGAGTCCAAGGCGACGACGGGATCGGCGCACTTTCTCGAGCACCTCCTTTTCAAGGGGACTCGACGTCGGACCGCGATGGAGATCTCCGCCGAGATCGAGGCGGTGGGCGGAGACCTCAACGCGTTCACGACGAAGGAGTACACCTGCTACCACGCGCGAGTGCTGGACCAGGATCTCCCGCTCGCCATCGACGTGGTCTGCGATGTGGTGTCTTCGGCGCTCCTTGCCTCCGACGATGTGGAGGCCGAGCGCGGGGTGATCCTCGAAGAGATCGCGATGCACGACGATGATCCCGGAGAGATCGTCCATGATGAATTCGCCTCGGCGATGTTCGGTGACGAGCCCCTGGGACGGCCCATCCTGGGATCCGTTGACTCGATCACCGGCCTATCGCGAGAGTCCATCACGGACTTCTACTCGGAGCACTACCGGGCAGAGCGCCTGGTGGTCGCCGCGGCGGGAAACCTCGATCACGAGACGGTCGTGGCAGCCGTGCGACGGGGCCTCGATCACCTTGTCACCGAGGATCGTGGCCCGCATCAGAGGGAGATCACCGAGCCACACGCCACCGCCGCGGCAGGCACGCGCATCGCGTCGCGACCCACGGAACAGGCACACCTGGTGCTCGGCGTCCCCGGCTTCCCCCGATCGGACCCACGTCGGTACGCGACGTCGATCCTCGCCACCGCCCTCGGCGGCGGCATGAGCAGCCGTCTCTTTCAGGAAGTACGCGAGAAGCGCGGACTTGCCTACTCGGTCTACTCGTATGCACAAGGGTTCGCGGATGCGGGCACGTTCAGCGTGTACGCGGGATGCCTTCCCGCCAAAGCCGAAACCGTTCTGGACGTGTGTCGCGCGGAGCTCGAGTCCGTCGCGGCAACGGGTCTGACGGCCGAGGAAGTCCGACGGGCGCAGGGGCAGGTCAGGGGTTCGGCGGTCCTTGGCCAGGAGGACACCGGCGCCCGGATGCACCGCATCGGCAAAGCCGAGCTGGTCGGTGAGGAGATTCTGAGTATCGGGGAGATCGTCCGTCGGGTCGAGGCGGTCACCCCGGGCGAGGTTGCCGACGTGGCTCGCCACCTCCTGGGCCAACCTCTGACCCTCGCGGTGATCGGTCCCTTCGACACGTCGCACACGTTCAGCGCGATCACCTGAGGCGGGTAGCCTGCGCTCATGTCCGAGCGCATCAAGGTCGCGGTCGTCGGTGCGCGGGGACGCATGGGCAGCACGGTGGTCGACGCGGTGAACGCTGCTGACGATCTCGAACTGTCCTGCGCACTCGACCTCGGGGATTCCCTGGATGGGCTCGTGGATACGGGTACCCGGGTGGTCGTCGACTTCACAACACCGGATGCGGTGCTCGACACGGTGTCCTTCGCCGTGGCGAATGGCATCGCATGTGTCGTCGGCACGAGCGGTTTCACCCCCGAGCGGATCGAGGCTGTTCGGGGCCTGGTCGAGGCCCATCCCGGGAGCGGCGTCCTCATTGCTCCCAACTTCGGCGTGGGAGCGGTGCTCATGACCCGCTTCGCTGAGATGGCCGCTCCGTATTTCGAGTCCGTCGAGATCGTGGAACTGCACCACCCCGGCAAGGTCGACGCCCCCTCGGGAACCGCGCTGCACACGGCAGCCGCCATCGCGCGGGCCCGAGGCGCGATGCCCGCATCGCCCGACAGCACGCGGGAAGAGGACCGTGACGCCCGCGGACGCACGGTCCACGGTGTGCCGGTCCATGCGATTCGGTTGCGTGGGTTGGTGGCGCACCAGGAGGTGCTCTTCGGATCCCCGGGGGAGACCCTGACCATTCGTCACGATTCCCTGGACCGCACGAGCTTCATGCCCGGAGTCCTCCTCGCCGTGCGAGAGATGGCGAACCGCACCGGACTCGTCGTCGGACTCGGACAACTCCTCGACCTTGACTGACGTCAGGCCGCACGCCACCAGTTCGCGATCCGATCTCGTGCGATGTCGTAGGACTGCGGCGACCCGAGGTGGTCGAGGCCCATGCGCCGCACATGTGTGGGCACGGTACGGCCGTCCCCCACAAGGGAGACGCATCCGGCCGTATCCACGACAGCCTCCACGTCGGACCACAGCAGGCCGACCGTGGAGAAGAGTCGGATAACCCGCACTCCCTCGTCGTTGACATATGTCCCGAGCTGCCATGCGCGAGCGGTCAGCGCGAGTAGGGGTGCCAGGACGCAGAGCAGGATCAGGCCACCGGTCACCGACGGAGAGCTGACGATGAGGAGCGCCCCCACGAGGGCGACCGTGAACGCGGCGAGCGTCAGGATCCCGAGGAGCACGACGCGCAGTGGTCCTCGCGGCGATACGCGCACGAGGCGCACCTGACGCGCATTCCCATCGAGCGGTCCTGTGGGGGGATCCGGCCACAGGAAGGCGAATATCCGGCGCTGCGTCACGCTGCGAGCCCTCCCGCTCGGAGCAGGGCAGCCGTGACGGCCGCGACCACCACGACGACCAGGAAGGGGGCGCGGAGTAGGAGGGCGATGATCGCCGCGACGAGCCCCGCTGCGCGCGCGTCCAGGACGAGAGACTGGCCAGCGGAGAACGTCTGGACCGCTACAAGTGCGGCGAGAAGCGCGATCGGAAGGAGCGATGTCCAGCGACGCAGGACCACGTTGTCCAGAAGTCGCGCGGGAAGGAGGAAGCCAGCGACCTTCTCGGCGTAGGTGCCCAGACTGGCGATGATCACGGCAGCCCAGATCATGTCGATCTCCGACGACGCAGGAGTTCGTCGGCTGCGAGCGCGACCGCGGCGGCTCCGAGCACGGGTATCCCGGGGGGTACCACGGGGATGAGGAGGAGTGCGATGCCGGCGGCAGCCACCGCCAAGATCCGGGAGCCTCGGTCGACGAGCCGGGGCCAGAGCAATGCGATGAAGCCTGCGGGGATGGCGGCGTCGAGACCCAGCACGGCGGGATCGTCCAGCGCCGTTGCGCCCAGGGCGCCAATCGCAGTCCCGATGTTCCACAGCACGAACACGGAGATCCCGGTCGCCCAGAAGGCATGACGCGCATGGCTGCGGTCGTCACGGTGGCGGATGGCCATAGCGGTGCTCTCGTCGATGGTGACCTGTGCGGCCACCAGCGCCGTACCGCGCCGTAGTTGCAGAAGGGGTGCCAGGCTCAGTGCGTAGAGCCCATTGCGGGCTCCCAGCAGGAGCGCCGTGACGATGGCGGCGACGGCGCCGCCTCCGGCACCGAGAACCCCCACCAACGCGAATTGCGAGGCCCCGGTGAACATGCCGAGGGAGAGAGCCTGCGTCTGCCAGAAGTCCAGACCGCTCGCCACGCTGATGGCCCCGAAGGACAGCCCGTAGGCACCGGTCGCGATCCCGATGCCGAGCGCGTTCACGGTGGTCGAGCGACGCGTCACGCCGCGACAGTAGCGGCCAACGCGCACGCATCTAGCCGTCGTCGCCCAGAGCGGTCCACCATTGATGCTGGCTGAGGTGAACCCCGTCGACGATCTCCAGGACGCGGCGGACACCCCGCGGTCCCCAGCCGCTCTCCGTCAAGAACCTACTTGCGGGTGAGCCTTGATCCAGCCACAGTGTCAGTCCCGTAGCGGAGTCGGCGCGCGCGTATTCGGCCGCCGCGCTCATCAGTCGGGAACCGTGCCCCTGGGTCCGCACGTGGGGATCGATCTCGAAGAGGTCGATCCGCGCATCCCCATCGGGGTCAGGCTCGAGGACGAGGAATCCGCATACGCGATCCTCGTCGTCCGTCGCCACGAGGATGTGATGAGCGGACGAGGGTGGCGCGAGGGCATCGCGACGCCACGTGTCGATGGACTCGGTGGATTGCAGGTCTCGCCACACGGCGTCGGGCCAGTCGGCATACCGCTCCTGCCAGGCGCGCAGGTGCACGTCGGCGATCTGAGGAGCGTCGTCCGGGTGGGCAGCGCGGACGAAAGCCATCGTGTGATTGTGCCGGATAGGGTTTCGGGGTGTCCGCCGATATCGAGTTCCGCAGCGACGTCACGGTCGAGCTCGTCCGTGCGAGTGCCCGAGATGCCGACGTGATCTTCGCGGCCAGGGTCTCGACGGCAGGCGAGTCCACGCTCGAAGACATCGACGCCGACGCCGAGCGCTCGAAGGGTCTGATCAATTACCTGATGCGGGAGCGGCATGGCAGCCCGTTCGAGCACAACTCGATGACCTTCTTCGTCCGTGCACCCATCTTTGTATGGCGTGAGCACATGCGCCACCGCATCGCCAGCTACAACGAGGAGTCCGGTCGCTACCGCGAGTTGGAGCCGGTCTTCTACGTACCCGACCGTTCGAGGAACGTGGTGCAGATCGGCAAGACCGGCGCCTACGAGTTCATCCCCGGCGATGAGCACCAGTACGCCCTCATGGATTCAGAGATGAAGGAGGCGTGTGGTCGTGCCTATGCCGCCTACAAGACGATGTTGGATGCCGGCATCGCGCGTGAGGTTGCCCGGATGGTCCTCCCCGTGTCGATTTATTCGAGCGCCTACGTCACGCTGAATGCACGGTCGTTGATGAACTTTCTGTCCCTGCGACTGAAATCCGATGACTCCCGCTACCCGTCGTATCCGCAGCGGGAGATCGAGATGGTCGCCGAGCGCTACGAGGCAGCATGGTCGGAGTTGATGCCCCTGACGTACGCATCATTCGTGGCCAACGGACGCGTGGCGCCGTAGGCACCACTAGCCTTCGACTATGAGCGCTCCGGCCACCCCCTTCGGCGTGATGCTCACGGCGATGGTGTCGCCCTTCACGCCCGACGGAGAGCTGGACTTGGAAGGCGCCCAAGCCCTAGCGACGCATCTCGTGGACACCCTGCGGCACGACGGCCTCGTCATCAACGGCACGACGGGGGAGTCGGCCACGAAGACCGACCAGGAGGACGAAGCGATACTGCGTGCGGTCGTCGAGGCGGTCGGGGACCGCGCCACCGTCATTGCCGGCGTGGGAACGAATGACACGGCGCACTCGATCAGCGCTGCACGCGTGGCCGCGGCGTGCGGAGCGGACGCCGTCATGGCGGTCACGCCGTACTACAACCGCCCGCCCCAGGAGGGGCTCGTTGCACACTTCCGGGCAATCGCTGATGCCACGGACCTGCCGATGATCACCTACGACATCCCACGGCGCACCGGCACGGCGATCGAGCTCGACACCCTGAAGCGTCTCGCCGAGCATCCCAGGATCGTCGCGAACAAGGACGCGAAGGGCGACCTCGAGTTCGCACAGTGGGGCATGCGGGAGACAGGCCTAGCGTGGTACTCGGGTGACGACGCCCTCAATCTGGCACTGCTGAGCGTCGGGGCCTCGGGGATGATCTCGGTCGTGGGCCACGTGGTGGGCGACCGCTTGGCGGCTATGGCCGACGCGGTTCGTTCGGGAGATATGGAGCGCGCCCGCGAAATCAACTTCTCCCTGCTCCCGGTCTATACCGGGATGTTCCGAACCCAGGGCGTGATCCTCACGAAAGCGGCCCTCGCGATGCAGGGCCTCCCGGGTGGGCCGGTGCGACTGCCCCTCGTGGACGCGACACCGGCGCAGGTTGCGCAGTTGCGCATCGACCTCGCCGCGGGCCGCGTCGCAGGTGTCGAGTAGGGGACGTGCACCACACCGACCTCGGACCACCGCCACCGCTGGAGCCCGGCACCCTGCGGATCACCCCGCTCGGAGGCCTGGGCGACATCGGGCGGAACATGACCGTCTTTGAACTCGACGGGCGGATCCTGATCGTCGACTGCGGGGTTCTCTTCCCTGCCGAGGCGCAGCCGGGTGTGGACCTGATCCTCCCGGACTTCGCCCCGATCGCCGATCGATTGGAGGACATCGAGGCCGTGGTGCTCACGCACGGCCATGAGGACCACGTGGGGGCCCTTCCCTACCTCTTGCGCGGACGCGAGGACATCCCGATCCTCGCTTCCCGACTCACCGTGGCGCTCGTCGAGGCGAAGCTCAGGGAGTTCCGTCTCTCGCCCCCCATGAGGCAGGTCGACGACGGTGAGGTCCACGTGGCCGGTCCGTTCTCGATCGAGTTCCTTGCGGTCAATCACTCGATTCCCGATGCCATGGCCGTGAGCATCGTGACCAGTGCAGGGCGCGTCCTACACACGGGTGATTTCAAGATGGACCAGTTACCCCTGGATGGGCGTATCACCGATCTCAACGGGTTCGCCCGGTTGGGCGATGAAGGCGTCGACCTTTTGATGGTCGACAGCACGAACGCCGAAGTACCCGGATTCGTCCCGAGTGAGCGCGACATAGTCCCCGTCCTGGATCGGGTGTTCGCGCGAGCGCCGGGAAGGGTGATCGTGGCCTCTTTCGCGTCGCACGTGCACCGTGTTCAGCAGATCATCGATACGGCCGTGGCCCACGGAAGACACGTCGCATTCATTGGGCGGTCCATGGTGCGCAACATGGCCATCGCGCGTGATCTTGGCTATCTGCGGATCCCGGGCAACACCCTCGTGTCCAGCGACGATGTCACCAGCCTTCCCGATGATCGCGTCGTCCTGATCTGCACCGGGTCGCAGGGGGAGCCGATGTCGGCACTGTCGCGGATGGCGAACCGGGATCACAGCGTGTCCATCGGGGAGAACGACACGGTCATCCTGGCCTCGTCACTCATCCCCGGCAATGAGAACTCCGTGAATCGGGTCATCAATGCTCTGACTCGTCAGCAGGTGTCCGTCGTGCACAAGGGCAACGCCCTCGTCCACGTTTCCGGTCACGCTGCCTCGGGCGAGTTGCGGTACGTCTTCAACATCGTCAAGCCTCGCTACGTCATGCCGATCCACGGGGAGTGGCGGCATCTCCGGGCAAACGCGCGGATCGCCGAGAGTGTCGGGATCGCGACGGATCACGTGCTGGTCATCGACGACGGCGTCAGCGTCGATCTGGCAGCCGGTGATGCGCGCGTCTCGGGATATACGCCGATCGGACACGTCTATGTGGATGGTGCGGGGGTCGGCGACATAACGGAAGCCCACCTGCGTGATCGACGGATCCTGGGAGAGGAGGGGTTCATCTCCGTGTTCGCCGCGGTGGACGTGTCCTCGGGGTCGGTGATCGCGGGCCCGGAAATCCACGCGCGGGGCTTTGGGGCGGAGGTGGACCTCGCGGATGTGACCGATCAGGTACGCCAGACCCTGCTGGACGCGATGGCGGCGGGGGACGAGGACATGCACGACCTCCAGCAGAGAATCCGGCGGGTTGTCGGTCGGTGGGTGAACACGACCCATCGGCGTCGGCCCATGATCGTGCCGGTGGTCGTCGAGGCCTGACCCGACTCGCGGGGTGGAAGTTGCGCGTGTGACTACCGGGACCAGGGGTACGAAGCCCCTAGAGTGCTCGCGTGGCGTCCCGTACGTCCGCTCCGGCGCGCCGGAGTCGACCTTCCCCGTCGGGCCGGAAGACCGGCCGGCGTAGCCCTGCCCGTAAGCCCGTCCGACCAGGACCACTCGTCCGCATCGCCGTGGCCCTGGGACGCGCCCTGGCGGCGGCATGGTCGGGTCTGGCCACCCTGGTGGGCGCACTCGTGCGCGGCGTTGGTCGTGGCGCCCAGGAGCTGGACTCCGAGACTCGGCGCGACGGGGTGGGCCTGGCGCTCGTCGCCGCGGCGATCGTGGTGGCTGCGGCCACCTGGTTCGGAGTCGACGGCTGGTTCGTGGCGTGGACAGCGCAGATCTCCCGAACCTTCCTCGGCGTCCTGTCCCTTGCCGTGCCCGTGTTCCTGCTCTTCCTCGCCTGGCGATTCCTGCGCCACCCTCAGGACGGTGCGACCACCGGACGCATCGCCATCGGATCTGCCGCCTTGGTCGTAGCCGCAGTGGGCATGTGGCATGTCGCGACGGGTACCCCCACGCCGAGTGACGGCGCGCTGCGCATGGATGCGGGCGGAGGTGTCGTGGGATGGGTGATCACGGCTCCCTTGTCGTCCGCGGTGGGACCGATCGTCACGTTCCTGCTCCTGCTTCTGCTCCTCGCTTTCGGCACGATGATCGTGACCGGGACATCTGTGCGTCAGGTCGCGCATGGCGTGGCCTGGTCCGCCGGGTGGCTGCGCTCGCGCGCGGTGCATCTGAGCGCTACGGCCCGCGCAGCACGCGATCCGAAACCCGCTCGCCTGGACGACAGCGATGGGGTCGAGGGCGGCGCCGACGACGAGATGCAGGACCGTGATCACCACGAATCCTTCATCGAGGAGGAGTCCATCGAGGACGACTTCGACCCATGGGTGCAGGAGTTCGGCGAGGAGGTCCAGGCGGCCATGCCCCTGCACGCGGATCCCACCGCGGACACCGCCGTCATCCCTGCGGTGACGTCAGATGCACCCACTGCGCCGGTCGCAGTAGTGCGCAGTCCCGTGGCCGTCGTACCGACGTCGCGACCACGTGCCACCTACCGGTTGCCGAAGGCGGACATGCTCTCGGCAGGTCCGGCACATAAGTCGACGACCCGGGCGAACGATTCCGTCGTCACCGCCCTGACCGAGGTCCTGGAGCAATTCGGTATCGATGCAGAGGTCTCGGGTTTCATGCGGGGCCCGACGGTGACCCGCTACGAGATTGAACTCGGGCCGAGTGTCAAGGTCGAGCGCGTCACCGCGCTCAGCAAGAACATCGCGTATGCAGTGGCGAGCGCAGATGTCCGGATCCTCAGCCCGATACCGGGCAAGAAGGCCATCGGTATCGAGATCCCGAACACGGATCGCGAACTCGTATCTCTCGGGGACGTCCTGCGCAGCAAGACGGCGAAGGGCGATGTGCATCCACTCACCGTCGGCCTCGGTAAGGACGTCGAGGGTGGATTCGTCACAGCCAACCTCGCGACGATGCCGCACATCCTGGTCGCGGGCGCCACGGGGGCAGGCAAGTCCAGCTGCATAAACGCCCTCATCACATCGATTCTGATGAGGGCTACTCCCGCGGATGTGCGCATGATCCTGGTCGATCCCAAGCGAGTCGAGTTGAGCGTCTACGAGGGTGTACCGCACCTGATCACACCCATCATCACCAACCCGAAGAAGGCTGCCGACGCTCTCCAATGGGTCGTGAAGGAGATGGATCGACGTTATGACGACCTCGCACACTTCGGTTTCCGTCATATCGATGACTTCAACGCCGCCGTGCGGGCCGGCAAAGTCACGCCCCTACCCGGTAGCGAGAGGGAGATCGAGCCGTATCCGTACCTGCTGGTGATCGTCGACGAGCTGGCGGATCTCATGATGGTCGCACCACGCGACGTCGAAGACGCGATCGTGCGCATCACCCAGCTCGCGCGCGCGGCGGGCATCCACCTGGTGCTCGCCACCCAGCGACCGAGCGTCGACGTCGTCACGGGACTCATCAAGGCGAACGTGCCGAGTCGGCTCGCCTTCGCCACCTCGAGCCTGGCTGACAGCCGCGTCATCCTGGATCAGCCCGGTGCGGAGAAGCTCGTCGGGCAGGGTGATGGCCTGTTCCTTCCGATGGGCGCCAACAAGCCGACCCGTATCCAGGGAGCGTTCGTCAGCGAACGGGAGATCCGCGCCGTCGTCGAGCACTGCACCGCGCAATCCCAGGCCGACTACCTTCCGGAGGTGACCGCTGCGGCGGCGCCCACCCGTGAGATCGACGAGGAGATCGGCGACGACTTGGACGTCCTTCTCCAGGCGGTCGAGTTGGTGGTCTCGACACAATTCGGTTCCACATCGATGCTTCAGCGCAAATTGCGCGTCGGGTTCGCGAAGGCCGGGCGACTCATGGACCTCATGGAGACGCGGGGCGTCGTGGGGCCCAGCGAAGGCTCCAAGGCCCGGGAGGTCTTGGTCAAGCCCGAGGAACTCCCGGGGGTCCTGTCCACCATCCGCGGGACGTAGACGTTGCCGAGACCGCCGTCCAGGTCTAGCGTGAACCCCGAGGTCGGGAGGACGTCGTGGTGGGACGCAGCGTCGAGAGCGCGCGCACCATGGCGGGAATGTCCGTCGAGGACCTTGCCGAACGAACCAAAATCCGCGCATCGATCATCACCGCCATCGAGAGTGGGGACTTCTCGGCATGCGGGGGCGATGTGTATGCGCGCGGTCATCTGAAGAGCATCGCGGCCGTGCTGGGACTCGATCCAGATGCCCTCCTCGCCGAGTTCGATGGTGGTTCTGGCCCGGGGTAGTCGGTCCGTACGCTGGTGCGGTGGCGACACCTGGGAGGCGCGTGGGGGTCGTGACCCTCGGATGTGCGCGTAACGAGGTCGACAGCGAGGAGCTGGCAGGTCGCCTCCGGGACACCGGATGGTCGCTGACCAGTGACATGGACGCCGCGGATGTCGTGCTGGTCAACACCTGCGGCTTCATCGAGAGCGCCAAGAAGGACTCCATCGACACGGTTCTCGCGCACGCGGAAGGCGGGAGACGTGTCGTCGCGGTCGGGTGCCTTGCCGAGAGATACGGCACGGAGTTGGCCTCGGCGTTGCCGGAGGCGTCCGTGGTCGGCTTCGACTCCTACGCACGGATCGGCCAGGTTCTCGAGGACGTGGTCGCCGGGCGCGCCATCGACGTCCACGAGCCCATCGATCGGCGAACGCTCATCCCGCTGAGCCCGGTGGAGCGACCTCAGCACGCGGCGGGATGGAGTCCTCCCGTCCTGCGGCAGCGGCTAGATGGCAAGCCCGTCGCGCCGCTCAAGCTGGCGTCCGGATGTGACCGGCGCTGCACGTTCTGCGCGATCCCGCGATTCCGGGGTGCCTTCGTGTCGCGGACACCGACGGAACTCATCGCCGAGGCAGCGTGGTTGGCGTCCGAGGGCGTCCGAGAGATAAACCTGGTGAGTGAGAACTCCACGTCTTATGGGAAAGACCTTGGAGACCTCCGTCTCCTCGAGAGCCTGCTGCCCGCACTCGCGGAGGCCACACCGGGTGTGCGCCTGCGCGTCGCCTACCTTCAACCGGCGGAGATGCGGCCCACCTTGATCGAGGTGATCGCTCAGCATCCGGCGATCGCCACGTATTTCGACCTCTCCTTCCAGCATGCGAGCCCGGGGATCCTGCGTCGCATGCGCAGATTCGGTGGCACAGAGGCGTTCCTCGATCTGTTGGATCGGATCAGGACGATTGCGCCGGAGGCGGGGGTGCGCAGCAACGTGATCGTCGGCTTTCCCGGTGAGACCGCCGAAGATGTCGAAACGCTCCTGGACTTCCTCACGCGCGCACGTCTCGACGCCATCGGCGTGTTCGGCTACAGCGATGAAGACGACACCGAGGCGCAGGGTTTCGCAGACAAGGTAGATCCCCGCGAGATCGAACGGAGAGTTGCCGCAGTGACGTCGGTCGCCGAGGAGCTGATGGCCCAGCGGGCTGGGGATCGGGTGGGTCAGGCCCTCGAGGTCCTCGTCGAGACCGTCGGCCGCGACGGTGAGGACTGGTGGGCCGAGGGCCGGGCGTCGCACCAAGGTCCCGACGACGGGTCCACCATGATGCGGGGCCCGGGCACGGCGCCTGCCGTGGGGGACTTCCTGCGGGTCGCCGTGGAATCCGTCGACGGGGTGGACCTCGGTGCGCGGGTGATCACGTGACGCAGGGGGTCTGGAACCTGCCCAACGCACTCACACTGCTGCGACTGGCGTGCGTCCCCGTCGTCGGGGTGCTCGTCCTGGGCTCGGACACGGCACCTGCCCGCTGGACGGCCGCGATCGTGTTCGTGGCGGCGTCCCTGACGGATTTCGTGGACGGGTCCCTGGCGAGATCACGCGGACAGGTCACAGCGGTGGGAACACTCCTGGATCCCATCGTGGACAAGGCCCTGACGGGGACGGCATTGATCGCACTGTCGATCATCGGCGAGGTCGCATGGTGGGTGACGATCGTGATCATGGTGAGGGAAGTCGGGATCACTGTGATGCGCCTGGCCGTCGTGCGCACCGCCGTCATCCCCGCGTCACCAGGAGGTCGAGTCAAGACCGTCGTTCAAATCGTCGCGATCACGATGCTCCTTGTGCCGCTCGGGGGCATCCCTGCGTGGGCGTTCCTCGCGCACGCTGCGCTGCTCGTCGCGCTCGTGCTCACGGTCGTGACCGGCATCGACTACGTGGTGAAGGTCCTGCGCATGGTGCGGCAGTCCCGATGACCACTTCGGAGAGACTCGTCACTGTGCTGCGGGAGCGGGGTCTGTCCATCGCCACGGGTGAGTCCCTGACCGCCGGGTGGGTCGGCGGCGCGATCGCGAGCGTGCCGGGATGCTCGGACGTCTTTCGTGGGGGAGTGATCGCCTACACGGCCGAAGTGAAGCGGATGGTTCTCGGAGTCACGGTCGAGGAACTCGGTCAGGGTCTCGTCAGTGAGGAGGTTGCCGGGGCAATGGCGCGTCGAGCCGCGGCCCTGCTCGGGGCCGACGTGGGTTTGGGCACGACGGGGGTGGCCGGCCCGGAGTCCCACGGGGGGGCACCCGTCGGCAGGGCGTGCCTCGGAGTGTGGTGGCCCGGGGGGATCCGGACGTGGACGATCCAGTGCACGGGTGCCCGCGACGAGATCCGCCGCTCCTGCGTCGACGCCATCGTCGCCGAGGCCGTGGAACTTCTGACCTGACACGGACGTCCAAGGGTTCGGGAGTGGTCTCGCGCCCGGCCGGGCCGCGCGCTACTGTGACGGAGGGAGGCATCATGATCGTGCTACGCCAGGTGATTGGCGACGAGTTGCGTCGCCGCCGTCAGGATCAAGGTCGCACCCTGCGCGATGTCTCTGGAGCGGCCGCCGTCTCCCTCGGATACCTGTCCGAGGTGGAGCGCGGACACAAGGAGGCCTCGTCGGAACTTCTCGCCGCCATCTGCTCTGCCCTGGACGTGTCCATGGCCGATGTGCTCGCCTCGGTCAGCAGCCACGTGGCCGCCGAGGAGTCCAAGGCCGCGAACTGACGTGCGGCTCAGCGATTTCTGGGAGCGGATGAACGCCGTGTTCGGCGAGGACTACGCAACCTCGTGGGCCCAGGACACGGTCCTGCCCGAGCTGGGCTGCACCGTCACCCAAGCGATCCACCGCGGGACCGACACCCGGGAGATCTGGGCTGCCGTGTGCGCCAACGCCGAGGTGCCATCTCTGCTGACCTGAGGCCCTAGGGTCGGCGCATGTTCGACCGCGGTGCTCGCCGGCACGACGTCCGGTTCCTCACGGTCGTCACCTTCGGTCGAACGGGGAGCACCGCACTCCAGGCTGCCCTCAATGCGCATCCGGGTACGCTCATCCGGGGCGAGAACTATCTCGCCATGCGTGGCCTGCAGTCCTACGTCCAGTCCCTGGCTGCGGCGGCCGGACGGCATCACGCGGGACGTCCCGACCATCCGTGGTTCGGAACCGCCCGACTGGATCCCGAGGTGGCCCGCGCATCGGCGCGCCGAACGTTCATCGAGGACGTCCTGCGGCCCAAGGCGGACACGATCTGGACGGGCTATAAGGAGGTTCGGTACGAGACCGGGTACTTCCCGGATACCGACGCAGTGCTCGACCACCTGCTCTTCGTGTCCACCCTGCTGCCGCAGTGCCGGTTCCTTGTGAATGTCCGAGGCGCCGATGACGCGGTTGCCAGCGGGTGGTGGCCGGACAACCCCCTCGCGTCGGACGTGCTTCGCGACACGATCGCTCACCTGCGCGAGGTAGCCGATGACCTGGCGAGGATCCTGGGCCCGGGCCGCGTCGCTCTCGTTGAGTACGAGCAGTGGTCCGTGGATCCCGATGTCCTGACCCGTTCCCTGAAGTCTCTCGGGTTCCCGGCGGACGCAACCCGCGTGACCGAGGCCCTGTCCACCCGGCTCGAGCACGGTCGTCCCGGTGGTTGACGTGTCCTTGCACGTGGACAGGGACCTCGTGCAGAGCCGAACGGTGCGCACACTGGCATCGAGTCAGATCCTCAGCGGTGTCGCGGTCGCCGGATCGCTTCCCGCTGGTGCCCTCCTTGCGGCGAGTGTCTCCGGCTCGGAGGCCATGGCCGGATTGGCGCAGACGTGTGGCGTCGTCGGAGCCGCCCTCCTGGCCCTTCCCCTGGCCCGTGTCGCTCTATCCCGCGGCCGTCGTGCTGCGCTGTCCCTCGGGTACGCGCTCGGTGCCGCGGGGGCTGTCGTCGTCGTGGTGGGCGCGGTCCAGCGATCGATCGTGCTCGTTCTCGTGGGGTGCGTATTCGTCGGCATGGCATCCGCTGCCGCCTATCAGGCGCGTTACGCCGCAACGGATCTCGCGGCGCCGGATCGTCGGGCGCGCGCCCTCTCCGTGGTCGTGTGGGCGGCCACGATCGGCGCTGTCCTCGGACCCAATCTGCTCAACGCGAGCGGGGAGTTGGGTCTCCGGCTGGGCCTGCCCCAGTTGAGCGGTCCCTACGTCGTTGCGGCGGGCACTCTCGTCGCGGCAGCGGCGATCCTCCTCGTCTTCCTGCGCCCCGATCCCTACATGGTGTCGCGCGCCGTTCTCGACACGCCGCATGCGCCGATATCGCATCCGCGTCTGCGCGATGGCATCGAGCATGTGCGCCGTCATCCCGCGGCAGTGCTCGGCATCACGACGATCGCCGTGGGGCACGTGGCGATGGTGATGGTCATGGTGATGACCCCAGTACACATGGCGCACGTGGATGTGACCCTGCAGTTGATCGGCCTGGTGATCAGCGTCCACGTAGTCGGCATGTACGCCTTCTCGCCACTCGTCGGTATGGCGGTGGACCGCTACGGGCGGATCCCGGTCATCGGCGTCGGTGTGGGCGTCCTCATCGCCGCATGCGTCATCTCGGGACTGGCGCCGGCTCACGACGTCGTGCTCCTGGGAATCGGGCTCTTCCTGTTGGGCTTGGGCTGGTCGTGCACGTTGATCGCCGGATCGACCCTCGTCACGGACGCGGTGTCGCCACAGGAACGTCCGGCGGTCCAGGGTCTATCCGACCTCGCCATGAACACGGCCGGGGCCCTGGGCGGGGCGCTGGCCGGCGTGATCGTGTTCCTGGGCTCCTACGGGATCCTGTGCGTCGTCGCGGCGATCCCCGTCATAGGACTCGGGCTCGCGATCTCCACCCGACGCGTGCGCGCGCTCTAGTCGGCGCCTTCCTCGAGGGCGGCTCGATCGAGCGCGACCTCGGCGGAGTCATCGACGCGGCCCGCGATTGCGGCAGCGCCTCCCGGGTCGAGATGACCGACGAGGTCGGTCTGCGTCCCGAGTCGGCCTTGGCGGGCGTAGAGCTCCAGCTTGGACCGGGTGTCGGAGATATCGAGATTGCGCATGGTGAGCTGACCGATGCGGTCGGAGGGACCGAATGCCGCGTCCGCGACCCGCTCCATAGACAACTTGTCCGGGTGGTAACTCAACTCCGGCCCGCGTGTGTCGAGGATCGTGTAGTCGTCTCCGCGCCGCAGTCGGAGCGTGACGTCGCCCGTGACAGCGGATGCCACCCACCGCTGGAGCGACTCTCGCAGCATCAGCGCCTGCGGATCGAGCCAGCGCCCTTCGTAGAGGAGCCGACCGAGTCTGCGGCCTTCGGCGTGGTAGATCGCGATGGTGTCCTCGTTGTGGATCGCCGACACGAGGCGCTCGTAGGCGATGAAGAGCAGTGCCATGCCCGGCGCTTCGTAGACGCCACGACTCTTGGCCTCGATGATGCGGTTCTCAATCTGGTCTGCCATGCCGAGTCCGTGGCGCCCGCCAACGGCGTTCGCCTCGCGAACGAGTGCGACGGGATCGTCGAAGGCACGTCCGTTGATCCGCACCGGACGTCCGCGATCGAAGGTGACAGTGACGTCCTCCGCATCGATGTCGACGTCCGGATCCCAGAACCGCACTCCCATGATCGGCTCGACGATCTCGAGGGAGGTGTCCAGGTGCTCCAGAGACTTCGCCTCGTGCGTGGCACCCCAGATGTTGGCGTCGGTGGAATAGGCCTTCTCCACGGAGTCGCGGTAGGGAAGCCCATGCTCGACGAGCCAGGCGCTCATCTCGGCACGTCCGCCGAGGGTCGTGACGAATTCCTCGTCCAGCCAAGGCTTGTAGACGCGCAACCTCGGGTTGGCGAGGAGTCCATAGCGGTAGAACCGCTCGATGTCATTGCCCTTGTAGGTGGACCCGTCACCCCAGATGGAGACATCGTCGTCGAGCATGGCGCGAACCAGGAGCGTCCCGGTCACCGCCCTCCCGAGGGGGGTCGTGTTGAAGTACTGCCGCCCGCCGGAGCGGATGTGGAAGGCACCGCACGCGAGGGCGGCGAGTCCCTCCTCCACCAGGGCCGAGCGGCAATCGACGACCCGGGCGATCTCAGCCCCGTAGAGGGTCGCCCGAGCCGGCACCGACGCGATGTCCGGCTCGTCATACTGGCCGAGGTCCGCGGTGTAGGCACAGGGAATTGCCCCCCGGTCGCGCATCCACGCCACGGCGACCGAGGTGTCCAGCCCTCCGGAGAAGGCCAGGCCCACCCGCTCGCCACGGGGGAGGGACGCCAGAACCTTGGACACGGGCTAAACCTAGGACCTGGGGCAGGCGGGCGGCGTGTCGCGGCTATTCGAACATGCGTTCGATATAGATTCACATCCGTCAGCGCGGCCGTCCCTCCCCGGGCGAGCTCGGAAAGAGGCGGCGGCGGTGTCAGAGGCTCGTCCTAGCGTGCAGGTCCGACCCGCGAACAAGGAGTGAACATGGCCAGTGCCGCAGCAGACCGCGAGAAGGCCCTCGAGGCAGCCCTCGCCCAGATCGAACGGTCCTTCGGCAAGGGATCGGTGATGCGCCTCGGTGAGGAGGGCCGAGCCCCGATCGAGGTGATCCCCACCGGATCCATCGCCCTCGACGTCGCCCTGGGCATCGGAGGCCTGCCGCGGGGCCGGATCGTGGAGATCTACGGTCCCGAGTCCTCCGGTAAGACCACCGTGGCTCTGCATGCCATCGCGAGCATCCAGGCTGCGGGTGGGCTCGCGGCCTTCATCGACGCCGAGCACGCCCTCGACCCCGACTACGCCTCGTCACTCGGCGTTGATCTGGACAACCTCTACGTATCGCAGCCCGACACCGGTGAGCAGGCTCTCGAGATCGCCGACACACTCGTGCGCTCGGGCGCGATCGACCTGATCGTGATCGACTCGGTTGCCGCACTCGTTCCGCGCGCCGAGATCGAGGGGGAGATGGGTGACTCGCACGTGGGCCTCCAGGCGCGGTTGATGAGTCAAGCGCTCCGCAAGATGGCCGGCGCCCTCAATAGCACCAACACCACGGCGATTTTCATCAACCAGTTGCGCGAGAAGATCGGCGTGATGTTCGGATCCCCGGAGACCACCACGGGCGGCAAGGCCCTGAAGTTCTATGCGTCCGTGCGCTTGGACGTGCGCCGCATCGAGACTCTCAAGGGTGGCACGGAGGCTGTCGGAAACCGAACGCGAGTGAAGGTGGTCAAGAACAAGGTTGCGCCGCCGTTCAAGCAGGCTGAATTCGACATCATCTACGGCGAGGGGATCTCGCGCGAGGGTTCTCTGATCGACATCGGCGTCGATGTCGGCCTCGTGAAAAAGTCCGGTGCCTGGTACACCTACGAGGGGGATCAGCTGGGACAGGGCAAGGAGAACGCCCGCGCGTTCCTGAAGGACAACCCCGACCTGGGACTGGAAATCGAGAAGCGCATCAAGGAGGTCCTCGGTATCGGTGCGCGCGTCGATGCGCCAGCTCCCGCCCCTGCCGGGGCAGCCGTGAACGACGATGGCCCGCCGGAGAGCTGAGCCCGCGCCCGCACCGCAGTCGGAGTCGGCGCTGCGCGAGGTCATCCTTCGTCGCTTGTCGAGTGCCCCCCGGACGCGCGAGGAACTCTCCCGGGACCTCGTGAGACGTGGTGCCGACCCCGAGATCTTCGATCCCATTCTGGATCGACTCACCGAGGTCGGGTTGATCGATGACGGTGAATTCGCTCGCATGTGGGTGCAGTCGCGTCAGCGGGGCCGCGGACTCTCACGTTCGGCGCTCAGGCGAGAGTTGCGGGACCGAGGCGTAGACACCGATCTCGTCGAGGGTGCTCTCGCGACCGTGAGTGCGGACGACGAGCGTGATCGCGCACGGGAGTTGGCTCTGCGTCGCACGCTGCGTAGCCGCGGTACCGACACGGTTGCGGAGCGTCGGCGTCTTCTCGGGTACCTCATGCGACGTGGATATTCCGTGGGTGTGGCGACGTCGGTCATCACCGAGGTCATGGACGGTCACGGCGATTCATCCGTGTGACTCGTGTCACGCGCATGTGGGTTCGGCGGCCCTCCGACGGGTACACGCCGCGTGTACGGCATTCACTGAGTGTGCCCCTGAGCTGGCGACTTGTTACGGTTGGACCTCACTCGAAGGAGCACAATGCCTGGCCTCTCCGCATGGGCGGTCCGCCGTCCCGTCTTCGCACTCATCGCCTGGGTGGTGACCCTGGGGGTTTTCGCCGGCCTGGGCATCGGGCTCGCGGGCTCCTACAACGATTCGTTCGACCTCCCCGACACCGAATCCAAGATCGCCACAGATCTTCTCGTCGAAAGCGGAACCGACCTCGGTGGCGTGGACGGTGGGGCCACGATCGTGTGGTCACCGGCGTCTGGCTCCGCGGTGGATGGCGCCGTGGCCGGCAGCGTTCTGCCGCTGCTCGAGGAAGTGGCAGCCCTGCCCAGCGTGACCTGTGTGACCAACCCATTCGATCCTCGGGGATCGGGGCTGGGGCGTGAATGTGCCACGGGCGGCGGCATCGATCCAGCGACGGCGGCCTCGCTGTTGAGCCCGGAGGAGTTGCAGATCCTCGCTGGCTCCTTCTCACCCATCAGTCCGGATGGCACCGTGGCGTACGCGTCGATCAACTTCGGACTCGATGCCGAGGGGAGCCCCGTCGTCACCGCCGCGGACGCGAAGATCATCCTCGATGCCGTCCAGGCCGCGCAGAGTGAGACGCTGTCGATCGGCGTGCAGGGTCAGTTGCTGGAGTTCGCCGGGCAGCAGCCGCCGAGCAGCGAGGGAATCGGCATCGCGGTGGCAATCGTCATCCTCCTGATCGCATTCGGATCCATCGTCGCCGCCGGCCTTCCGATCGTCACCGCCCTCGTCGGTCTCTTCGCTGGCCTGATGTTCGTTGCCTTCGCCGCGAACTTCCTCGACGTCGCCACCTTCGCACCGACGCTGGCGGCGATGATCGGCCTCGGCGTGGGCATCGACTACGCGCTCTTCGTGATGAACCGGTTCCGCCAAGCTCTTCTCGTCGGGCACGACGCCAAATCGGCCGCGGTGGAGGCCGTGCAGACGGCCGGCCGTGCGGTCGTCTTCGCGGGTTCCGCGGTGATCATCGGATTGCTGGGTTTGCTCATTCTGCGCATCAACTTCTTCACCGGGCTGGCCATCGGCGCCGCCATGACCGTGATCATGGTGATGCTGGCCGCGGTGTGGATGCTTCCTGCGCTCCTGAGTCTCCTGGGTACGAAGGCTCTGGCCCTGCGGCTTCCGTGGGGGAAGCGGCCGGGGACCGGACGAGCGGAGGGACGCGCGTGGGCCCACTACGGACGTGGCCTGCAGCGCTTCCCGTGGCTGACGTCGCTGCTTGCGCTCGGCTTCGTCGTGATCCTCGCGATTCCCGCTCTGAGCCTGCGCCAGGGATTCGCCGATGACTCGGGCAAGCCCGAAGACTCTCTCGCCCGCATCGCCTATGACCTGCGCTCGGAAGGGTTCGGACCCGGATCCAACGGTCCGTTCCTGGTGGTGGCCGACCTCGAAGGCGTCTCCGATCCGCAAGCTTTCGGGACGATCGTCGCCGGGCTCACCCAGGCGGAAGGAGTTGCCGGGACGTCGCCCTCCCTCGAGACCCTGCCGATCCTCGGGAAGTTGGCGGCTGCGGGTCCAGGGTCACCTCCTTCGGCCATCCAGGCCATCGCGGTCTATCCCGCGTCCGCGCCGCAGGATGAGGCGACCTCCGACCTTCTGGATCGTCTTCGTTCCGAGGTGAACCCGCAGATCGAATCGGCCACGGGGGCGCAGCTCTACGTGGGAGGAAGCCAGGCGATCACCCAGGACTTCACCACGGTTCTCAGCGACGCGCTTCCACTGTTCCTGGCAGTGGTCGTGGGACTTGGGTTCATCGCGCTGGTGATCCTCTTCCGCTCGATCGTCGTCCCGCTCACGGGCGCGCTGACATCCCTCCTCAGCCTTGCCGCTGCGATGGGCATCACGGTCGCTGTCTTCCAATGGGGATGGTTCGCGGATCTCCTCGGTGTACCGGGGACCGGACCGATCTTCCCCTTCGTACCCATCATGGTCTTCGCGATCCTTTTCGGACTCTCGATGGACTACCAGGTCTTCCTCGTGTCACGTATGCAGGAGGAGTGGGCTCGTACCGGTGACAACCTGGCGAGCGTGCGTCGCGGTCTGGCAGGGTCTGGTCGCGTCGTCGTAATCGCGGCGGCGATCATGTCGAGTGTGTTCCTCGCATTCGTGCCGAGTACGAACGCGACGATCAAGCTCTTCGGGGTGGCCCTTGCGTCCGCCGTACTTGTCGACGCATTCGTCGTCCGCCTAGTCCTTGTGCCCAGCGTGATGTCGATCCTCGGCAAGGCCAATTGGTGGCTGCCGGCATGGCTCGGACGCATTCTGCCCACGGTGCAGATCGAGCCAGGTGAGGACGAGGTCGTCGACGACGAGCCGGAGAAGGTCCCAGTCTGACGAGACGTCACATGAGGACGATGATGCGCTCATCGCCCTTGTCGAATGCGGCATCCTCGATGTCCGCGTCCCCGATGACCTTGAAATCGATGCGCGCGTCACGCCACCCAGTTCCATAGAGAAGCGAGTGTGAGACGAAATCCCAGAGGACGTCCTCCGCGCTCCCGTAAGGGTTCTCCATGGGTGGGAACGCCAGCCGGAAGGGGATGCGCCTCGTCTCGCCCTCGGCCAGGGTGAACCGCGTCGTGTCCTTCCACTCCGCAATGGTTGTCGACTGGGTTCGAGTCTCCCAGCGGACGTCGGACTGGTTGGTGCTCGTGTTGAACGTCTCGACACGCACTTCCCAGGTCTGTTCACGCTCCAGCTTGACCTCGACGTCATTGATCTGCTGGTCGCTCTTGGCGGTGAGAACGATCGTTCCCTCGAGGACCCCTGAGGCAGCGGGCACCTGGGCTGGGAACTCCAGGTCGAAGGAGACCGTTCCAATCCCCATTCCCTGCTTGAGCTTCTTGAACAGTCCCATGCCCACTCCTCTATCGGTCGATGATGCACGATCGTCGACGGACGTCGTCGCGTCAAGTGATTTCCCTCGCTTGCCTACAATCGCGTGAACGAGGAGGTATCCATGGCGGTCGATGCGCAGACACCGGAATCGCGCACCTATGAGGTGCGGACCTTCGGCTGTCAGATGAACGTGCACGACTCCGAAAGGGTCTCGGGTCTCCTCGAGGCATCGGGCTACCGCCCAGCTCCGGACGGCTCTGTCGCCGACGTGATCGTCTTCAACACCTGCGCGGTGCGTGAGAACGCCGACAATCGCCTGTACGGGAACCTCTCGCATCTCGTGCCCGTCAAGGAGTCCCACCCAGGTCTCCAGATCGCCGTCGGTGGGTGTCTCGCGCAGAAGGACCGTGGCGCGATCCTCGAACGGGCTCCTTGGGTCGATGTGGTGTTCGGCACCCACAACCTTGCCTCCCTCCCCGTGCTGCTCGAGCGCGCGCGGTTCGCCCGGGAGGCGCAGGTGGAGATCCTGGAATCACTGGAGGTCTTCCCGTCCACGCTCCCTGGACGTCGCGACTCGGCGCACTCGGCGTGGGTGGCCATCAGTGTCGGATGCAACAACACGTGCACGTTCTGCATCGTGCCGTCGCTCCGTGGCACCGAGCGGGACCGCCGGCCCGGTGACATCCTCGCCGAAATCGAAGCCTTGGTGGCCGACGGTGTCGTCGAGGTGACGTTGCTGGGGCAGAACGTCAACGCCTACGGGGTCGAGTTCGGGGATCCGTCGGCGTTCGCGCAGCTCCTGCGGTCCTGTGGGGATATTGACGGTCTCGAGCGCGTCCGGTTCACGAGTCCCCACCCGCGGGACTTCACCGACGATGTGATCCGGGCTATGGCGGAGACCCCGAATGTGATGCCCGCCCTCCACATGCCGCTGCAGTCCGGCTCCGACCGGGTCCTGCGGGCCATGCGCAGGTCGTATCGAGCCGAGAGGTTCCTCGGCATCGTCGAACGCGTTCGTGCTGCCATTCCGGATGCCGCGATCACGACCGACATCATCGTGGGATTCCCCGGGGAGACCGAGGAGGATTTCCAGGACACCCTCGAGGTCGTCCGCCGCGCACGTTTCTCCAGCGCCTTCACCTTCCAATATTCCAAGCGTCCAGGGACCCCCGCGGCCGAGCTCCCCGATCAGACCGCCCCCGCCGTGGTCACGGATCGCTACCACCGTCTGGTGGAGACGGTCGACGCGATCGCTTGGGAGGAAAACCGGGCACTGGTGGGCACCGAGGTGCAGGTCCTGGTGGCGTCCCAGCGGGGTCGCAAGGACGAGCACTCGGCACGCATCTCGGGTCGAGCCGAGGACAACCGTTTGGTCCATGTCCGGATCCCGGATGGTGTGCCTGCACCGATGCCCGGAGACCTCGTCAGCGCCCGGGTGACCTACGGCGCCCCGCACCATCTGATCGCCGATGAGTGGATCGGGGTGCGTCGACGGACGGGCATGGCGGAGGCAACGGGCGTGCTGCTGGGCATGCCCTCCGTCCGCACATGACCCCCCGCGTCCTGGCGATTCTCGGACCGACCGCCGCCGGCAAGACACGGACCGCTATCGAAGTCGCTCGGAGAGTGGATGGCGAGGTGATCAGCCTCGACTCGATGCAGGCGTATCAGGGCATGAACATCGGGACAGCAACTCCGGATGCGGAGGAGCGGGGAGGAGTCCCACACCACATGTTCGACGTGTGGCCGATCAGCCATGCGCTCACGATCGTGGAGTTCCGCGATGCTGCGCGAGCTGCGATCGAAGACGTATGGAGCCGAGGACGCCTTCCCATAGCCGTGGGGGGAAGTGGACTCTATGTGCGGGCCGTCCTCGAGACCCTGGAGCCGCCAGGAACGGACCCCGATGTGCGAGCGGTCTTGGAGGAGCGACTGGCGGACGAGGGTTCTCTCGCACTCCACGCCGAGCTCCAGCGGGTGGATCCATCAGCGGCCGCGGCGATCGCCCCGACCAATGGTCGTCGTATCGTGCGCGCTCTCGAGGTGAATGCGATCACTGGGAAACCATTCAACGCACGCCTGCCGACACCCGAGGATCGCTATGTGACGACTCGGGTCGGTATCGCGATTGATCGTCCCTCGCTCGATGCACGCATCGAGGAGCGCGTCGATCAGATGTGGAGGCGTGGTTTCGTGGAGGAGGTGCGCAAGCTCCGAGATGAAGGGCTCGCAGATGCGCCCACCGCGCGCGCAGCCCTCGGATACGGCCCGATATTGGCGCACCTGGCGGGCGAGATCAGCGAGGGCGAGGCGCGCGATCAGACGATCGCCGATACCCGGCGTTTCGCACGGCGTCAGCAGCGATGGTTCGCGGGAGACCTCCGCACCTACTGGGTTGAGTTCAACGAGCCTTCGCTCGTGGAGGACGTATCGGTCTGGGCGACGCGCACGTAGTACTCCGTGCCGAGGAGGAGACGAGCGGCGAACAGGGGGAGCCGACCCAGGACTGCGAGTGTCCGCGGACCGGAATCGCTCACCGCCTGGGAGGCGTGAGCGCGGAGGGCAGCGATTTTGGCGGGAACGTGATCGCGGACGTCCACTCGGTGGGTGATGGACTCCCGAGGGGTCCACGCTGCGTCGAATTCACGGGGATCGAACTCCTCGGGTGTGAGTCGTGCCCGAGATGCGAGACGTACGGCGTTTCGGATGGGCTCCCGCGGCAGGGTCGCCTCGAAGAGGATCGGAGTCCGTGTCGCCACCTGCATAGCGGTCCGTGTTGCTCGGTGCACGTGCACGTGATCGGGATGTCCGTAGCCCCCGCTGGAGTCATACCCCACAACCACATCGGCGTTCTCGTCGTCGAGGACCTTCGCTATTGCTCGCCCTATCGTGAAGCAGCCGGTGGAGACGAACCCACCGGGTGCATCGCCGGAGAGTCCCGAGTCGGGGTACCCGAGATGCACGATGCGAGCCACACCCAAGTGCTCCGCGGATCGTTCCAACTCCTGGGCGCGGTGCCCGGCGAGATCGGCACCAAAGTGAGCGTCGGTCAGACCCGCGCCGCCATCCGTCGCCATGATGAGAACCACGCGATGGCCCTCCGCAGCGGCGCGCGCCATGGTGCCTGCCGTGAGAAGCGCTTCGTCGTCGGGATGGGCATGAACGAACACGAGAGTCCGGGGCCGCATCCGCACATTCTGTAGGAGGGCTGTGCCGTGGCGTACGGTCATCCCGTGCGGATCGTCCACGTGAGCGACTGTTACGCACCCCGGACCGGAGGGATGGAGACCCAGGTTCGGGCCTTGGCGACACAGCAGCGTGCGCGAGGCGACGAGGTGTCGGTGGTGACGGCCACGCGTGGCGAGGGGGTCCCTCGGGGTCATGATGATGACGCCGGGGTGTCCATCGAGCGGATCACGATGAACATCCCGGGTGGGCTGCCCATTCACCTCCGAGCACGTGCACGCATTTCGGAGGAGCTCCGACGCGTCGATCCGGATGTCGTCCACGTCCACGTCGGCGAGGTCTCACCCTTCGCCTGGGGCGCACTGAGAGCTATCCGCACGCTGGGCCTCCCGCGCGTCGTGAGCGTCCACAGTATCTGGAGTCCCGGCATGCGTGCGCTTGCCGCGTGGGGAGGACGGGCATGGGTTGCCCCGCCGACGATTCTCACCGCGGTGAGTTCCATGGCAGCGCGGCTCGTCGAGCGCTCCGTGCGCACGCAGGTGGAGGTCATTCCCAATGGGATCGATACCGGCGTGTGGCGTCCCCTCCCGCATGAACCTCACGAGGGCATCCGCTTCGTCGCTGTCCAGCGGCTTGCGCCGCGTAAGCGCACGGGTGCGCTGATCCGGGCGTTCGCCGCCGCCTCAGGGAACTCGGCGATGCATCTCGACATCGTGGGTGACGGGCCCGATCGGTCCCGTATGGAGAGGCGCGTGCGCTCGTGGGGGCGTGAGGGATCCATCGCATTCCTAGGTCGGCTCGCACCGGAGGAGATCCGCAGCCTCTTCACTCGATCTGATGCGTTCGTCCAGGCGAGCCGCCGCGAATCATTCGGAATCGCTGCGTTGGAGGCACGTGCGTGCGGCCTTCCTGTCATCGCGCTCCGGGGTTCCGGAACGGCCGATTTCATCCGCTCGGGAATCGAAGGCGTCCTGGCGCGGGATGACGCATGTCTGGCACGCTCGATCATGGCGATCGCAGGCGACGGTGACATGCGCTCCATGATCGCTTCCCACAATGCTGAGACTCCCGTCGCGCAGTCATGGAGTCACGTCCTCCCGGCGCTGGATGACGCGTATCAACGCGCTCGTGACGCAATTAGGCTGAGTGGGTGACCCTGCGCCTCCCCTTCGTCAAGGGACACGGCACGCTCAATGACTTCATCGTGATCCCGGACCTGGAAGGGACGTGGGATCCGTCGCCCGCCCAGGTGGCGTGGCTTTGTGATCGGCGGAGCGGAGTGGGCGCGGATGGTGTGCTCCGCGTCGTTCGGACGGCGAACTACGAGGTGGCCAGCCAGCACTGCCCCGCCGCTGATCTATTCATGGACTACCGAAACGCCGATGGCTCCGTCGCGGAGATGTGTGGGAACGGGATCCGCGTGTTCGCCCGATACGTGTTGGACAGCGGGTTGGTGTCCGCCGAAGAGTTCCTGGTAGGAACTCGATCCGGGTGCGTGGCGATGCGCTCGGAATCCGACGGTTCACTCACGGCGGTACTCACCGGTCCTGTCCGACCCCGTCCCGACGAGATCACGGTGGGCCTAGGTGACAGGACCTGGCGGGCGCGCGGAGTCGACGTGCCCAATCCCCATGCGGTGATCCTCGACGTCGACCTGCAGTCTCTGGGCGACTCTCTCGAGGCTCCTGTGGTCACCCCGTCGGGAGTATTCCCCAGCGGGGCCAATGTCGAGTTCGTCTCCCGACGGGGGCCCGGGAGCATCGCCATGCGCGTGTACGAGCGAGGGGTCGGAGAGACCCTCTCCTGCGGAACAGGTGCCTGCGCAGCGGCGTGGGTGGCGCGGGATTCCTGGGAGCCGGGATGCGATTCGTGGCGAGTGGGGGTTCGGGGCGGTGAACTGCGCGTCGATTTTCCTCGAGATGGGCGTATCCATCTGAACGGACCGGCGGTCCTCGTCGCCGAGGGGCACGTGACCCTTCCGTGAGCACGGGTGAATTCGACCTCGAGGACCGTCAGGCACTCCGGCGCGTGTCGGGGCTGTCCACCGAGATCGAGGACGTCCGTGAGGTCGAGTACCGCCAGGTGCGGTTGGAGCGGGTCGTGCTCGCCGGCGTGTGGACCGAAGGGTCCCTCGACCAGGCCGAGCGGGCCATGCGCGAGCTCGCGGCACTCGCCGAGACCGCCGGTTCCGCCGTCGTAGGCGGAGTCATCCAAAGGCGAGATTCCCCCGATCCGGCGACCTACCTGGGGTCGGGCAAGGCCCGCGAGTTACGCGATCTCGTCCTGGCATGGTCTGCCGACACTGTTGTCTGCGACGGCGAATTGAGCCCCGGACAGTTGCGACAGCTCGAGGACATCGTGAAAGTCAAGGTGGTGGACCGCACCTGGCTGATCCTGGACATTTTTGCCCAGCACGCGCGAAGCCGCGAAGGCAAGGCGCAGGTGTCACTGGCCCAGATGCAGTACCTCCTTCCGCGCCTGCGTGGTTGGGGCGAGTCGTTGTCACGCCAGGCCGGTGGACGAGCAGGAGGCGCGTCGGGTGGCGTGGGAACACGCGGACCCGGCGAAACGAAGATCGAGACGGATCGGCGACGGATTCGCGATCAGATGTCCAAGCTGCGCTCGACCCTCCGAGAGATGGAGAAGTCCCGTCGCACGCAGCGCGCCGCACGCGCGAGGTCGCGACTGCCCGCAGTTGCCATCGCGGGCTACACGAACGCGGGCAAATCCAGTCTGCTGAATGCGTTGACCGGCGCAGGGGTCATGGTCCAGAACGCGCTTTTCGCGACGCTCGAGCCGACGGTCCGGCGGGCGAGGACGTCCCAAGGCCGCGAGTACACGCTGAGCGACACCGTGGGATTCATCCGCCACCTCCCGCACGACCTCGTCGAGGCGTTCAAGTCCACACTCGAGGAGGTGCGCGAGGCCGACTTGATCGTGCATGTGGTCGACGGAGCGGACGAAGCGCCGTGGGAGCAGATCGCCGCGGTGCGCGGGGTCCTGGCGGAGTTGGACGCGGCTGACACACCGGAGTTGCTCGTCGTGAATAAGGCGGATATCGCCGACCCCGAGACGGTTGCAGAACTTCTCCGTCGGGAACCCGGCGCCGTCCTCGTCTCCGTCGTTTCGGGACAGGGGGTCCCAGCTCTCGAGGCAGCGATCGAGGGGGCCCTCCCACGCCCGTGGTCGCGGGTGGATCTCGTGGTCCCCTTCGACCGAGGGGACTTGATCTCGCAGATGCATCGGTGGGGTCGTGTGGACGCCGTCGAGTACCGCGAGAACGGGACGCACGTCGTGGGCGAGGCGCCTGAGGACCTGGTAGCTGCCTTGCGAGGCGCCAGCCGTGGATGAGGCGGTCGCAGCCCTGCGTGTCGCGGTCGCAGCCCTGGGGGGTGAGTCACGAACCGGACAGGAGGAGATGACGCGCTGCATCGCAACAGCGATCGACACGGGGGCGTCGGTGGCGGTGCAGGCAGGGACGGGCACGGGTAAGTCGCTTGCCTACCTGGTCCCCTCCGTTCTCGCGGCGCGTGATTCCGGCCTTCGGGTCGTGATTGCGACGGCGACCCTCGGGCTCCAGCGTCAACTGTCCGAGCGGGATCTACCGCGTGTGTTGGAGGCCCTCGATGCCGCGGATTCAGTGAGCACCGCCGTGCTCAAGGGTCGGCAGAACTACGTCTGCCTCAACCGGGTGCGGGTGGATGCGCCGGAGGACGATGGCCTCTTCGAGGTCGAGACTGGTCGCTTGGCCGAGCAGGTCCGCGAGGTCCGAGCGTGGATCGAGGAGACCACCACCGGGGATCGCGATGACTACCCGGGAGAGCTCGATACGCGCGTCTGGCGCTCGCTCTCGGTCAGCAGTAGGGAGTGCATAGGAGAAGCGCGCTGTTCCTTCGGCCAGGAGTGCTTCTCGGCAACGCGCAGACTGGAGGCCCTAGGGGCTGACATCGTCATCACGAACCACGCACTGGTGGCACTACATGCCTCGAGCGATATGCCGATCCTCCCCGAGCACGACATCTTGATCCTGGACGAGGCACACGAGTTCGTCGACCGGGTGACGTCGGCCATCTCCGTCGAGTTGGACACGACCGATGTGCGTCGGACCCTCGCTCGGGTCGCTGGACGGATCGAGTCAGACCTCCGGGATCGTGCCGAGGATGCCCTCGCTGCGGTCGATGCGGCTCTGGAAACCATGGAGCCTGGCCGTGTGCGCGCCCTGTCGGAGGAGCTCCTCCTCGCGCTCACCTTGCTGAGGGATGCCGGTCACGGGATCTTGCCTGCTCTCGCGCCGACGGGGGAGTCCGACGCGGGATCCACAGCTCGGCTGCGCGCCGCAGTGGAGGAGTTTCATGCAGCCGCGGCACGGATCCTGACGGCGGGACCCGATGACGTCGTCTGGTTCGACCACGGAAACGATCGGTCTGTCGTGCACGTGGCGCCACTGGACGTCGGGGCTGTTCTGCGAGGAGCAATGCCGCCCACGGTGATCGCGACCAGTGCGACGCTGCTCACCTCGGGCGGACCGGAAACCGTGATCGCCTCGCTGGGACTGGATGAGGCGACGACGGTGGTCGATGTGGGGAGCCCCTTCGACTTCGCGCGTCAGGGCATCCTCTACACCGCAGCACATCTTCCTGCTCCCGACCGTGACGGAATCTCGATGGAGGCCTTGGACGAGATGGCCGATCTCATCGAGGCTGCCGGTGGCCGCACCCTCGGGCTCTTCTCGAGCTGGCGCGGAGTCGAGCGCGCCGCGGAGTACCTACGTGTCCGATCACCGAATCTGACCGTCCATGTGCAGCAGCGTGGTGAATCGCCAGCGCGAGTGATCGCGGCATTTGCATCGGACGAGTGCAGTGTCCTGCTCGGGACGGTGTCGCTCTGGCAGGGGATCGATGTCCCGGGACGTGCGTGCATCCTCGTCGTGATCGACCGGATCCCCTTCCCCCGGCCCGACGACCCCATTACCTCGGCACGCGCGGAGCGCGCCGAGGCACGGGGACGGTCCGGGTTCATGGAGGTCAGCGTCGCGCGCGCTGGATTACTCCTGGCGCAGGGGGCGGGACGCCTGATCCGTTCGGGGGACGATCGCGGCGTCGTCGCGCTCCTGGACTCGCGCATGTCGTCCGCTCGCTACGCGACGGCGATCCGCGCGGCTATGCCGCCTCTCTGGCCGACGAGTGACCGCGAGGTCGTTCTCTCGGCGTTGCGCCGGTTGGCTGACTAGAGCGACCGCAGTACCGATACGACCTTCCCCAGGATGCGCGCCTCATCACCCAGGATCGGCGCGTAGGCGGGGTTATGCGGCATGAGCCACACGTGGCCATCGCGTTCCTTGTAGGTCTTGACCGTGGCCTCGTCGCCCAGGAGGGCGGCGACGATGTCCCCGTTGAGCGCTGTGGGTTGCTGCCGTACGACGACCCAATCGCCGTCACAGATAGCCGCGTCGATCATCGAGTCTCCGACCACCTTCAGCATGAACAGCTCGCCATGTCCGACCAGGTCGCGGGGGAGGGCGAAGCTCGCCTCCACCGACTGCTCGGCCAGGAGGGGTCCGCCGGCGGCGATCCGCCCGAGGAGCGGGACCTCGACGGTGTCCGCGAAGGGCTCGACGGCCCGCGGGGACGTGACCGTGGGCTCTCCCTGGTCGGCGACGACAAGCGCGCGAGGCCGATTGGGGTCCCGGCGGAGGTGGCCCAGCTTCTCCAGAGTGGCCAGTTGATAGGCCACCGACGAGGACGAGGTCAGCCCGACACCCTCCGCGATCTCGCGCACGCTGGGCGGGTATCCGCGCTCCTCGATGCTGGATCGGATCGCCTCGAGGATGGCGTGTTGGCGCAGGGTGAGGCCAGCCTCATCGGCCGGACCGTCCGGCAGTTCGCGGACGTTGGTCTCGGGGGCGGGACGCCTGATGCGCTGAGCCATGGATCCTCCCTGGGTGAGGAACCCAGGCTAGAACGGCGACACGCCGAAATCAAACATATGTTCGATGATGGGCGTGTCGGGGCCCCGAGCGTGCTATAAATCGCACATACGTTCGATCGAACAGCTGTTCGAAAGGATCTTCCCCATGAAGCAGAAGTCAGCTAGCACCCCCGGCGCACGCGGCGTTCGGCTCACCCGTCGAGGCCGTCTGTGCCTGACGCTCCTTACTTTGGCCCTTACGGCCGGGGTGGTGACGGCGACAGGCCAAGGGGCCGTGGCCACCTCGGAGCCCGGCGGGACCGCCACAGGTGTCCACGTCGTTCGCCCCGGGGAGACCCTCTGGTCCATCGCTCACGACGTCGCCCCCGGAGCGGACCCGCGTGAGACCGTGGCGCGGATCATGGACCTCAACGGCATGGGCTCGGCGTCCGTGGGTGCCGGACGTGCCCTCGTCGTCCCTGGGTGATACTTCCGGGATGCTCCGGCCTGTCGCCCTCGGCCTCGTTCTCGCAGCCGTAGTAGCCCTGGCACCGGGTGCTTCCGCCGAACGGGACCCGGGGTGGAGTACTGGCGGGGATCCACGGGCCTGCAGCGCGCCCATATGGCCGGAGCGCCTGGCGAGCGGGTCGCCTGGACTCGGGCGTCGCGTCCTGGTCATCGGCGACTCCCTCGTGCGCGAATCGGCCGCGTCGATCCAGCGAGGACTGCGGGACTCCGGGTGGACCCCCACCATCCGCTGTTTCGGCGGGAAGAGACTCGATTGGGCGCTGGCCCAGATCGCTCGTGCCAAGGAGATCGACCAGCTACCAGACATCGTGGTGATCGCGGTCGGAACCAATGACATGCGCTGGATCGCGCGCGACGTGACGAGAGCGCGCATGGAACGCGTGGTGCGATCCCTCGGGAAGCGAACGGTGATCTGGGTCGACACGTACGCGAGCGGTGCAGATCGCTTCACCAAGGACAAGCAGCGCTGGATCAATCGGCGGATCGGGGACATGGATCGTCGCTATCCCAACGTCCATCGAGTGCGCTGGGGTGCCTACGCGGAGGCGGTGGGCGTGCGCTTCCGGGACGGCCTGCACTACGACGCCGAGGGGAGGCGGGCTTTCGCGGCGCGCCTCGTGGACACGGTGAACCGGGTCGGCGGATAGCGCGACACGCCGGGCGGGCTACTTGCGCAGGGGGTCCCGGGAGCCGTATGTTTCCGACCCCAAGATGTAGTGTCCGCAACCGTACGGAACCTCAATAGGTTGTGGTAGCTCGTCCACAGGTGTTCCACAGGATCTCCCCAGTCCGCATGAACGCCCGTGAGTGTCGGTGATGGTGTGACGAGAGTGAAGGGAGGGACAGACCGTGAGGTGCCCGTTCTGCAAGTGCGACGACTCACGCGTCGTGGACTCCCGGACGGCCGAGGAGGGCGCGTCCATCCGACGTCGCCGCGAGTGCATCGACTGCGGCCGCAGGTTCACGACGTCGGAGACCACATCCCTCACTGTCGCCAAGCGCAACGGGGTCATCGAGCCCTTCTCGCGCGCGAAGGTGCTCTCCGGCGTGCGCAAGGCGTGCCAGGGCCGACCGGTGTCCGAGGACGACCTGGCTGTCCTCGCCCAACGGGTCGAGGACGCCGTGCGTGCCTCGGGTAACTCCGAGGTGCCCAGCCTGGAGGTCGGTCTCGCGATCCTCGGGCCCCTCCGGGAGTTGGACGAGGTCGCCTACCTCCGGTTCGCATCGGTCTATCGATCCTTCGATTCGCTCGAGGACTTCGAGGCTGAGATCGCGCTCCTGCGCGCCGAGGGGGACCCCCTCGGAACCGAGCCTGAGCTTGTCAGCCCCACGTCCCAGACTGGGTCGGCCACATGAGTTTCCGTATCAGCACACACGACGCACACCAGAAGAAGGGCACGACATGTCGCACACGATGACCAACCCGGTATTCGTTCACAACACCCTGCACAACCCGGGGCTCGTCGTGGAACGTCTGTACACCACTCCCGGGGTGCACCCCTACGACGAGGTCGTGTGGGAGCGACGCGATGTCGTGCAGACGAATTGGAAGACGGGCGAGACCGTGTTCGAGCAGAAGGGTGTCGAGTTCCCCGACTTCTGGAGTGTCAACGCGTCGACGATCGTGACGACGAAATACTTCCGCGGCGCACTCGACACGGAGCAGCGCGAATGGAGCCTCAAGCAGTTGATCGACCGCGTCGTGCTCACGTACGTAAAGGCCGGCAGGGAGAACGGGTACTTCCGCACCGACGAGGATGCGCAGATCTTCGAGCATGAGCTCACCTACATGCTCTTGCATCAGGTGTTCAGCTTTAACTCTCCCGTCTGGTTCAACGTGGGCACTACGGCCCCGCAGCAGGTCAGCGCGTGCTTCATCCTGTCCGTCGAGGACACGATGGAATCCATCCTCAACTGGTATAAGGAGGAGGGGATCATCTTCAAGGGGGGCTCGGGTGCGGGCCTCAACCTCTCTCGCATCCGCTCGAGCCGCGAGTTGCTCCGGTCATCGGGGGGCACGGCCTCGGGCCCGGTGTCGTTCATGCGGGGCGCGGACGCATCCGCGGGGACGATCAAGTCGGGGGGAGCGACGCGGCGTGCGGCGAAGATGGTGGTCCTGGACGTCAGTCACCCCGATATCGAGGAGTTCATCGAGACCAAGGTTCGCGAGGAGGACAAGATCCGTGTTCTCCGCGACGCCGGGTACGACATGGACCTTGGAGGCAAGGACATCAGCTCGGTCCAGTACCAGAATGCGAACAACTCGGTGCGCGTCTCCGACGAGTTCATGCGCGCCGTGGAGTCCGGAGGCACCTTCGACCTCACCGCACGGACCGATGGTCACGTGGTCGAGACTCTCGATGCCACGACACTGTTCCGCACGATGTGCGAGGCGGCGTGGGCATGTGCCGATCCCGGCATTCAGTACGACGACACCATCAACGACTGGCACACGAATCCCGAGACGGGCAGGATCAATGCGTCGAACCCGTGCTCGGAGTACATGAGCCTGGACAACTCCAGTTGCAACCTCGCCAGCTTGAACCTGCTCACGTTCCTCAAGGAGGACGACACCTTCGACGCGGAGAGATTCGCCAAGGCTGTGGAGTTCGTCATCACCGCGATGGACATCTCCATCTCCTTCGCGGATTTCCCCACGGAGGCGATTGGGGACACCACCCGGCGCTACCGCCAGCTCGGCATCGGGTACGCGAATCTCGGAGCGCTGCTCATGGCCACGGGAATCCCGTACGACTCCGATGCAGGTCGATCCTTCGCCGCCGCCATCACGTCGCTCATGACGGGGACGGCCTACAAGCGCAGCGCGGAGCTCGCGGGCATCGTGGGTCCCTACGACGGGTATGCGCGCAATGCAGATGCCCACAAGCGGGTGATGCGCAAGCACGCCTCCGCCAATGACAACGTCCGCTCCGTCTCCTCCCTGGACGGCGATGTCATGAAGATCGCGATCAAGAACTGGCAAGAGTGCCTCGCGATCGGCGAGAAGAACGGCTGGCGTAACGCACAGGCATCGGTCTTGGCACCCACCGGAACCATCGGTTTCATGATGGATTGCGATACGACGGGTATCGAACCCGATTTCTCCCTGGTGAAGTTCAAGAAGTTGGTCGGTGGTGGCTCCATGCAGATCGTTAACCAGACGATTCCGCGGGCCCTGCGCAAGCTCGGGTACACCGAGGAGACCGTCGAGGCGATCGTCGAGTACATCTCGGAGAACGGACACGTGATCGATGCCCCCGGACTCAAGCCGGAGCACTATGCCGTCTTCGACACGGCCATGGGCGCGCGCGCGATCACGCCGATGGGGCACGTCCGGATGATGGCGGCCGTCCAGCCGTTCATCTCGGGTGCGATCTCCAAGACCGTCAACATGCCCGAAACGGCGACGGTTGAGGAAGTCGAGGAGATCTACTTCCAGGGATGGAAGCTCGGCATCAAGGCGCTCGCCATCTACCGCGACAACTGCAAGGTCGGTCAGCCACTGTCGGACGCCAAGGCCAAGAAGGTGGACGAGACGGTCGAGGCCGTGGCCGAGGCCCTCGCGACGGGTCAGCCGATCCGCCGGCGACTGCCGAAATCACGTCCGAGCCGCACCACCTCGTTCGCGGTAGCGGGAGCCGAGGGGTATCTGACCGCCGGTTCCTACGAAGACGGCGAGCTCGGCGAGGTCTTCCTGAAGTTGGGCAAGCAGGGATCCACGTTGGCGGGGGTCATGGATGCCTTCTCCATCGCGGTGAGCATCGCGCTCCAGTACGGCGTGCCGTTGGAGGCCTTCGTGTCGAAGTTCGTGAACATGCGATTCGAGCCGGCCGGCTTGACGGATGACCCGGATATCCGGATGTCGCAGTCGATCATGGACTACATCTTCCGCAGGCTGGCTTTGGACTACCTGCCGTATGACAAGCGTGAGGCGTTGGGCATCTTCACCGCCGACGAGCGTGCTGCAACCGTGGCTGCGTCGTACACCCAGTCCCCGGCGGCCGACCTCGAGGTGGAGGTGGAGACGCCGGCCGTGGCGGGAGAGTCCCCCCGGGTCAGCACCGCGCACTCGAGTGCAGAGTTGCTCGAGGAGATCACCGGTACCGCGTCCGATGCCCCGCTGTGCATGACCTGCGGGATCAAGATGCGCCCGGCGGGCAGCTGCTACGTCTGCGAGGGGTGCGGAAGCACCTCGGGCTGCAGCTAGCCGGACGGGGCGGAGTGCACTCCGGTGCGTTCCGCCCCACGCGCCGTGGAATGCGGTTAGCATGCTGGGAAACGCTGGGAGGCCGGATGAGGATCCAAAGAATCGCGCTTCCGATGGTGGTCGGCCTGTTCGCAGCCGGGATCGCCGCATGTTCCTCGGAGCCGGAACCTGCCCCGGTGACGGCCGCCCCGACGCCCAGTGTGACCGCGACGGAGGAGGTGACCGTCGAGGAGGAGATCATCCTTATCGACGGTTGCGGTGCGTATTACGAGTTCGACCTTGTGCGTAGCACGGTCGCCGCGGGCACGGAAGACCTCACCAAGAAGCAGAAGCGCGAGCTGCTCCGCGAGTACCGGGCCTTGGCCGACGGGATGGTGTCGGACATGGAGGCCTCGGTCGCCGCGGGAGATCTCACCCAGAAGGCGCTCGACAATGCCGTGCGGATTCAGGCCAACCTGGACAAGGCGAAGACCAAGCAGGGGACCGACGGCATCAACGCCGCGCAGACCGAGCGCATCGACAAGTCGTCGCAGCGCATCGAGGCTCAGTGTGAGGCGGCCGGGGATTTGGTCCCCCAGGAGAACCTGGACGCCCGAACCGCCACCCCGTAGGGCCTAGGCCTCGTTGAAAACGTCGGGATCGGGACCGGTCCGCTGACCGCTGGCTAGTGAGTCGATCAGCGCGAGATCCTCGCCATCGAGGGTGAACCCAAAAACGTCGATGTTGCTGCGGATCCGGTCGGGTGTCACGGACTTCGGCAGGACCACGTTGCCCAACTGGATCTGCCAGCGGATCATGACCTGCGCGGTGGTGACCCCGTGGCGATCTGCGATGCCCTGCAGGATCGGATCGTCGATGAGCCGGCCCGAACCGAGCGGACTCCATCCCTCGGTGAGGATCCCGAACTCGGCATCGACTGCGCGGACCTCGCGTTGGGGGAGCCACGGGTGGAGCTCGACTTGGTTGATGGCAGGAACCTCGCCGGTCTCCGCCACGACCCGGCGGATGTGGGCCTCGTGGAAATTGGACACGCCAATGGACGCGGCGCGCCCGTCAGCGCGGAGATCGACCAACGCGCGCCATGTGTCGGCGTAGAGATCGCGTCCAGGCGTCGGCCAGTGGATGAGATAGAGGTCAACGTAGTCAAGGCCTAGCTTCGACAGACTCAGCTCGAACGCGCGCATGGTGGCGTCGTAACCCTGGTCGGTGTTCCAGACCTTGGTAGTGATGAAGAGTTCCTTGCGAGGCAGACCGCAGGCGGCGATCGCCCGGCCCACGCCCTCTTCGTTGTAGTACAGGGCGGCGGTATCGATGTGACGGTAGCCGCACTCCAGGGCCGCCAGGCAGGCGTCCGTAGCCACGTCGTCGGGGACCTGCCACACACCGAGGCCGATCTGCGGGATTGATCGGCCGTCGTTCATGACAAGGCTGGGAATGGACATGGATACCTCCCGGATGTCGGATCGTGTGGGGGACGGGCTAGGTCAGGACGGGCGGTGGACCAGGGAAAGGATGGTCCGGGTCTCGGCCTGTGAGGTACTTCGCGACTCCGTACGCCGCACCGGCGATCGGGACCGCGATGAGGGCCCCGACGATCCCGAGGGCGATGCTCCCGGCGGCGATCGCGAACACGATCGCCAGTGGGTGGAGATTGACTGCCTTACCCATGACAAGGGGTTGAAGGACGTCACCGTCGAAGGAGCCCACAACGATGGTGAGGAGGACGACCAGCAGTCCGATGACAGGACCTCGTTCGGCTAAGGCCACGACGGCCGCGAAGAAGGTCGCTACGGGCGCGCCGATCACGGGGATGAAGGCTCCAATGAACACCACGGCTGCGAGTGCCGGCGCCAGGGGAACCTGCATGATCGTGAGCCCGATGAACACCAGCGTGGCGTCCGCGAGGGCGACAATGACGATGCCCCGGGTGTACCCCGAGATCGACTCCCAGGCGATGTAGCCCGAGGTGTTCACCGGGGTCTGCAGACCCTTGGGCACCCATCCGATGAACCAGTCCCAGATTTGCTTCGGTGTGAGCAGGAAGAAGATCACGCCGAAGATGAATACAGAGCCGGCGATGATGAGGGTACCTAGCGATCCGAGCGCCCCCACGGCGTCACCGAGGAAACCCTTGGCCACGGAGGTCCCCACCGACTGAGCTTGGGACAGCAGGCTGCCTACGGCCTCGTCCGACAACTTGAGCGGACCGGTCTTGAGCCACCCCGTGATTTCCTGGAAGCCCGACTGCAGGCTTGAAACGAACTTGGGCCCTTCGCTGATCGTCGAGGTGATCACGATGTAGAGGATCGTGAGGATCGCGGCAATGATCACCAGGAGCGCGAGAATCATCGCGATGACCTTCGGCAAGAATCTCTGGAACAGCTTCATGACGGGCTGGGTCCACGCCGTCACCAGCATCGCGAAGAACAAGGCGAACACCACGGGGAAGATGCGGCCCAGTACGAGGACGAAGACCGCGAAGCCCGCGAGCAGGATCAGGATTCGCCAGGTGTATCCGGCGAACGTGCGGAGGGTCGGTGGAACATTGTCCGTCTGACTCATGTCCCCCTCCTTGTCGGGTGTGGCGACACTAGTCGATCCGCACGGGACCGTGCGGGGATTCGAACCAGACGGCAACGATCCCCGGTGTGTCATCGTCAACCCAGTCGACCGTGAGGAGGTCGGCGACGGAGTCAGGCATGGAAGTGAGCGCGTCGGTGTCCCCGGACATCTCGAAGCGCTCGAGTGCGACGAGCCCGCCTCGTGCCGAGGGGTGCTCCGCCTCCGTCGACTCCCACTCGATGAAGAAGGGCAGCACGGGGTCGTTCATCGTGTCGAGGACTCCGATCTGGCGCCATCGCAGGACCGTTCCGTCGGGGCGGATCCGTTGCCCCGGCGCTGCGTCGCGCCCCAGGTGCGCCTCGATGACGGTGATGTCGTCGACGGCCACGACCCAACTCAGCCATCCGCCGCCCGCCTCGGCCCGATGATGCACGGCCTGCCCGAAGGGTGCCTTGAGGGCTGCGGGGTGATCGAGGGCGCTGACGACCTCGATGTAGGACCCGTTGGCCAGAGCACCGGTGAAGTTGCGTGTTCCGAAGGATGGATGCCTGCCACCGTCGACGAAGGTAACTCCGAGGTCCGATCCGATGCGTTGCACGACGTCGGCGATCTCCGAGGGCGCGCACGCGTAGGAGACGTGGTCGAGCCGCATGCCTGAATCCTGCCGAAACCTGTTCCGCCGATCGACAGCACCCCCCTCCGGGGGTGTGGCATCCTCGCGGTATGACGTCGCCGTCACCGGCGCCGGGGGCTGCCCCGCCCGCGGCCACACTGGACAAGAAGAAGTCGATCATCCTCGGGATCATCGGTCTCGTCTTCATCGTGATCATCTTCTGGAAAGTGATTCCCCAGATCGGCAGCTACTCGGATGCTGCGGATGCGCTTCGTGGCATGAGCACATCGGCCATCATCCTCATCGGGGTCAGCGTCGTGCTGTACTTGCTCGCCTACGGACTGCCCTTCATGGCGGCCGCTCCCGGACTGAAGTTCTGGAGATCCGAACAGACCAATCAGGCAGCCTTCGCCATCAGCAACGGCATCCCAGGCGGTGGCGCGGTCGGGCTCGCCGTTCAGTTCGGAATGCTCACCTCCTTCCGTATCTCCGGCACTGCGGCCACGGCTGCCATTACCGCCGTCGGGCTATGGAGCACGTTCGTGACGCTCGGGCTACCGATCCTCGGCGTGGTGGCCCTCACGGCCTCCGGTCAGGGCAACCAGGGGCATGCCGGTATCGCGATCGTGGGTCTTCTCATCCTCGTCGCTGCCGTAACGCTCTTCGTCCTCGTCATGAGGTCGGAGAAGCTGGCAGCGGCGGTGGGGCGACTGGGGAATTCCCTGATCTCCCCCCTCAGGGGACGGATCAAGGCCCTGGCGAATGTGGATCTCGTTGCTCCCATCACCAAGTTCCGGGGCGACATGTACGGGCTTCTCAAGGGGAGGTGGCTGGCCATCACGGGTGCCCAGCTGGCCGTATCCCTGACCCAATTCCTCATCCTCTACCTGGCCTTGCGCGGTGTGCAGTCCGAGGACGGTTCTCAGTCGTCGATCCTCGTTGTCTTCGCGGCATTCGCCATCAGTCAGTTGGGACTGATGGTTCCGATTACGCCCGGCGGCCTCGGGACGGTCGATGCCGCGATGATCGCGCTCATGGTCAGCTTCGGTGTTTCGAACGGTGACGCAACCGCGGCTGATCTGGTGTGGCGGGCTACGTCCTACATCCCGCAGATCATCATCGGCATCATCGCGATCCTCCTGTGGTACCGGAAGGCGGGGCAGGCCCTGGCCAAGGTCGGCGGGCGTGTCGGTGGTGACGGGTCGCAATCCCCGCACTAGAGTCGGAGACGCCCGGTCGTCGCGGGAGGGGAAGCCTTCGGCGACCGGGTCTTTCTGTGCACAGGTGCATGTGTATCCCGGCCACTGTCAGCACGTCTGTCCACCCACGCGTCGAGCGCGCACCATCTGTCGATGGAGCGGATCACCATCACCGGAGCGCAAAGCGCGATCGCAGCCGTACCCCTGATTCTGGGATTCCGACCGCGGGAGTCCCTGGTCATCCTCTGGATTGCCGGGGGAGAGGTAGTGCTCGCTCAGCGTGTCGATCTGCCTGTGGAACTCGATTCCCGATGGGGGAGTGCCGTGGTGCGTTCTGCCCGGTATGCGCGGGCGACCGCAGCGTTGGACCTCTGGGTTTGCACTCGGCAGCCATCGGCGATGGCCGTGCAGGCGGTGCACGGTGCCCTCGATTCCGCGGGAGTGACGCGGGTGTCCTCCATCGCCACGGATGGGGAGCACTGGTTCGCTGAGGGCGCCCCGTTCATCCGGCGGGTGCGACTACCTCGCGAACATCGATGGGAGGGCCCGGAGAGGTCCGAGTTCTCCGTGGATCCGGTGGGACGGCCGGTCATCGACGCGGTCGAAGTCCCCTCCTCGGCACACGAGATGACCGAGCTCGTGTCCACGGTCGTCACCCTCCTCGACGCGGGGGACGGGAAACCGGGACGAGTCGTCGAGAGACGCATTGCCGCGGGGCTGGCCTCCACACAGGTACGCGATTCCGTCTTGTGGCACCTCTGTCAGAGGCCTTCCCGATGTCGCCCGCTGGCCGACCTGCTCGCATCCGTCCTCCGTCACACGGCGCGCGGAGTCAGTGCGCATCTCGCGTGCACGTGTGCGATGGCCTATTGGTTAACCGGGGATGGATTCCGGGCATCCGTCGCACTCGAGAGGTGCCTGGACGAGCAGCCAGACCACGTCCTCGGGCGCCTACTGGCCGCAGCCCTCAGTTCGGGCCTGCCGCCGCAGGAATGGGTCCGATGGACCCAGGGAACGCCGGACCCTCTGGCCCCTGACTCCCGACCGGCGGTTTGCGAGCCCGGGACGGCTCTGTATAGTCTTGAGACAGGTCAAGAGTCTCAGCATTAAGCCCCGGCTAGCTGAGCGGCAACCCTCCAACCGCGGTGGGGTGCTCCGGTGGAGACCAGGCCCCCAGGGGCAAGCGCGGCCTTGCACAGGGCAAGGCCCCGGAGGTTGCGAGGTCTGCATGTGCCATCGATGTAGTTGAGACACGTCCTCACCCAACGTCCGTTTTCCCTTTCCACCACAGTCAAGGAGTCATCATGAGTACAGGTTGGTCATTCGATACGAAGCAGATCCACGCGGGGCAGTCCCCCGACGGGGCGACAAACGCCCGCGCCCTGCCGATCTACCAGACGACGTCGTACACGTTCAACGACACGACACACGCTGCGAATCTCTTTGCCCTCAAAGAGCTTGGCAACATCTACACGCGCATCATGAATCCGACCCAGGCGGTCGTCGAAGACCGCATCGCGGCCCTCGAAGGGGGCGTGGGTGGCCTACTCGTCTCCAGCGGTCAGGCAGCCGAAACTTTGGCAATCTTGAACGTCGCCGAGGTGGGGGATCACATCGTCTCGAGCCCGAGCCTCTACGGAGGCACGTACAACCTCTTCCACTACACGTTGCCGAAGCTCGGTATCGAGGTCACGTTCGTCGACGATCCCGACGACCTGGACTCGTGGCGGCGGGCGGTGCGTCCCAACACCAAGGCGTTCTTCGGCGAGACGATCTCCAACCCCAAGAACGACATCCTCGACATCCAGGGTGTGGCCGGAGTTGCGCATGAAGTGGGCGTGCCGTTGATCGTCGACAACACGGTCGCCACGCCGTACCTGATCCGCCCGCTCGAGTGGGGTGCCGATGTCGTCGTCCACTCCGCTACGAAGTACCTGGGAGGGCATGGAACCGCGATCGCGGGGGTGATCGTCGATGGGGGCACCTTCGACTACGCCCAGTACCCGGATCGCTTCCCCAACTTCAACGAGCCCGATCCCAGCTACCACGGCCTCGTCTATGCGCGGGATCTCGGCGTCAACGGGGTATTCGGCGTCAACCTCTCCTACATCCTCAAGGCCCGGGTCCAACTCCTGCGCGATCTCGGCGCGGCTGTTGCGCCCTTCAACGCCTTCCTGATCTCCCAAGGTCTGGAGACGCTGTCCCTGCGTGTCCAGCGCCACACGGAGAATGCCCTGGCGGTCGCCCAGTGGCTCGAGGGCCGCGATGAGGTGTTGTCCGTCAACTATGCGGGCCTTCCCAGCAGCCCGTGGCACCAATTGGGCAAGAAGTACGCACCCTTGGGAACGGGTGGAGTGCTCAGCTTCGAGATCGTCGGCGGAGTCGAAGCCGGCCAGAAGTTCGTCGAGGCGCTGGAACTCCACAGTCACGTCGCGAATATCGGGGATGTGCGCAGCCTGGTCATCCATCCGGCCTCCACGACGCACTCGCAGCTCACACCCGAGGAGCAGTTGGCCGCGGGCGTGACACCCGGTCTGGTGCGGCTCGCGGTGGGTATCGAGGCACTCGACGACATCCTCGCCGATCTGGATGCCGGATTCCGGGCGGCGAAGTCGGCCTGACATGGTCTCTGGGCCATTGACCTACGAGGGTCTCCCTCCCGCCAGCGGTGCCTGGCGGGAGGGAGACCCCGTCGGGGATCGACTGTTTGTTGACGTCGGGGACTTGGTCACGGAGTCGGGGATCGTGATCCCGGATGTCCGCATCGCCTACGAGACCTGGGGCACCCTCAATGACGAGAAGTCCAACGCGGTCTACGTCGCCCATGCGTTGACGGGGGACTCCCACGTTGTGGGCGCAGCCGGTCCGGGTCACGTGACGGCGGGATGGTGGGATGGTCTGGTCGGGCCCGGGGCACCGGTGGATTCGGACCGGTGGTTCGTCGTGTGTGCCAACGTCCTTGGTGGATGCATGGGCACGACGGGACCGGCGAGCCTGGCCGCGGACGGACGACCCTGGGGGAGCAGGTTCCCGGTCATCACGGTCGCGGACATGGTCGAGATCGAACGTCGCCTGGCCGATCACCTCGGGATCGAATCGTGGGCGCTCATGCTGGGGCCCTCCCTGGGCGGCATGCGGGTCCTCGAGTGGATGGCGGCCCATCCCGGACGGGTCCGCAGCGGTCTCGTTCTGGGATCCACCGCTGCCGTGACGGCAGATCAGATCGGCACCCATCATGCGCAGATCAGCGCGATTGAGAGTGACCCCGCCTTTCGTGGAGGTGACTTCTACGACGCCGACCGCGGTGAGGGGCCCCACCGCGGGATGGGCGTCGCCCGGATGGTCGCCCACCTGACCTACCGCAGCGAGACCGAACTCGACGTGCGTTTCGGGCGCGATGTCCAGGGGGAGGAGGTTCCGACCGAGGGTGGCCGCTATGCCGTCGAGTCCTACCTCGATCACCATGCGGACAAGCTGGCTCGACGTTTCGACGCCAATACCTATGTCGCCCTGACGCGATCGATGAGTCTTTTCGACCTGGGACAGGGGCGCGGCGGGGTTGCCGCCGCGCTGGCGCGCATCGAACAGCCGCTTACTGTCGTCGGCATCGATAGCGATCGCCTCTTCCCTCTTCGCCTTCAGGAGGAACTGGTGGAACTGACACCGGGGGCTGATCGTCTCCACATCCTGCGTTCGCCATACGGCCACGATGGCTTCCTTGTGGAGAAGGACCAGGTCGGTGACTTTGTTGCACACGCGATCTCACGAATCGATGAGGCACAGTCACTGTCGTCCTGACTTATCCACAGAGCGCGCTCGGGGCTGTCGACGAGCGATCCTGGTATCTACCGTGGAGTGGTGCGCTCCCTCGTCTTCGGCATGGCTCTCTGTGCCTCCTTGATCGGTCTTGCTCCACGTGCGGCCGCCATCGACGTCGTAGTCGAGGAAGACCGCTATGTGGGATCCCATGCCGTGATCGTCCCGGCAAGTGTCGATGAGGACACCCGGGCCAGGTTGAGTCGATGCGATGGGTGCTCCTGGAGGTTTGCGGCCCCCTGCATCGTCGATCCAGACGACCCCACATCACCATGCGGGAGTGTCGTCCGCGGGTGCCCTGCGGGACGAGAGTTGCTGCGCGTGTGGTTCGCAGAGAGGGGGCAGCCGTGGGGCGAACGGGGTCTTGTCTGCATTCAGGGGTCAGACATCGTGCCGGTGGCGCGACTGGGAACGGAGGCACGGCAGAGGTTCGAGCGGCGCGTTCCAGGACCTTCACCTTCGTGCGAGCCCCCGACCGGGGCCGTGACCCAAATCCCTGTGGTGTGTACCAGCGGCCAGACCGGTGAACGTCCCCGATGGGACGAGTCCCTTCTGGGTGTCGATGTGCGGATCGAGGCTGCACCCACGTGGATCTGGGAGTTCGAGCCAGGATCCAGGCTCGCCACGTCCACACCCGGGGGGACGTACCCCGACATGTCCGTGTCGCACACCTACCGCACCGCTGGTCCCAGGACCATCATGGTCACCACCGAATGGCGAGGCAGCTTCACGGCTGACGGTTTAGGGCCCTTTCCCCTGCCACCGATCCGCCACACGGCCGCGCTGCACGTCGCGATCGGCCAAGCCCGGGCGGTGCTGACCCGCCCGTAGCCGCTCGGCGGGTCGGTGGCACACTGAGACCGCCCGGCAGGCCGAATGGCTTGACACGGGCTTACGTCGTGGGATGAGAGCAGGAGGACGGCACCGCATGCCAGTCGCGTCCAAGAAGACACCGAAGAGCAAGAACGCCAAGACCCCTGCCAAAGCCGCCGCGAAGAAGTCCGCGCCGGTTAAGAAGACAGCCATCAAGAAGTCCGTACCGGTGAAGAAGACAGTGGCCAAGAAGAGCGCGCCCGCGAAGAAGAGCGTTCCGGTCAAGAAGTCCGCCCCGGCCAAAGCATCCGCCAAGCCTTCTGCCAAGAAGTCCGGTGTGAAGACGGCGGTCGCGAAAAAGGTCGCGGCCAAGGGACCTGTCAAGCAGACACCTGCGAAGAAGACCGTGGATAAGGCACCCGCGGTGAAGCGCAATGGAAAGCCCGGCAAGGAGATTGTCGCCGACGGAATCGAACTCGATGACGAGGTAGACCTGGAGGAAGAGGAGGTTGACCTCGAGAAGGCGGCCGATCTGGAGGCTGAGCTGGAGGCGGATCTCGAGGTCGAGCTCGCCAAGGTTGATGAGGATGAAGAGGAAACAGCACCGGCGGCTCCGAGTGAAGAGTCCGCCGAGTTCGTTATCTCCGACGTGGATGACACCGACGAGCCCGTGCAGACGGTGACCGTGGCAGGCGCGACCGCCGACCCGGTCAAGGACTACTTGAAGCAGATCGGCAAGGTTCCGCTCCTGAATGCCGAACAGGAGGTCGAGCTGGCCAAGCGGATCGAGGCGGGCCTGTTCGCTGAGGAGGTCCTCAACGAGACCAAGAAGCTGGACAAGAAGTCGCGTAGGGATCTGGAATGGATCGCCATCGACGGTCGGCGAGCCAAGAACCACCTCCTCGAGGCGAACCTGCGCCTCGTGGTATCCCTGGCCAAGCGGTACACCGGCCGCGGGATGCTCTTCCTCGATCTCATCCAGGAAGGGAACCTGGGTCTCATCCGCGCGGTCGAGAAGTTCGATTACACCAAGGGTTACAAGTTCTCGACATACGCGACCTGGTGGATCCGACAGGCGATCACCCGAGCGATGGCCGACCAGGCGCGCACGATCCGTATTCCCGTGCACATGGTCGAAGTCATCAACAAATTGGCGCGCGTTCAGCGGCAGATGCTCCAGGACCTCGGTCGGGAACCGACCCCCGAGGAACTCGCCCGTGAATTGGACATGACGCCCGAGAAGGTCGTCGAGGTCCAGAAGTACGGTCGCGAGCCCATCTCACTCCACACCCCCCTGGGAGAAGAAGGCGACAGTGAGTTCGGGGACCTGATCGAGGATTCCGAAGCCATCGTCCCCTCGGACGCTGTCTCCTTCACCCTTCTCCAGGAGCAGTTGGAGTCGGTTCTCGACACGCTCTCGGACCGGGAGGCGGGTGTCGTGCGGATGAGGTTCGGCCTGACCGATGGCCAGCCCAAGACCCTCGACGAGATCGGGAAGGTCTACGGCGTGACGCGTGAGCGGATTCGCCAGATCGAGAGCAAGACGATGTCGAAACTTCGCCACCCGTCACGTTCCCAGGTGCTGCGCGACTACCTCGACTAGGAGGCGCTCACCTCGGCGAGTCGATGCGTCTCGTCCACGACTTCCTCGGCCTGCGGTCGCAGCACGGCCTCGTGGTGGCCCCAGTGATGCCCACAGAAGAGAAGGTCCGACCCGCCGCGGAGGATCACACGTACGTACGCCTGCGCATTGCAGCGATCGCACCTGTCCGTCGCACCCAGTGTGGGCGCCGTCATCGTGTCCATTCAGGCATCCCTTCTCGTTGCCCAACAGTCTTACACGCCGAACGGGTTTGCGAGCCGCCACGCCGGACCGTTTCGCCGAGGGCCGAAGGTGTCACAAACGCACATGCGGCGGGGATGGGGCCACTGCGGGGTACGGGCACCTAGGTTGGCGGAGTGCCACGGAAGACCACGGACAGCTATTCGGCCAAGGATCTCGCGGTTCTCGAGGGCCTCGAGGCCGTGCGCAAGCGTCCGGGGATGTACATCGGCTCGAATGACACCCGGGGGCTGATGCACTGCCTGTGGGAGATCTTCGATAACGCGGTGGACGAAGCCTTAGCCGGCCACTGCTCGCGCATCACGATCACCCTGCTCCCCGACGACTCCGTCATCGTCGCGGACAACGGTCGGGGTATCCCGGTGGACATCGAGCCGAAGACCCGCCTGTCCGGCGTCGAGGTGGTGATGACGAAACTCCACGCCGGCGGCAAGTTCGGGGGATCGTCGTACACGGCGTCGGGAGGCCTGCATGGCGTTGGGGCATCCGTCGTGAATGCCCTGTCGTCCCGCCTCGATGTGGAGGTGGACCGCACGGCCAAGGTGCACGCGGTGAGTTTCCGTCGAGGCGTCACGGGCGAGTTCGACGGGGACGGTCCCGATGCACCTTTCACGCGCAAGTCCGGCCTCCGAGTCACCGGGAAGGTCCCGCGGACGAGATCGGGTACCCGGGTCCGCTTCTGGCCCGACCCGCAGGTGTTCACCAAGGACGCCTGCATCGATTGGGAGTCCCTCTGTACGCGTGCTCTGCAGACATCCTTCCTCGTGCCGGGCCTCCTCATCGAGCTCAGCGACGAACGTGGATCGACCCCCGTCACCGCGGAGTTCCAGCACAAGGGTGGCATCGCGGAGTATGTCGAGCACCTCCGTGAGGGTGAGCCGGTGACCGGTGTCGTGCGTCTCACGGGGACGGGTCACTTCTCCGAGACTGTTCCCGTCTTGGATGACAAGGGACACATGGTGAGCCGGGACGTGGAGCGGGATGTCGCAGTGGACATCGCGCTGCAATGGGATGGCGGATACGAGGCCTCCCTGCGGTCCTTCGTCAACGTCATCGAGACGCCCAAAGGCGGAACGCACGTAGCCGGCTTCGAGCGTGCCATCACGAAGGTCGTGAACGAACAGTTGAGGGCCGCGAAGCTTCTCAAGGGAGCTGAAGACGCGGTCACGAAGGATGACGTGATGGAGGGACTCACGGCGGTCGTGTCCGTGCGGTTCCCCGAGCCTCAGTTCGAGGGCCAGACGAAGGAGGTGCTGGGGACTCCGGCACTCTCGCGCATAGTCGCCACGGTCGTGAGCCGAGAACTGGCCGGGTGGTTCGCGTCCCCGCCACGGGGTGAGAAACAGGCGGCGCGCGCGGCGCTCGACAAGGTCGCGAACGCCATGCGCGCGCGCGTTGCAGCGCGCGCCCACAGGGACACACAGCGGCGCAAGTCCGCACTAGAGACGTCAGCTCTTCCGGCGAAACTTGTCGATTGCAGATCCGACGACGTACCTGAGACCGAGCTGTTCATCGTCGAGGGTGACAGCGCTCTCGGAACGGCCAAGGTGGCACGTGACTCCCGATTCCAGGCTCTCCTTCCGATTCGCGGGAAGATCCTGAATGTCCAGAAGGCCTCGCTGTCGGACATGCTCAAGAACGCCGAATGCGCGGCGATCATCCAGGTGATCGGCGCCGGATCCGGCCGAACGTTCGATCTCGATGCGGCGCGCTACGGGAAGATCATTCTGATGTCGGACGCCGACGTGGATGGGGCGCATATCCGTTGCCTTCTCCTCACACTGATCCATCGGTACATGCGGCCGCTCGTGGAGGATGGACGAGTGTTCGCTGCGGTGCCTCCTCTCTTCAGGATCGAGTATTCAGGGACACGCAAGACAGAGCAGTCTGTTTCCTACGCATATTCCGAGAAGGAGATGCGTGCGCTGGTCACGGACGCCGAGCGCAAGGGTCGGGGGATCCGGCAACCCATCCAGCGTTACAAGGGGCTCGGTGAGATGGATGCGAGCCAGTTGCGGGAGACCACCATGGACCCGGCGCTGCGCTCCCTGAGGCGCGTCACGATGAAGGATGCCGTCGCCGCAGAGGAGGTCTTCGACCTGCTCATGGGCACGGACGTCGGTCCACGCAAGGACTTCATCGTGGACGGGGCACACAGCCTCGATCGCGCCCGGATCGACGCCTAGAGCCCTACCATCGGGCCATGGCCGTCAACGTCGAAGCCTTCCCCCGAGAGGGATTCGATGACCTCCTCACGGGCAACGTGCGCTACGCGGAGCGCTTCCACGACTCGGGACTGTCAGGCCGGGCGCAGCGAGGCCTCGCGGTCGTCACGTGCATTGATTCGCGAATCGATCCGCTCGCAGCACTGGGGCTGGCCGCCGGAGACGCCAAGATCATCCGCAATGGCGGGGCGCGCGTGACGGACGACGTGCTTCGCACGCTCGTGCTGGCCAGCCACCTATTGGGAGTCAGTCGAGTTCTCGTCATGCCCCACACCGACTGTCGCATGGCCACAGGAAGCGAGGGGGCGATCCACGAGCAGATTCGCCAGGTGTCGGGCATCGACACCCGCAGCATCGAGATCCGAACCGTTGAGGACCAGCATGGTGCTCTGGTGTCCGATCTCCTGAGGCTTCGCTCACACCCGCTTCTGCCGCCGGGGCTGCTCGTCGGGGGAGCGATCTTCGATGTGCGTTCTGGCGAACTGGTTCCGGTGGACGGCTGACATGCGCAGAGTCGCGGTCATCGGTGCAGGTCCGGCGGGCCTGTATGCCGCTGAGGGATTGAGCAAGTCGGGTCGGGTCGAGGTGGACGTGATCGATCGGCTTCCGGTGCCCTGCGGGCTCGTGAGGTACGGCGTCGCCCCGGACCACCTGTCCATCCGGTCTGTGCGCGACACGCTGGACGGGATATTGGACCTCCCGGGGGTCACCTTCCTGGGCAACGTCGATGTCGGGGTCGATGTGCAGGCGGAAGACCTGGGTCGCTTCTACGACGCAGTTATCTGGTCCTACGGAGCCCCAACGGATCGCACCTTGGACATCCCCGGCGAGGATCTGGCGGGGAGTTTCTCCGCCACATCGTTCGTCAACTGGTACACGGGCCATCCCGACGCTTCACGTGAGTACGACACGTTGCTCTCCGGTCCGCGGGTCGCCTGCGTCGTGGGCGTCGGCAACGTAGCGGTGGATGTCGCCCGCATCTTGATCTCACCTGTCGAGAACCTCCGCCATACCGAGATGCCGGCGCACGTACTTGCCGCTCTGGAGGCTTCGACGATCCGAGAGGTGCACATCCTCGGGAGGAGAGGCCCAGCCCACGCAAGTTTCACGACCAAGGAATTGAAGGAATTGGGTGAAATCGACGGTGTGCGGGTAAATGTGGAGGGTCGAGACCTCGAGAGGACCGAGGCAACAACCCAGGTAGTCGATACCGAGAAGGTCGCTGCACGTAATGTTGCCGTCCTCGACGAATGGTGTAGCCGTTCCTGGCCGTCAGCCGAGCGATCGTTGTACCTGCACTTCTACGCGCGCCCCGACCGCCTCATCGGTCACCAGGATGTGGAAGGCATCGTCGTCCACCGCACGGAAGTGACGGTGGACGGCCGTGTCCAGGACACCGGTGAGACCTGGACGTTGCCGACCGACCTCGTGATCCGCAGCGTCGGGTACCGGGGGGAGCCCGTGGCCGGTATTCCCTTCGACGCGGCGAGGGGAGTGATCCCCAACGTCGATGGTCGGGTGACCCTCGACGGAGCACCCCTTCCCGGGCAATACACGGCCGGGTGGATCAAGCGCGGCCCCAGCGGGATCATCGGAACCAACAAGAAGGATGCGGCGGCGACCGTTGCCGCGCTGCTCGACGACCTCGACGACCTGTCACCTGCGCCGGAGCGCGGCGGCCTCCGTGACTACCTCGCCGATGCGGGCCATCCCGTCGTCGAGACCGACGGATGGCGTCGCATCTCGGCGGCCGAATGCGAGCAGGGTCGCGCTTCCCATCGCGATCGGGTGACGATCTCGGAGCGGTCCGAGCTCCTGGCCATCGGGTTCACTCCCAGCGTGTGACCGTCCACGTGGGGGTGGGCCGTGGTTCGGCACCGCAGCTTGCGGTAATCATCGAGCCCTCCGACCGCGTGACGTGCACGAGCCCTGTATTCCCACTCCACGAGGCGCGGTAGAAGCGATCGTCACCATCGTCGCGCAGCAGCACGATGGCCACGTCGTCCGTCAGTGAGAGATCCCAGGCTCGGCGAGCCTCGATATCGGCGACCTGCGATGGTGCGTCGAGGACGACGCGCCCCCGGAGGTAGGGAAGGGCTTCGGATCCGAGTGACCTGGCCGCTGTCCACTCGCGGACACCCAGTCGACCCAGGACTATCCCGCGGGGCAGCAGGAGGATCGTGGGAGCGAATCGATGCCCCCCGATATGCGTGCACTCGCGTGCATCGGGAATCGCGTCGACCATGGGCCTGCCTCGGACGGCGCAGCACTGATCGCGTCGACCATGTGTGCAGACGAGAGTGAGGGTTCCGTCCACAGGCGTGAGTGTGGGCAGTTCGAGTGTCGCGCTCCCGATCTCCAGTACCCCTGTCTGTGTGTCGGCCTTCCAGACGCGTCGATGCGCATCACTATCCCTACGGCCCCGCGTCAACAGCACACACGTGTCAGGTTGCTCGTTCTCGCTGAGGGCCCAGGGTGTGGTGTCGCCGACTACTGACTCCGTGATGGCTTCCGCGGGCCATGGGCCGGGATGTTCGATGACCCACCAGTACCTGCGCGTCGGTGCAGTACCCGCGAGAACCTCGTCCAGATTCGCCTCGGAGCAGGGGATCACAGGCTCGGGCCCACGGCGTCGATGGGGGCCTGGGGGCTCGTTCCGGTGCCATCGCGGCGGTCGTCGGGGTCGGGGAGGTCGACAGGCGTGCCCGACACGGTGCACGCGCGGGCTGGTGCCGGCCCGGCCCAGGCCCGGAGCAAGGTGTCCTCGCCCTTGCGGAAGCGATGGCAGCGGACTCCCTGAGTGCCGCGCCCCTTATCGGGGTACAGCGCGAGGGGCGTGACTTTGACGGACCCCATCTCCGTTCCAGGGAGTGCGGCTCCCGAGCCGGAGACGGTCACCAGTACGGCGGCGTCCGGGTCCGCGACGGCCTGCAGGGCCAGCACTTCGTCCCCCTCGGCCAGTCGCATGCCCAGCACCCCTCCCGCCGCACGCCCCTGCGGTCGGACGGCAGACACCGGAAATCGGAGCAACTGGGCGCCAGCGCTGACGAGGACGAGGGTGTGAGTCTCGGCGTACGCGTCGGGCATCCACTGCGCCCCCACGAGTCGATCGCCCTCCTCGAGCCGGATGACCTCCCAGTCGGACTTCTGCAGGGGGTGGGCATCCGCGATGCGCTTGACAACTCCGTGTGCGGTGGCGACGACCAGCCCGGTGTCGCCCTCGAGCGGCATCAGGCCGACCGCGCGCTCGTCGGGCCCGAGCGTGAGAAGCGCGCCGAGGGGTGAACCTGCGCCCAAACTGGGCGTGCCTGCGGTCGCCGGGAGGGAGGGGAGGTCCACGACCTCGAGGCGGTGCACTCTCCCGTGGGAGGTGACGACGCCGACGGACCCGCGGATGCGCGCCGGGACCGCCGAGACGAGCACATCATGGGAGGCCCGTACGGAGTCGTGACCGGGGGACAGTTCCGGAAGACGCGCCACGAGACCCGTGGACGAGAGGAGCACGACGCACGGAGCATCGCTGATCTCGCCGTCGGTGGGCCGCGGTGCCGGAGTCAGCGCGGCCTCGAGAAGGAGGGTGCGTCGTGGTGTTCCATGTGCGCGTGCCAACGCTTCGAGCTCGGCATCCACCTCTGCTCGCAGGCGGGAATCGTCCTCGATGATCCCTGTGAGGGCCTCGATGAGTTGGCGCAGCTCGTCGGCCTCGCTCTCGAGCTCGATGCGGGAGAACTTGGTGAGCCGGCGGAGCGGCATGTCGAGGATGTAGGACGCTTGCACATCGGAGAGCTCGAAGACGCTGACCAAACGTGCCTTCGCAGAATGCGCATCGTCGCTGCTGCGGATCACCGCGATCACTTCGTCGATATCGATGATCGCCACGAGGAGTCCCTCGACGAGGTGGAGCCGATCCATGGCGCGAGCGCGACGGAAGGTACTTCGTCGCATCACCACGCTCAGTCGGTGAGATAGAAACTCCTGGAACAGGTCGAGGAGGCCGAGTGTGCGAGGTTCCCCATCGACCAGTGCGACAGCGTTGATCGAGACCGTGTCCTCCAACGGCGTGAGGCGGTAGAGCTGCTCGAGAATGCTCTCTGGAGCGATCCCACTCTTGAGTTCAATGACGAGTTGGAGGCCTTGCTCCCCGTCGCTGAGATCGACCACGTCCGAGATGCCGGCGAGTTTCTTGCTCTGGACGGCGTCCTTGATGCGTTCGATCACGCGCTCGGGACCGACCATGGGTGGGAGCTCCGTGACGACGATGCCGCGTCGACGCGGGGTCACGTGCTCGATACGGGTGCGAGCGCGGACCCGAAACGATCCGCGTCCGGTCTCGTAGGCATCGGCAAGTCCGTCTAGGCCGACGATCACACCACCACCGGGGAAGTCGGGACCGGGGACCAGTCGGCGGATGTCCGTCAACGATGCCGTCGGATTCTTCAGGAGGTGGCGGGCCGCCGCGATCACCTCGACGAGGTTGTGCGGGACCAGGGTGGTTGCCATACCGACGGCGATCCCGGACGCACCATTGACGAGGAGATTCGGAAAGGCTGCCGGGAGGACAACCGGCTCGGTTTCGCGGCTGTCGTAGTTGGGCACGAAGTCGACGACGTCTTCGTCGAGGGAGGCGGTCAGGTCGAGGGCGGAAGCGGCCAGACGCGCTTCGGTGTATCGCATCGCTGCCGGTCCATCGTCCAAGGAGCCGAAGTTTCCATGACCGTCCACGAGAGGAAGGCGCAGCGAGAAGGGCTGGGCCAGGCGTACGAGTGCGTCGTAGATGGCGGAGTCGCCGTGCGGGTGGAGTCGGCCCATCACCT
>CAZBWA010000002.1:0-75780 GCA_964495555.1 uncultured Bifidobacteriaceae bacterium | reverse complement strand
CCGGCGATCACGGACTCCACGACCGGCAAGCCGAAGGTCAGGTTCGGGACGAAGTGGGCGTCCATCACGTCTAGATGGATCATGTCCGCGACGGCCGAGACCCGCGCCACTTCCTCGTGGAGCCGTGACAGATCGGCGTTGAGCACACTCGGGGAGAGAAGGAGACCCACGGCGTCAGGATAGGCCGCGGCTACAGGCGCCGGAGCAGCGCGAAGAACATCGCATCGGTTCCGTGGACATGCGGCCACAGTTGCACCCAGGGTCCCTCACCGAGTTCCATCCCCTGCGGGAAGAGTGGCCGCGCATCCTCGAGCACGACATCCGCGCGACGCTCCACGATCTCCTCGACGACATCACGGGTCTCCTCCAGCACCGGGGAACAGGTCGCGTACCCGACCACCCCACCGGATCGCGTCGCACTGACGGCGACGTCGAGCAACGAAATCTGCAGGGCCTGCAGCTCACGGATATCGGTCTCCGCCCGGCGCCACCGCGCTTCGGGTCTGCGGCGCAGCGCACCGAGTCCCGTGCAGGGGGCATCGAGGAGGACGCGATCGAAGAACTGATTGCCCCAGGGACGGGAGCGCGCATCGGCGACGTGCACGGTGACCGACTCCGGCAGGAGGCGACGCATCAGGGAGGCGCGATGCTCATGGAGTTCCACCGCAACAAGTCCGACATGCTCCTCGGCCGCGATGCGCGCGAGCAACGCGGCCTTGCCACCCGGCCCCGCACATAGGTCCAACCACGCCGACTCAGGCGGGTCCACGTGCGCCGCGGCGAGGGCAAGGGCAACGAGTTGGCTTCCCTCGTCCTGCACGATCGCCGATCCCTCGGCCACGGCACTCACGTTCCCCGGCGCACCTCCCGTGAGGACCACCGCCCGCGGTGACCATCGCCCGGGCTCCCCGCCCGTCTCGACCGCGAGCCCCTCGCGATCCCCGGTGAGGGTCGCCAGTGTGGGGCGGGTCGCCGCATTGTCCGCTGCCAGCAGGGCACCGACGTCGGAGTCGTTCCCCAGGGCACGTCGCAGTTCGCGCACGACCCAGGCGGGATGCGACTCCCGCACCGCCCACTGCTCGTCGGTGGTCGGGTCGTCGAGTCCGAGCTCGACGACCCACGCATCACGATCGCGCTCGGACACCCGACGGAGGACCGCGTTGATGAAGCCCACCCGGCCCGCATCACCTACTCCCCGCGCCGCCTCACACGTGGTGTCGATCGCCGCATGCGCCGGGACGCGCATGAAGAGCAATTGGTAGGCCCCGAGGCGCAGCAGATCGCGTACCTCGAACTCGACGCGATCCCAGGGACGACTGATGCACCGTTGCAGCACGGCATCGAGGAAGCCCTGCATGCGGAGGGTCCCGTACCCCAACTCGATGGCGAAGGCAGCGTCACGTCCCTCGCATCCATGGGCCGCGAGGATGCCCGGCATCGCCACGTTCGCGTAGGCGTCATCTGTTCGGACCCGGGTCAGCAGCTCGCGGGCAGCCGTCCGCGCACGGTCAGTCACACGCGGCCTCGCTGACACGCAGTCCTCGCCACCAGTCGGCACTCGCCATCCGCGCACGTCCCGCGGGCTGCACCCAGCCGAGCGTGACGTGGCCATCCCCCGTGCCGACTCGGATCTCGTCTCCGTGGGGGCGGATCACGCCGGCGGGCAGCGGCTCGGTGCGCGGGGTCACCGGCCCGATGCGCACGCGCACGCCGTCCACCGTGGTCCAGGCGCCTGGCTGCGGAGTGCACGCCCGCACCTGGCGATCGATCAACGTGGACGGTGCATGCCAATGGATGCGCGCCTGGTCGACCGTGATGCGAGGGGCCACGCTCACACCCTCGGAGGACTGGGGTACGGCCCTCGCGGTGCCCTGCGCGATCCCCGACACGACCTCCATCACGACGGAGGCGCCGACCACGGCGAGTTCCGAAAGAACGTCACCGGAGGTCTGCGTGGGGTCCAGGGTGTGACGCCGCTGGGCGAACACCGGTCCGGTGTCCAGGCCCTCCTCGAGGAGGAAGACGCTGACACCCGTCTCGGAATCACCGTGCCAGATCGCATGTTGGACCGGCGCGGCCCCGCGCCAGGCGGGAAGCAGGGAGAAGTGCAGGTTCACCCACCCGTGCCGTGGGATGCCGAGCACGGCGGGCGGGATGAGGGCTCCGTAGGCCACGACCACCCCCAGGTCGGCATCGAGCGCCGCGAGACTCGCGCGTGCTTCCTCGTCACGCAGGGACGCCGGGGTGAGCACGGGGAGCCCGCGTGTCCGGGCGTGCTCGGCGACGGCGGAGGGCAGGAGTCGCCGGCCACGTCCCGCGGGCGCATCCGGGCGCGTCAGGACTGCGGTGACGTCGTGCTCGGAGTCGAGTAGTGCGTCGAGTGTCGGGAGTGCGACATCCGGCGTACCCGCGAAGACGATGCGCACAGGCCTACAGCCACTTGGCGGACATGGGGTGCGGGCTGGCCTTCACCGTCAGAGGATCCTCGCCGAACCATTCCGAGGCGCGGATCGCCCGCATGGCCTCCTTGCGCATCTCCGGATCGAGGCGGTCGATGAAGACGATGCCGTCCAGATGGTCGGTCTCGTGCTGCACGCACCGCGCCAGCAGGTCCGATCCCTCCAGCACTACCGGCTCCCCGTGCATGTCGAACCCACGCGCCACGACCGAGCGCGCACGCGGGGTGTCGAAGGAGAGGCCGGGGATCGACAGGCACCCCTCTTCTCCGTCCTGCTCGTCGCTGGAGAGGTCGAGGCTCGGATTCACGAGATGACCGAGTTCGTCATCCACCCAATAGGTGAAGACCCGCAGGGAGACGCCTATCTGCGGGGCTGCGAGACCCACGCCGGGGGCGTCCTGCATGGTGTCGGTCAGATCCTTCACGAGGGTGCGCAGCTCCCGATCGAAATCCACCACCTCGGCGGCGGGCGTGCGCAGGACGGGATCGCCGAACAGACGGATCGGCTTGATCGACATGGATCAACCCTACGGTGCCCGGAGTTCGGTCAGTCGATGTCGCGCGGGTCGACGTGGATCGCGATAGGCCCGGCACCGCGATGCGCGGAGCGGACCATCGCGGCCTGGCGGATCTGCGTGGTGAACGCGGTCCCTTCCGCGCGTGGGGCGATGAGGATCACCCGCCACCCCTCGTCATGTTCCACGGGACCCAGGGCGATGTGCGTGCACGTGAGTCCGGCGACCACCGCTTCGATGTCTGCGCGCGCGCCCGAGACCACCGCGAGACGGGTCGCCGGAGGCAGCCGTGCCTCCTCCCGTTCGGCCAGTTCGCGTGCGGCGAACCACGGGGCATCCCACCGCAGCAGGGCCTGCACCCCGGGATCGGACTCCGGCGCAGTGACGAAGACCCCGGCATCCGGCGCGGCCCGCACTGCGGCGGTGAACCACCGATGGACCGCGTCCTCGGCGTGGGTGAGCCGGATGGAGTGGCTCGTGGCATCGAGGACGATGACTGCGGCGAAGCCACCCTCGGCGATCGGCTCGGCGCCCGCGGTGGCCACGACGATCGTCGGGCGTGCCTCGACGCGTTCGATCATGTGGTCCGCCTGGGAGAACGACACCGGGATTCCGGGAAAGGCCCGACCCAACTCCTCCGCCGTGCGCTCGGCGCCGATGCTCCCCGCACGGATCCGGGTGTCCCCGCACGCCGGACAGGCCGTGCGTGCGGCGACCGCACCGCACCACCGACAGTCCAACCGGCCGCCTGCGTGCAGCCGGAGCGGACCCCCACAGGCACATCGCGCCGGTGCCCCGCATCCCTGACAGTGCACGGCGGGGATGTATCCGCGCCGCGCGACCGACACCAGGATCGGACCACGCTCCAGACCCTCTTTGGCCGTCTCCCAGGCCCGTCGTGGGATGCGCGCGGTCCCCGAGGCCACGTCTCCCGCGGCGTCTTCCGGGCGCAGCCCGCGGACGCGGAGTGTGGTCTTCGCGCCGGCGTCGATCGATGTCGCCCAGCCGCGTTCGACCCAGGCCTGCGTGACCACGGAGCGCGCCGGCCCACCGACCACCAGCGAACAGTCCTCCATGTGCGAGCGGAGTGCACACACCTCGCGCGTGTCCCAGTACGGGGCACGAGGCTCGCAATAGGTGTCCTCGGCGTCGTCCCACAGGACGACAAGGGACAGGTCCAGCACCGGCGCGAATGACGCCGACCGATTACCGACACATACCCGTGCCGAACCGTGCAGTGTGCGCAAGAACTCCCGGTAGCGACGTTGCGGGCCCATCTCGTTCACCAACGTCGACACGGACTCCGCGCCGAGCACCGCCTGCAACCTCGTCGCGATTCGCGTGACATCCCGCATGTCCGGGACGAGCACGAGCGTGCCTGCGCGATTGGCCGCCACGAGTTCGGTGATCTCGTCGACGACGTCGCTCCCCGGCGCACTCGACCAGATCGCGCGCACCGTCGATCCCGAACGCACCGCATCCACCAGCTCGGTTCCACCGCGATAGGCCGTCCACGCCTGGGACGGGATGTCCACGGGCATATGCGCCCTCGGGGTCGTCGCCGTCTCGCGCTCGGCCTTGGCGTGACGCGGAGGCACGGCGGTCCGCGCGACATCCCAGAAAGTGCCCGCGTACCTGTCGGCCACAGCCTGGACCAGGCGCAGGGTGTCCGGGGTCAGGGTCGGCACGTCACCGACGAGGCGTTGGATCGGTGCGACGCGAGCGACCTCGGCCTCCGCGGCCCGGTCGACCACGTACCCATCCACGAGCCGACCGGAGAAGCGCACACGCACCCGGGACCCGACCTCCACCGCCATCCCGTCGGGGATGAGGTAATCGAAATCGCGATCGAGGTGCCGCACGGGCACATCGATCCGCACCCGCGCGATGGGCTGGCTCATCTCGACCGCCCTCGGGTCGTGGGACTAGACGCCGGCGACCGAGCGGAGATCCTCCGCACGATCGGTGTTCTCCCAGGTGAACGTCGGTCCGACGGTGGAGCGCTGCGCCGGATCATCGTTGTCGAGGAGGACGTTGACGCCCTGCGGACGACCGAAGTGGCCGTAGGCGCTGGTGGCCCGGTAGATCGGACGCAGGAGGTCCAGGTCCCGGATGATCGCGGCAGGGCGCAGATCGAAGACGCGAAGAACCGCCTCCTGGATCGCCTCATCGCTGATGACCCCGGTGCCGAACGTCTCGACGAAGACCCCGACCGGGTGCGCCTTGCCGATCGCGTAGGCAGCCTGCACCTCGCACCGCGAGGCCAATCCTGCGGCCACGACGTTCTTGGCGACCCAACGCAGCGCATACGCCGCGGAGCGATCGACCTTCGAGGGGTCCTTGCCGGAGAAGGCACCACCGCCGTGGCGAGCCATGCCGCCGTAGGTGTCGACGATGATCTTGCGCCCGGTGAGTCCGGCATCGCCCATGGGTCCGCCGACCTCGAATCGTCCCGTGGGGTTGACCAACAGCCGGTAATCGCGGGTATCGAGGTCGACCGTCTCGAGGATCGGATCGACGACGTGCTTGCGCACATCCGGGGTGAGCATGTTCTCGAGGCTGATGTCCCGCGCGTGCTGCGAGCTCACCACGACGGTGTCGATGCGCAGGGGCGTGCCCGTCTCGTCGTAGGCGATGGTGACCTGGGTCTTGCCGTCGGGACGGAGGTAGGGAACGGTGCCGTCCTTGCGCACCGCCGTCAACTGCTCGGACAACCGGTGGGCGAGGGAGATTGGGAGCGGCATCAGGTCCACGGTGTCGCGGCAGGCGTACCCGAACATCAGGCCCTGGTCGCCGGCGCCCTGACGGTCCAGCGGATCGGTGCTGTTGCCTTCCCGCTCCTCCAGCGCGTCATCGACGCCCTGCGCGATGTCCGGTGACTGCTTGCCGATGGAGACCGAGATACCACACGACTCACCGTCGAATCCCTTGGTGGAGGAGTCGTACCCGATCTCCAGGACGGTGTCCCGCACGAGTTTCATGACGTCGGCGAAACCATCCGTGGTGACCTCGCCGGCCACGTGCACCTGGCCCGTGGTCAGCATCGTCTCCACGGCCACGCGACTGCGCGGATCCTGGCGGAGGAGGTCGTCGAGGATCGCGTCGCTGATCTGATCCGCCATCTTGTCCGGATGGCCCTCGGTAACGGATTCGGACGTGAACAAGCGGTGCGCCATGGACTCCCCTGGGATGCTGTGATGGTCCGAAGGATCCTAGCCCGCGGAGACCCCCTGGGAATCGCGGGCGCGCAGGACCTGATCCCAGACGCGATGGGCCAGGACCGACTTACGGGCCAGGGGAATCTCATCCACCACTTGCGTCCCAGACACGATCAGTGCCGCATTGGTCTCGGATCCGAAGGTGGCGCCATCGGAGACGTCGTTGGCGACGATCAGATCGCATCCCTTCCGCGCGATCTTCTGCAGGGCCAGGGACCGCAAGGTCTCGACATCCCCGGCGGTCTCCGCCGCGAACCCCACCAGGATCGGCACCGCGCGGGCACCCCGGGTGGCAACCAGCGCGGCCAGGATGTCGTCGGTCTCCGAGAGCGTGAGCCTCGGGGGCTCACCATCCTTCTTGACTTTGCCGGGACTGACCTCGGCGGGCGTGAAGTCGGCGACCGCCGCAGCCATGACGACGGCATCGACGTGCGCGTCCGGCTCGAAGACCGCCTGGGCCATCGCCTTGTGCATCGCGGCGGCAGAGTCCACGTCCACGCGCAGCTGCGCCGGTGGGACGGTGCACTCGACGTTCCCCACTACGGCCGTGACGTGGGCGCCGCGCAGCAGCGCTGCACGCACGAGCGCCGCACCCTGTTTCCCACTGCTCCTATTGCCCAGGTAGCGCACTGGGTCCCAGTCCTCGCGCGTGCCCCCCATGCTCACCACGACCCGCATGCCGACCATGTCGCGCGGGTACCGCGCCTCGAGCATGTCCGTCGCGACGTCCGCGAGATAGGCCGGCTCGGGCAGACGTCCGGGCCCGGAGTCCTCGCCAGTGAGTCGGCCGACCGCGGGGTCCAGGACCTGGATACCGCGGTCCCGCAACGTGGCCACGTTCGCTTGCGTGGCCGGGTGCTGCCACATCTCGGTATGCATCGCAGGGGCGAGGACCACGGGGGCGTGTGCGGTGAGCAGAACATTGGTCACGACATCGTCGGCGATGCCATGCGCAGCACGTGCGAGCAGGTCCGCGGTCGCAGGAGCGACGATCACGAGGTCGACGCTGTGTCCGATGCGCACATGCGGCACCTCGGCAGCCGAGGACCACAGCGATGTGACGACCGGCTCCCCCGAGATCGCCTCGAACGTGGCGGCGCCGACGAACTTCAGCGCATTGCGCGTCGGGAGCACCGTGACGCGGTGGCCAGCCTCACGGAGCAGTCGGATCAACTCGACGGACTTGTAGGCGGCGATGCCGCCGGAGACACCGACCGCGATGTGGGCCGACATGGCGAGGGGTCTAGTCGTCGCTTTCGGCGGCCACGGGGGCCGGTGCGAGCGGATCGAAGGGCTCGGAGGTGAGCAGCCCGGCATCGATCTCGCGCATGGCGATCGACAGCGGCTTCTCCTGGACGTAGGTCTCCACGAGCGGCCCCACGTATTCGAGCAATCCCTCACTCAGCTGGGAGTAGTACGCGTTGATCTGACGGGCGCGCTTCGCTGCGTAGATCACGAGCGAGTACTTGGAGTCCGTCTTCTCCAGGAGCCCATCGATCGACGGGTAGGTGATGCCCTCGGGCTGCGTGCTGCTCACGGGTCCTTCAATCTGCAGGGGGATTCCCTCACGGGGACCAGGAGTCTACCAAGGCGAGCAGGGCACGCGCGCACGCGGCCACGTCATCGTTCACGAGGCGATGATCGAACGCCGCCGCCTCGGCCATCTCCTCGCGAGCCACCGTGAGGCGGCGCTCCCGATCGGCCTCGGACTCAGTCCCCCGGGCGGTCAACCTCTCCTCGAGGACAGCCATCGAGGGCGGCTCGATGAAGACCAGGAGGGCATCGGGGACGGTCGCCCGCACCTGACGCGCACCCTGGACCTCGATCTCGAGGATCACCGGGCGCCCCTCGGCGCGGTGACGCCGGACTCCCTCACGCGGCGTCCCGTAACGGTGCCCCGCGTACCGCGCCCACTCCAGCAACTCGTCGGACTCGACCATGCGATCGAACTCCGCGTCGGTGACGAAGTGGTAGTGCCGACCGTCGATCTCACCCGGTCGTGGCGCGCGCGTCGTCGCCGACACCGAGAGCCACAGATTCGGGTTCTGGCGCAGCGCCTCGGCGACCACAGTGGACTTGCCCACACCCGAGGGTCCGGAGACGACGACGAGGGGGGCGCTCATCGCATCCCCAGACTGCGCGCGAGTTCCGCGGCTGCGATACCGGGATCCGACGCACCCGTGATGGGGCGCCCGATCACGAGGAGGTCGGCGCCCAGGTCGAGCGCCTGCTCGGGTGTCGTGACGCGTGCCTGATCCTGGGCCTCCGCGCCCGCGGGTCGCACGCCCGGCGTGATCAGGGTGATCGCGGGCCCGACGGCTGCACGGATCGCGGCGACCTCGAGCGGCGAGCACACGACGGCCCGCGCACCGGCATCGACGGCCAGACTCGCCCACCGGACTGCCGCGGAGACCGACGGCCCGTCGATACCGAGCGCCACGAGATCGGCATCGGTGAGGCTGGTCAGGACTGTCACCGCCGTGACGCGCGTATCCGGCAGGGCATCAGCCGCGGCAGCCACCATCGCCGCTCCACCTCCGGCGTGCACCGTGAGGAAGTCAGGACGCAACCCAGCGACGGCGCGGGAGGCGCCCGCGACGGTGGCGGGAATGTCGTGCAACTTCAGATCGAGGAAGAGTCGGCAGTTGGGTGCGGCCTCACGCGCTCGGTGCACCGCTGCCGCACCGTCACGGCAGTACGCCTCGAGGCCGACCTTCACGGTGTCGACGTGCGGGCCCACGGCACGAGCCCAGGCGATCATCGTCGACAGGTCCGGAGCATCCAATGCCACCGCGATGGGTGCGATCACACTCATTACTTGATGAAGTCCCACGCGGCGAGGTCGTCGTCGAAGTCCACAGGTGGCGATGGTGGCGCTGGCTCATCCGCCTCCACCTGGGCCTCTGTGACGACCTCGTCCGAAGCACGATGCGCGTGTCCGATCACATCGGAGACGCGGGTGAACCCGCGCTCGGCCACCAGGTGCGCCAGTTCGTTGTGGATACGCATCGGCGCCGAGGGGTCGTTGAAGATGCTCGTACCGACCGAGACGGCCGTGGCCCCCGCGAGCAGGAACTCCAGGGCGTCCTGTCCGGTGCGGACTCCGCCCGCCCCGATGATCGGGAGGTTCGGGAATGCCTGGCGGATCTGGAACACGCAGCGCACAGCGACGGGCCGGATGGCGGGTCCCGAGAGCCCACCCGTGATCCCCGCGAGGGCCGGACGCATGGTGTCGGTGTCGATCACCATCCCGAGCAGCGTGTTGATCAGGGTGACGCCCGCCGCACCCGCGCGCACCACCGCGTCGGCGATGTCGACGATGCTGGTGACGTCCGGGGAGAGCTTGGCGAATATCGGCGTGCGTCCATCACTATTGCGCCGGACCGCCTGGATGACGGACGCCGCGGAGTCGGCGTTGCAGGCGAACACCAGACCGCGGTCGGCGACATTGGGGCAGGAGATATTGACCTCGAGTGCGTCGAAGCCCCCGACATTGCGCAGTTTCTGCGCCAGTTTCCCGTACTCGTCCACGGTCTCCCCCGCGATCGACACGATCGTGCGGGCACCCCGCTGCTCGAGCCAGGCGAGGTCGTTCTCGATGAAGGACTCGATCCCCGGCCCCTGGAGTCCGATGGAGTTGAGCATGCCGCTGGGTGTCTCCGCCATGCGCGGTGTCGGGCGACCGGCCCGTGGCTTCAGCATGATGCTCTTGGTGATGATCCCGCCGATCGCGGTGATGTCGAAATAGGAGTCGAGCTCCTTGCCGGCTGCGGCGCAGCCGGAGGCGGTGAGGATGGGGCTGGGCAAGTCGACGCCCGCGAGATCCGTGGACATGTTCGCGCGGGGGGTTGGCGCGGACGCGTCTCCTCCCCCGAAGCCGATGATGGCGCGGGTCATGTGACCTCCGCCGCCCCCCAGGTATCCGCGGGGACGGTCCCCACCTCGGCCCAGCGCACACGATCGCCGCGCAGCGTCGGACCTTCGACGCACGAGCGCACCATGCGCGTCACGCCGTCATCTCCGATGACGGGGAGGACGCAGGTCATGCACACACCGATGCCGCACGCCATGGATTCCTCGACCGAGCACTGGGTGAAGACGCGCCGCTGGGCGGTGATCGCGGACACCGCGCTCAACATCCCCATGGGACCGCAGGCGTAGACGATGTCCGCCGAGGAACGCTCGATCATCTCGGGGAGTTCATCTGTCACCCGTCCACGGACTCCCGACGATCCGTCCTCGGTCGTGACCGTGATGGAGGACGACAGGCGCTTGAGATCGAGCACACCGAACAACTTCTCTTCGGTTGCCGCGCCGATGAGCACGTCGACCCGACATCCGCGGTCGCGGAGTTGTTCGGCGAGCATGAACAGTGGCGCCGAGCCGTATCCCCCGCCCACCAGCACGCAGGACACACGCCGGGTGGGGATGGAGAACGGGCGCCCGAGCGGTCCGACGATGCTGAGTTGGTCGTGCCGCCTCCGATCGGCCAGCCACCGGGTGCCCATGCCGTGGGGGGAGACGACGATCTCCAGGGTCCCGCCGTACACGCCCCGCGACTGCACCTGGTGGATGGCGAAGGCACGTCGCAGGAGCATGGAGGACTCGGGTCCCCCCATGGACACGGTCACGAAATGACCGGGTTGCGCATCCTCGGCAATGCCGGGCGCCGTCAGGGAGAGGACGTGGTACGCGCCTGCGCGACGGACGTCGAGGACCTCCCCCGTGATCTGGTGCGGCATCAGCCCTCCCGAGCGCGCAACTCCGCCAGCGTGGCGGCGTGTTCCTGCAGCGACCGTACTCCCGGGGTGGCCGAGCGCAGCGATTCGATTCCTGCGGCCGCAGCGGCTAGGCCCTGGACGGTCGTGATCGACGGGATGCCCTTCACCACGGCCGCCGTGCGGATCTCGTAGCCGTCCACACGGGGGCCCACCCCATACGGGGTGTTGACGATCAGGTCGACCTCGCCGGCCATGATCGCGTCGACCGTCGTCGGTTCGCCTTTCGGACCGCGACCCTCGTGCTGCTTGCGAACGACGTCGACGGCGATCCCCTGCTCCCGCAGGACGTCCGCGGTCCCGGATGTCGCGAGGATGCGGAATCCGGCATCGGCCAGCCGGCGCACCGCATCCACCCCCTGCGCCTTGTCCCGGTCGGCGAGGGACACGAAGACCGTCCCCTCGGTGGGCAACCCACCGCTGAAAGCGGCCTCCTGGGACTTGGCGAACGCGATGCCGAAGGTGTCGTCGAGTCCCATCACCTCGCCCGTCGAACGCATCTCCGGACCCAGGACGGTGTCGACGCCGTGGAACCGGCCGAACGGGAGGACCGCTTCCTTGACCGCCACCGGCGCCCCGGCAGGCAGGGTCGCCCCGTCCCCCGAGGCGGGCAGGAATCCCTCGTCGCGCAACTGCGCGATGGACGTGCCGAGCATGATGCGCGCCGCCGCCTTGGCCACGTGCACGCCGGTCGCCTTGGACACGAACGGCACCGTGCGCGAGGCACGGGGGTTGGCCTCCAGGACATAGAGGGTGCCGTCGGCCAAGGCGAACTGGACGTTGAGCAGACCCCGCACTCCCACCCCCGCAGCGATGGCGCGCGTGGACTCGCGGATGCGTGCGATCTCGGCGGCGTCGAGCGTGATGGGCGGCAGCGCGCACGCCGAGTCACCCGAATGGATGCCCGCCTCCTCGATGTGCTCCATGACACCGGCCAGATACAGGTCGTGGCCGTCATAGAGGGCATCCACGTCGATCTCGACCGCGTCGTCGAGGAACCTGTCGACCAGGACGGGATGGTCCGGATTGACCGTGGTCGCGCGCTCCAGGTAACTGGCGAGCATCGACTCGTCGTAGACGATCTCCATCCCGCGCCCACCCAGCACGTAACTGGGCCGGACCAGAACCGGGTAGCCCACCCGGTCGGCGATGCCACGCGCCTCCTCGAACGATCGTGCCGTCCCGTGCGCAGGCGCCGGCAGGCCCGCTTCGGCCAGCACGGCACCGAATGCGCCACGTTCCTCGGCGAGGTGGATCGCGCGCGGCGGGGTGCCGACGATGGGGACTCCCGCGTCCTCCAGCGCCTGGGCCAGACCCAGGGGCGTCTGCCCGCCGAGCTGCACCACCACGCCGGCCAACTGCCCCGCACCCTGTTCGAGATGGACGATCTCGAGTACGTCTTCCAGCGTGAGCGGCTCGAAGTAGAGGCGATCGGAGGTGTCGTAGTCGGTGGAGACGGTCTCGGGGTTGCAGTTCACCATGATCGTCTCGAACCCGGCGTCCTTCAACGTGAGAGCAGCGTGCACACACGAGTAGTCGAACTCGATGCCTTGCCCGATGCGATTGGGTCCCGAGCCCAGGATGATCACCTTGGGTCGATCCGCGGGCAGGGCCTCGTTCTCCTCGTCGTAGCAGGAGTAGTGGTAGGGGGTGTGTGCCTCGAACTCCGCCGCGCAGGTGTCCACGGTCTTGTAGACCGGGCGGACTCCGAGGGCATGGCGAAGCTCGCGCACCTCATGCTCCGAGAGGGCGCGGAGGAGTCCGATCTGTGCGTCGGAGAACCCCATTCGCTTGGCGGAGCGCAGGAGGGGTGCGTCGAGGCTCGGAGCGGAGCGGATCCGGTCGGCCTCGTCGTTGATGCGCACGATCTGCTCGAGGAACCACGGATCGATCCGCGTCGCCTCGTGGACGGCGTCGATGCCCGCGCCGGCCCACAGCGCCTGCTGCACCAAGGAGAGCCGGCCATCGTGCGGTCGCCGCATGCGCACGAGCGCATCCGCGACGTCGATCTCGACTCGAGACGCCGGCCACGCGAAGACCGCGCTGCGGTTCTCGAGTGAGCGCAACGCCTTCTGTAACGCCTCGGGGAAGGAGCGCCCGATGGCCATCGCCTCGCCGACGCTCTTCATCGTGGTGGTGAGAGTTGTGTCAGCACCCGGGAACTTCTCGAACGCGAAACGCGGAACCTTCACCACGATGTAGTCCAGCGTCGGCTCGAACGAGGCGGGTGTCTTGCGGGTGATGTCGTTGGGGATCTCGTCGAGGGAGTATCCGATGGCCAGTCGGGCCGCGATCTTGGCGATGGGGAACCCGGTGGCCTTCGAGGCGAGGGCGGAGGAACGCGATACGCGGGGGTTCATCTCGATCACGATCATGCGACCGTCGAGCGGGTTGATCGCGAACTGGATATTGCAGCCACCCGTGTCCACGCCCACCGCACGGATGATCGCGATCCCGACGTCGCGCATGTGCTGGTACTCGCGATCGGTCAGGGTGAGCGCCGGAGCGACGGTGATCGAGTCCCCGGTGTGCACGCCCATGGGGTCGAGGTTCTCGATGGAGCAGATCACGACCACGTTGTCCTTGTGGTCGCGCATCAACTCCAGCTCGTACTCCTTCCACCCGATGATGGATTCCTCGAGCAGCACCTCGGTGGTGGGACTCGCCTGGAGGCCGGCACCCGCGATGCGCCGCAGGTCCGCCTCGTCGTAGGCGATCCCCGATCCCGCGCCCCCCATGGTGAAGGAGGGTCGGACCACCACCGGGTAGCCGAGGTCCACCACGGCGTTGAGGCATTCCTCCATCGAATGGCAGATCGCCGAGCGCGCGCTCTCGGCGCCGATCGACTCGACGATGGCCTTGAACCGCTCCCGGTTCTCCCCCCGCTCGATTGCCTCGACATCCGCGCCGATCAGCTCCACCCCGTAGCGCTCCAGCACGCCCGCGCGGTGCAGCGCCATGGCGGTATTGAGCGCGGTCTGACCTCCCAGGGTCGCCAGCAGAGCATCGGGTCGCTCCTTGGCGATGATGCGTTCGACGTAGTCGGGGGTGATGGGCTCGACGTACGTCGCATCGGCGAACTCCGGATCGGTCATGATCGTCGCCGGGTTGGAGTTCACCAGGACCACGCGCAGGCCCTCTGCCCGCAGCACCCTGCACGCCTGGGTGCCCGAGTAGTCGAATTCGCACGCCTGCCCGATGACGATGGGGCCCGAACCGATCACCATGACGGTGCGGATGTCCTCACGCCTGGGCATGGGCACCCCGCACGGACATGAGGTCGACGAATCGATCGAAGAGGTACGCCGCGTCATGCGGACCCGCCGCTGCTTCCGGGTGGTACTGCACGCTGAACGCGGGGACCTCGAGGCATTCCAGCCCTTCGACCACGTCGTCGTTCAGGCACACGTGGGAGACCCGCGCACGTCCGAAGGGCGTATCGAAGGTTCCTTCACGCGGCGCATCGACTGCGAAACCATGATTGTGCGCGGTGACCTCGACCTTCCCGGTGGAGCGGTCCATCACAGGTTGATTGATCCCGCGGTGACCGAAGCGCAGCTTGTAGGTGTCCAGCCCCAGGGCGCGGCCCAGGATCTGATTGCCGAAGCAGATACCGAAGACGGGAATCCGGGCGGACAGTGCGCCCTGCATCACCGCGACCGCATGGCGTGCCGAGGCCGGATCCCCGGGGCCGTTCGAGAAGAAGACCCCGTCCGGGGCCAGTGCGGCGATCTGCTCCCAGGACCAGGTGGCCGGAACGACGTGCACGGTGATCCCGCGCTCGGCCATGCGGTGCGGGGTCATCGCCTTGATCCCAAGGTCCACCGCGACGACGCGGAAGCGCTCCTCGCCGATGGCCGCCACGACGTAGGGCTCGTGCGTGGTGACGTCCCCCGTGAGGTCCGCTCCGAGCATCCCGGGGCTCTCCTGCACCCGCGCGAGCAGTTCTCCGTGCGGCCGCGCCGCGGCGTCGCCACTGAAGATCCCCATGCGCATGGCACCGCGGTCGCGCAGGTGCCGGGTCAGGGCACGCGTGTCCACCTCGCAGATGCCGACGATCCCCTGGTCGCGGAGTTGATCCTCCAGCGATCCGCGAGCGCGCCAGTTCGACACGATCGGTGACGGGTCGCGCACCACGTACCCGGCCACCCAGATGCGCGAGGACTCCGGGTCCTCCGGGTTGACGCCCGTGTTGCCGATGTGTGGCGCGGTCATCACCACGATCTGCCGGTGATAGGACGGGTCGGTCAGCGTCTCCTGGTACCCCGTCATGCCCGTGTTGAACACGGCCTCGCCGAAGGCGACTCCGGTGGCCCCGTAGGAGGAGCCATGCATCACACGCCCGTCCTCGAGCACGAGCACGGCCGGTTGGCGATCGGTCATGTGAGCTCCCCCGCACGGACGGTGAGCCGTCCGGCATGGGCGACGTGCCAGACACGACCGGGCAGCGTCATCCCGACGTACGGGGAGTTGCTGCTCTTCGACGCGAGCGCGGACGCCCGGACCTCCGTGCGCGACGTGGTGTCCACAACGGTGACATTGCCCGACGCGCCCACGACCAGATCCTCTCCTTGGCCGGCGACGCGCCCAATCCGGGCCGGGGCCATAGACATCCGCTCGGCGACATCGCGCAGCGTCAAGGCACCCGGTGCCACCAGGGTCTCGACCACGACGCCGAAGGCTGTCTGGAGTCCGAGCATCCCCATGGCGGCCGCGGCCCACTCGCAATCCTTGTCCTCGCGCGGGTGGGGTGCGTGGTCCGTGGCGATCACGTCGATGGTGCCGTCGGCGACCGCGGCTCGCAGGGCCTCGACGTCCTCGCGCGCGCGCAGCGGCGGATTGACCTTGTACACGGGGTCGTATCCGGCGACGAGTTCCTCGGTCAGCAGCAGGTGGTGCGGGGTGACCTCCGCGGTGACCGCGACCCCGCGGCGTCGGGCCCAGCGCAGCACCTCCACCGATCCGGCGGTGGACACGTGGCACACGTGGAGTCGCGAGCCCACGTGCTCGGCGAGGAGCACGTCACGGGCGATGATCGCCTCCTCGGCTACGGCGGGCCAGCCGGCGAGTCCGAGTCGGCTGGACAGTGCACCCTCATTCATCTGCGCGTCTTCAGTGAGGCGCGGGTCCTGTGCATGCTGGGCGATGACGCCGTCGAAGGTCTTCACGTATTCCAGCGCTCGGCGCATGAGCAGTGGATCGTGCACGCACTTGCCGTCGTCGCTGAAAACGCGCACCGCGGCGGCCGAATGGGCCATGGCACCGATCTCGGACAGATGGGTACCTGCAAGACCGACGGTCACGGCGCCCACCGGCCGCACGTCCACGAGGCCGCACCGCTGTCCGAGGCGCCATACCTGTTCGACGACACCGGCGGTGTCTGCGACGGGCGACGTGTTCGCCATGGCGTGGACGCAGGTGAAGCCGCCGAGGGCAGCGGCGCGCGATCCCGACTCGATCGTCTCGGCGTCCTCACGACCGGGCTCGCGCAGATGGGTATGCAGGTCGACGAAGCCGGGCAGGGCGATCAGGCCGTCGCAGTCGACGATGTCATCGCCCACTCCTCGTCCCGGTGCGCACCTGTCGGCGATGCGCCCCTCATCGAGAACGAGATCGACGGGATCCTCGCCATAGGGGCGCACTCCGCGCAGCACGACGCTCATGTGCCGTCCTTCCCGTCACCGGCGAGGAGGAGGTATAGGACGGCCATCCGGACGTTGACCCCGTTGGTCACCTGCTCCACCATCACCGCACGCGGTGAGTCCGCCACGTCGGCGGAGATCTCCATCCCACGGTTCATCGGGCCCGGGTGCAGCACGATCGCGTGCTCGGGCAATCGGGTCATGCGCGCAGCGTCGAGTCCGTAGAGACGCGAGTACTCCAGCGCGGAGGGGAAGTACGCCGCGTGCATCCGCTCGGACTGCACGCGCAGCATCATGATCGCGTCCATCGATCCGAGGACGGCATCGAGGTCATAGGACACGTCGCACGGCCACTGCTCGACGCCGACGGGGATCAAGGTCGGTGGCGCGACAAGCGTCACGCGGGCGCCCAACGTGGTGAGCAGCAGGACATTGGAGCGCGCCACGCGGCTATGGAGGATGTCCCCGACGATCGCCACGGACAGTCCGGACAGGTCTCCGCCTCCCGCAGCGAGATGGTGCCGGATGGTGAAGGCATCCAGCAGCGCCTGGGTCGGGTGCTCGTGCGTCCCGTCGCCGGCGTTGATCACGCGCGCATCGATCCATCCGGCATGCGCGAGTCGGTGGGCCGCACCGGAGGCGTGATGCCGCAGCACCACCGCGTCAGCGCCCATCGCCTGCAGGGTGAGCGCCGTGTCCTTGAGGCTCTCCCCCTTGGACACCGACGACCCCTTCGCGGAGAAGTTCAAGACATCCGCCGAGAGACGCTTGGCAGCGGCTTCGAAGGAGATGCGCGTACGGGTCGAGTCCTCATAGAAAAGGTTGACGACGGTGCGCCCCCGCAGCGTGGGCAACTTCTTGATCGAGCGATCAGTCACGGCGCCGAGTTCGGCCGCCGTATCGAGGATGAGGACCGCCTGGTCGCGATCGAGTTCACCCGCCGACAGGAGGTGTCTCATACGCCCACCTCCACCAACTCGACGGCGTCGCGACCGTCCACCTCGGCGAGGCGCACGGCCACCGACTCCTGCGCCGCCGTGGGAAGGTTCTTGCCGACGTAGTCCGGACGGATGGGCAGTTCGCGGTGCCCCCGGTCGACCAGGACCGCGAGGCGGACTGCGGCCGGCCGGCCGATGTCATTGAGGGCGTCGAGGGCGGCGCGCACGGTGCGCCCGGAGTAGAGGACGTCGTCCACGAGGACCACGATCCGGCCATCGATCCCCTCCGGCGGGATCGAGGTGGGTTCGAGGGGTCGCACGGCGCGCAGTCGCAGGTCGTCGCGGTACAGGGTGATGTCGAGTGCACCGCAGGGGACGGCCGCGTCGATTCCGGCGATGGCGTCGGCGATCCGTCGCGCGAGGAATGCGCCGCGCGTGGGGATACCCAGGAGAACGAGGGATTCGGAGCCCTTGGCGGATTCGACGATCTCGTGCGCGATGCGACGGATGGCCCGGGAGATGTCACCGTCATCGAGGACGGTGCGCGCAGAGTCCACGGGACTCCCTTCCCCGCCTCACGGGACGGGCTTAAAGGTTGTCGGTCGGGGTGGAGCCTAGGTGATCACACGCCGCTGGGAGTACCGCCACTCCCCATCTTGTGCACACGCATGCCATTGGTGGTCCCGGGAACACCAGGCGGCACACCGGCCACGATGACCACGCGCTCACCCACGGTGGCACGGCCGATCTCCAGCAGGGCCTTATCCACCTGGCGCACCATGTCGTCGGTATGCGCAACCTGTGGGACGAGGAAGGTCTCCACACCCCAGACCAGCGCGAGTTGGCTGCGCACCCGGGGATCCGGGGTGAAGGCGAGCAGTTTCGTATGACACCGCCAGCGCGCGATCAGCCGCGCGGATCGCCCGGTCTCGGTGAAGGCGATGAGGTGCGTGGCCTGGATGTCCCGCGCGACGTTGACGGCAGCGTGGGTCAAAGCGCGTGCGGTGGACACGTGCTCGAGATCGGGGAGGGTGGGCAGCTCGTCGAGCGCCTCCTTCTCCACGTGTTCGATGATGCGTGCCATGGTCTCCACGACCATCGCCGGATGCTGGCCGACGCTCGTTTCACCGGAGAGCATGAGGGCATCCGCCCCGTCGAGTACCGCGTTGGCCACGTCGCTGACCTCGGCGCGTGTGGGTCGGTTGGCGGACACCATCGAGTCGAGCATCTGCGTGGCCACGATGACCGGCTTGCCCGCCTCACGGCACATCTGCACCGCGCGCTTCTGCACTAGGGGCACCTGCTCGAGCGGCAGCTCGACGCCGAGATCGCCGCGTGCCACCATCACGCCGTCGAAGGTGTCGATGATCTCCTTCAGGTTCTCCACGGCCTGGGGCTTCTCGACCTTCGCCAGGATCGGCAGGCGGACCCCCTCCTGCTCCATGATGGCTCGCGCCTCGTCGATGTCCGCGGAGCTGCGCACGAACGACAACGCCACCATGTCTGCGCCCGTCCGCAGCGCCCAGCGCAAATCCTCGCGATCCTTCTCCGACAGTGCCGGGACGCTCATCGCGGCCCCCGGCAGGTTGAAGCCCTTGTGATCAGAGACGCGTCCACCTTCGAGAACGCGCGTGATCACGCGGGGACCGTCGACTCCGACGACCTCGAGTTCGATGCGACCGTCGTCCACGAGGACGCGATCCCCGGGTCGGACGTCGTCGGGCAGACCGAGGTAGGTGGTGGACACCATGTGCGCGTCTCCGGGAACGTCCTCGGTGGTCACGATGAACTCGGCACCCTGCTCCAGCAGCACCGGGCCGGAGGCGAATCGCCCGAGACGGATCTTGGGCCCCTGCAGGTCGACCAGGATCCCGACACCGCGCCCCGCGCGATCAGCCGCCTCACGCACCGCGTCGTAGGCGACCTGATGGTCCTCCCACGTGCCGTGGGAGAGATTGAGCCGGGCGACGTCCATGCCCGCGTCGACGAGGGCCTGGATCGACTCCAGCGTCGCGGTCGCCGGGCCCAGCGTTGCCACGATCTTCGCGCGCCGCATAGCCGAAGCCTACCCGTAAACGGTTACAGATCGCGGATGCGTCACGACACGGTGACCGGTCGTGCACTGGCACGGATCGGTGAGGGAAGGTTCGTGCTCCCCATCAGGTAGCGATCGACCGAGGCCGCCGCAGCACGCCCCTCGGCGATGGCCCACACGATCAGCGATTGACCGCGACCTGCATCGCCCGCGACGAAGACACCCTCGACATCGGTCGAGTAGTCGTCGTGGCGCGCCAACGCGCCGCGGGAGTCGAACTCCAACCCCAACTGCTCGGCCAGGGAACCCCGCTCGGGACCCACGAATCCCATCGCGAGGAAGACGTAGTCCGCGGGGATACGTCGACGCGAACCCTCGACGGGGACGAAGGTCCCATCGCGCATCTCGACGTCCACGAGTTCCATGGCCGTGACGCGACCGTTCTCGCCGATGAACCGCTCGGTGGACACGCTGAACATCCGCTCGCCACCCTCCTCATGGGCACTCGACGTGCGGTACACCATCGGGTACGTGGGCCACGGCTGCGAACCCGGCCGCTCCTCCGGTGGACGAGGCATGATCTCCAGTTGCGTGACCGATGCCGCACCCTGGCGGTGCGCGGTGCCGAGGCAGTCGGCCCCCGTGTCACCACCGCCGATGATCACCACGTGCGCGCCCTGCACGTCGATCGGAGAGTCCGGCAGGTCACCTTCCTGCACGCGGTTAGCCCACGGCAGGTACTCCATCGCCTGGTGGACCCCGGCGAGATCGCGACCGGGGACATCCAACTCGCGCCATGACGTCGCACCCGCGGCGACGATGATCGCGTCATAGCGTCGTCGCAGATCCGCGCCGGTGATATCCACTCCGACCTCGGTATTGGGGCGGAATTTCACACCCTCGGCGGTCAACTGCGCCAGGCGCTGGTCGAGATGGCGCTTCTCCATCTTGAACTCTGGGATCCCGTAGCGCAGGAGGCCACCGATGCGGTCGGACCGCTCGTAGACGGCCACCGTGTGACCTGCTCGCGCCAACTGCTGCGCCGCGGCGAGGCCGGCAGGCCCCGATCCGATCACGGCGACGGTGCGACCGGACAGGCTCTCCGGCGGCTGCGGCGTGATCCATCCGGACTCCCAGGCGCGGTCGACGATCGCGACCTCCACCTGCTTGATGGTCACGGGCTCAGCGTTGATACCGAGCACGCAGGCCGCCTCACAGGGAGCCGGGCACAGCCGACCGGTGAACTCCGGGAAGTTGTTGGTGGCGTGCAATCGCTCGATCGCCTGACCCCAGTCACGGTCGTACACCAGGTCGTTCCACTCCGGAATCAGGTTGCCGAGGGGACAGCCGTTGTGGCAGAACGGGATTCCGCAGTCCATGCAGCGCCCGGCCTGCTTCTCCAACTCCTTCGCACTGAAGTTCTCGTACACCTCCCGCCAGTCCTGGATGCGCACATCGACGGGACGACGCGTCGGCATCTGCCGCGGTGTCGTCAAGAAGCCACGTGGATCAGCCATGGATACCTCCCATCACGGCCATCACGGGGTCCTCCCCGCGGGCCAGTGCTTCCTCGCGCAGGGTGAGAACGCGCTTGTAGTCGCGCGGCATCACCTTGGTGAACTCCGTCGGATCGAACGCTTCCAGGATGCGTGCGCCCAGCGCCGAGTCCGTCTCCTCGACGTGCCGGGTGATCACATCCCGCACGCGCCCGATGTCGTCCGCATCGAGGGGTTCGAGGTCCACCATCGCGCCATTGATGCGACGGGGATCGGCCCGGAAGAGGTAGGCCACTCCCCCGGACATACCGGCTCCGAAGTTCCGTCCGGTCGGTCCCAGGATGAGGACCGTCCCTCCCGTCATGTACTCGCACCCGTGATCGCCGACACCCTCGGCGACCGCGGTCGCACCCGAATTGCGCACGCAGAAGCGCTCTCCCACGACGCCACGCAAGTAGATCTCACCGCTCGTTGCGCCATAACCGATCACGTTGCCCGCGATGATGTTCTCTTCCGACGCGAACGGAGCTGCGCGATCCGGTCGGACGATGACACGTCCACCCGAGAGCCCCTTGGCGACGTAGTCGTTGGCATCACCCTCGAGGCGCAGTGTGATGCCGGCGGGGACGAAGGCGCCGAAGGACTGTCCAGCGGAGCCGACGAACGTCAGATCGATGGTGCCGTCGGGCAGACCCACTCCCCCATGACGCCGGGTGACCTCGGATCCGAGCATGGTGCCGACCGTGCGATTGACGTTGCGGATGGCCAGTCGAGCGCGCACCGGCTCACCCGACTCGATGGCCGCGGCGCACAACTCGATCAATTCCTGATCGAGGGCGCGATCCAGCCCGTGATCCTGCTCGGCCATGCGACGCCGTGGCCCCGGGACCTCCGGCGAGTACAGGATCGCGCTCAGATCGAGCCCCGAGGCCTTCCAGTGATCGACGGCGGGGGTCGTGTCCAGCAGGTCGCTGCGCCCGATCGCCTCGTCGAGACTGCGGAAGCCCAACTCCGCCAGCATCTCGCGCACTTCCTGCGCGATGTACTCGAAGAACGTGATCACGAACTCCGGCTTCCCACCGAAACGCTCCCGCAGGACCGGATTCTGGGTCGCGACACCGACGGGGCACGTGTCCAGGTGGCAGACCCGCATCATGATGCAGCCCATCACCACCAGCGGAGCAGTCGCGAACCCGTACTCCTCCGCACCGAGGAGCGCGGCAACGAGGACGTCACGCCCGGTCTTGAGCTGACCGTCCGTCTGGACGACGATGCGATCGCGGAGACCGTTGAGCACGAGGGTCTGCTGCGTCTCCGCGAGCCCGAGTTCCCACGGTGCTCCCGCGTGCTTCAGGGATGTCAACGGGGACGCTCCCGTTCCCCCATCGTGACCGGAGATCAACACCACGTCGGCGTGAGCCTTGGATACGCCCGCGGCGACCGTTCCCACCCCGACCTCCGCGACGAGCTTGACGTGGACGCGCGCCCGCGGGTTGGCGTTCTTCAGGTCGTGGATCAACTGGGCCAGATCCTCGATCGAGTAGATGTCGTGATGCGGCGGCGGGGAGATCAATCCGACTCCCGGGGTGGAGTGGCGCGTCTTGGCGATCCACGGGTACACCTTGTGACCCGGAAGCTGGCCACCCTCCCCCGGCTTAGCGCCCTGCGCCATCTTGATCTGGATGTCGTCGCTGTTGACGAGGTACTCGCTGGTGACTCCGAAACGACCGGAGGCGACCTGCTTGATCGCAGACCGCTTGGAGTCACCGTCGGGGAGCGGCACGTAACGCTCGGGATCCTCGCCGCCCTCGCCCGTGTTCGACTTCGCCCCGATCCGGTTCATCGCCAGGGCGAGCGTCTCGTGCGCCTCCTGGGAGATCGAGCCGTAGCTCATGGCACCGGTGGAGAAACGCTTCATGATCGACTCGATGGATTCGACCTCGTCGATCGGGATCGGTTGACGATCCTCAGTGCGCAGGCGGAAGAGACCGCGCAACGTCATCAACCGCTCGGATTGCTCGTTCACCGCGGAGGTGTATTCGCGGAAGATGTCGAACCGCTTCGCACGGGTGGCGTGCTGCAGGCGGAACACAGTCTCCGGGTCGAACAGGTGGGGCTCACCGTCGCGACGCCACTGGTACTCGCCACCGTCGGCGAGCACCCGGTGCGCGGGTGAGATGCCCGAGCGCGGGTAGGCCACGGCGTGCCGCTGCGCCACCTCCTCGGCGATGACGTCGAGCCCGACGCCTCCGAGACGTGAGGCGGTGCCGGTGAAGTAGCGATCGACGAGCTCCTCGGACAGGCCGATGGCCTCGAAGATCTGCGCACCGCGGTACGAGGCGACCGTCGAGACGCCCATCTTCGACATCACCTTGAGCAGCCCCTTGCCGAGGGCCTTGATCGTGTGCCGCATCGCTTTCTCGGCGGACACGCCGGCGATCACACCACGCCGCACGAGATCCTCCACCGATTCGAGGGCCAGGTACGGGTTCACGCTCGCGGCGCCGTAGCCGACGAGCAGGGCGATGTGGTGCACCTCGCGGACGTCACCCGCCTCGACATGGAGGCTGATCATCGTGCGGGCCTTGGTGCGCACCAGGTGGTGGTGCACGGCTGCCGTCAGGAGCAGCGACGGGATCGGAGCGAGTTGGGCGTTGCTGTCACGGTCCGAGAGCACGATGAAGCGCTTCCCCTGACGGATGACCGCGTCCACCTCGTTGAAGATCTCACCCAGACGCTTCTCCAGAGCTGCCCCTCCCCCACCCACCGGGTAGAGCCCCTTGATGCGTGCCGCCGCGAACTCGGGCAGTTCACCGTCGGCGTTGATATGCAGGATCTTGGCCAACTCGTCGTTGTCGATGACCGGGAAGGGCATGACGACCTGACGGGCATGGCTGGCCTCGGTGTCGAGCAGGTTGCCCTCCGGACCGGCGAGCGAGGACAGGCTCGTGACGATCTCCTCGCGGATGGCGTCCAGCGGTGGGTTGGTCACCTGCGCGAACAGTTGCGTGAAGTAATCGAACAGGAGTCGTGGACGCGAGGACAGGGCCGCGATCGGGCTGTCGGTTCCCATCGAGCCGATTGGCTCCTCGCCGTTGCGCGCCATGGGTTCGAGGATGACGCGCAGTTCCTCTTGGGTGTACCCGAAGGTCTGCTGCCGACGTGCGACGGATTCGTGCGTGTGCACGATGTGCTCGCGCTCCGGCAGCGACTCGAGATGGATGAGGCCAGCGTCGAGCCACTCCTGGTACGGATGCGCCGCCGCCAACTCGGCCTTGATCTCGTCGTCCTCGACGATCCGACCAGCGGCGGTGTCCACGAGGAACATGCGCCCTGGCTGGAGACGACCCTTGCGCACGATGCGCGCGGGGTCGATGTCGAGGACCCCCGTCTCCGAGCCGAGGACGACGAGTCCGTCATCGGTGACCCAGTAGCGACCGGGACGCAGACCATTGCGGTCCAGCACCGCACCGATGACGGTGCCGTCCGTGAAGGAGATGTTCGCCGGCCCATCCCAGGGCTCCATGATCGTCGCGTGGAACGCGTAGAACGCACGCCGTGCGGGATCCATGTCGGTGTTGTTTTCCCACGCCTCCGGGATCATCATCAGCACCGAGTGCGGTAGGGAGCGTCCCCCGAGGTGGAGGAGCTCGAGGACCTCGTCGAAGGACGCGGAGTCGCTTCCCCCGGGCGTACAGATCGGGAACAGGCGCGTGAGGTCGCCGGGGAGGAGCTCGGAGGTCAGCAGCGCCTCGCGCGCCTGCATCCAGTTGCGGTTCCCCCGGAGGGTGTTGATCTCACCGTTGTGCGCGATGAGACGGTAGGGGTGCGCGAGCGGCCACGACGGGAAGGTGTTGGTGGAGAAGCGTGAGTGCACGAGGGCGAGCGCGCTGGACATGCTCGATGTCGTGAGATCCGGGAAGAATGCGCGCAGTTGACCGGTCGTCAACATCCCCTTGTAGACGATGGTGCGGGAGGAGAGCGACGGGAAGTAGATCCCCCACTCCCGCTCGGCGCGCTTCCGGAATCCGTAGACCTGCCGATCGAGTTCGACTCCCGACAACGCTCCGGTCGCGTCGGCGACGAAGAGTTGCCAGAAGTCCGGCATGCAGGCGCGCGCAGTCGCACCGACGAGACTGGGATCGATGGGGACCTGCCGCCAGGTCAGCACGCGCAGTCCCTCCTCCGCCGCGAGGCCTGCGAGCGCATCGCGCACGCGTGCGGCTTCGGACGCCTCCGCGGGCAGGAACGCGATGCCCGCCGCGTAGCAGCCGGCCGGGGGCAGTTCGACGTCGACGGCCTCACGGAAGAAGGCATCGGGGATCTGGATCAGGATGCCCGAGCCGTCACCACTGTCGGGTTCCGAGCCGGATGCACCGCGGTGCTCGAGGTTCTCCAGCGCGGTGAGCGCCTTGTCGACGATGGCGTGTGAAGGGATGCCGGTGAGGGTCGCGACGAATGCGACGCCACAGGCGTCATGCTCCTGGTCGGGTCGGTACAGACCCTGCGCGCTAGGCAGAGTCGAGAACGGCATGGCACCCACGGAACACCCCACAACGACGTCGGACAGAAGCCAGGACGTCGTTGGCCTGGGAGGTAGGACTATACCGCCCCCGGGCTACTGACCGCCCGCCTGCGCGACGGTGGCCTTGAGTGCCTCGAGGTCGGCCAGGGTGGTGTTCTCCACGACGATGCCGTTCAACAGCCCGAACGGCGTGCCCTGGTGACCGGCGGCCTGGAACTCCTGGTCGCTGTTGGCCGCCCAGGCGCGGTAGGTGCCGTCCTGAACGCACTGGGTGAACGTCTCGAGATCGGCCCCGGCGATACCGGACTGCTCACCGAAGGCGATCAACTGATCTTGGGTGTACCCCGCACCCTCCTGCTCGGGCTGGTTGGCGTAGACCACGTCGTGGTACTCGCGCGTCTTCCCCGCGTCGATGGCACATCCCCACGCGGCGATGGCCCGGTTCGAGGCGTCATTGCCGAGGTTGGCGTCCAGGAAGTGCGTGGGACGCCAGATCAGCTGGATCTGTCCGGTCTCAGCAAGTTCGGCGATGCCAGCACCGCTGACCTCCTCCAGCGCGCCGCATGCCGGGCACTGGAAGTCCTCCCACAGTTCCAGGACGGGCGCCGTCTCCGGCGCCGAGCCGTAGGGCACGCCATAGGCGTAGGCGCTGTCGGCCCCCAGGACGCCTTCGGGAAGCGGGGCGTTGGGATCGGGCTCCACGCGCGTGACTTGGTTGGCCGCGTCCGAGGAATTACGCGCGACGACGGCGATCACGATGATGCCGACGACGACGGCGAGCACCGTGACGGCGCCCACGATGCGGACGGTCCGCTCGCGACGCTTCTCACTCGCCTGGGCCGCGTTGCGCGCGGCCGCAGCACGTTCCCGACGGGATGCTCCACTCATCGATGACACTCCTCTGGTCTGACGGCCATCCCAGCCTAAGCCGGGGTCCACGGCTTCGCGATCTCAGGTGCGGACACCCGCAGCCAACTCGGCGGCGAGCCGTTCGACGGCCGCTTCGGCCGCGGCGACGTCCGGGGCCTCCTGCACCGCACGGATGAACGCCGAACCGACGATCACCCCGTCCGCGTAGGAGGCGACTCCCGCGGCCTGCGCACCCGTGGAGACCCCCAGCCCGACGCCGATGGGCGCATCGGTGACGGCGCGGGCCCGCGCCACGAGCGTCGGGGCGGCGTCGCTCACCTGATCACGGACACCTGTGACCCCCATCGTGGACGCTGCGTAGAGGAATCCGCTCGTCACCTGCGCGACTCGGGTGATGCGTGCCTCCGAACTCGACGGGGCGATGAGGAAGGTGCGATCGATGCCGGAGGCATCCGTGACAGCGATCCAGTCGCCTGCCTCCTCCGGCGTCAGGTCCGGGGTGATCACACCGACTCCCCCGACACCCGCCAGGCGCGAGGCGAAGCGCTCGATTCCGTAGCGCTCGATGGGGTTCCAGTACGACATCACGACGGGCACAGCCCCGAGCTCGGAAATGCGCCCGACAATGTCGAGGACCACATCCGTCGTCGTGCCCGCCACGAGCGCGGACTCGACGGCTGACTGGATGACCGGGCCATCCATGAGCGGGTCGGAATACGGCAGGCCCACCTCGACGAGGTCCACCCCTCCGCGCACCATCGCGGCGACCAGACGCACGCTCGCCTCCGGGGTCGGGAAACCCGCGGGGAAGTACCCGATGAGAGCAGCGCGTCCTTCGCGTGCGGCGTGCGCGAAGACGGCCTGGAGCCGCGGGTTCATGCGTGCGCGTCGACTCCGTGACCGAACCAGCGCGCAGCTGTCTCCACGTCCTTGTCACCGCGCCCCGAGAGGTTCACCACGATGACGCCATCGGGACCCAGCGTGGGGGCGAGCCTGCGGACCCCGGCCAGGGCATGGGCGGTCTCGATCGCCGGAAGGATTCCCTCAGTCCGCGACAGGAGCTCGAAAGCCTCCATCGCCTCGGTGTCGGTCACCGGCTCGTACCGCGCGCGACCGGAGTCGTGTAGCCACGCGTGCTCGGGGCCGACCCCCGGATAGTCCAGTCCCGCGCTGATCGAGTGCGACGGGATCGTCTGACCCCACTCGTCCTGCATCACGTAGGTGCGCGCTCCATGCAGGACACCGGGGGCGCCCGCTGCGAATCGGGCCGCATGGCGCCCGGTCGCCACTCCCTCGCCCCCAGCCTCGTAGCCGATCAACTGCACGGATGCGTCGTCGAGGAAGGCGCTGAAGATCCCCATGGCGTTCGATCCCCCACCTACGCAGGCCACGACGGCGTCCGGGAGGCGACCCTCTTTCTCGAGGATCTGGGCGCGGGTCTCACGGCCGATGACGGAATGGAAATGGCGAACCATCTCGGGGAACGGTGCGGGGCCGGTCACGGTGCCCAGGAGATAGTGGGTGTCGCCGACATTGGTCACCCAATCGCGCATCGCTTCGTTGATCGCGTCCTTGAGGGTTCGGCTGCCGTTCTGGACCGCGACCACCTCGGCTCCGAGGAGTCGCATGCGCGCGACGTTGAGGGCCTGTCGACGGGTGTCCTCCTCGCCCATGTAGACAGTGCACGCGAGTCCCATCAGAGCCGCTGCCGTCGCGGTTGCGACACCGTGCTGCCCGGCACCCGTCTCCGCGATGACCCGGCGCTTACCCATGCGGGTTGTCAGGAGTGCCTGCCCCAAGACGTTGTTGATCTTGTGGGATCCCGTGTGATTGAGATCCTCGCGCTTGAGATACACGCGCGCACCGCCGCACGCTTCCTCGAATCGGCGCGCGCGTGTGAGAGGCGACGGACGACCGGTGTAGTCGTGTTCGAGTTCGGCGAGTTCGGCGACGAAGTCTGGATCGGTGATTGCGCTCCGAAATGCGAAATCGAGCTCATCGAGAGCGGCCATCAATGCCTCGGGGACGAAGCGGCCCCCGTAGGGCCCGTAGTGACCCGGTGCCGCTGGTGCGAGCGTCACGGCATGCCACCGCGTGGCGCGTGCTTTACCGCCGGGTGTGAACCCGCGGTGACGAGTTCGTGCACCGCGGTCCGGGGGTTGGCGTGGCGGACCAGGGACTCTCCGACGAGGACCGCATCGGCCCCGCACTCCGCGTAGACGATGAGGTCGTGCGGCCCGCGGATGCCGGACTCGGCGATCGTGATGCACTGATCCGGGATGCGCGGAGCGAGACGGGCGAAGGCCTCACGATCCACCTCGAGTGTCTTGAGGTTCCGGGCGTTCACCCCGATGATCTCCGCCCCCGCGGAGAGCGCCCGCTCCACCTCGTCTTCGTCGTGGACCTCGACGATGGGGGTGAGCCCGAGGCTCAGGCTGCGCTCCACGAGGCCGATCAGCTGCTGCTGATCCAGGGCGGCCACGATCAGCAGGACGAGATCTGCGCCGTGGACACGCGCTTCCCATAACTGATAACTGGTCACCACGAAGTCCTTGCGCAGCACCGGCACGCTCACCGCGGCGCGAACGGCATCGAGATCCGCGAGGCTTCCACAGAATCGCCGCTGCTCGGTCAGGACGCTGATGCAGTGCGCACCACCCTGCTCGTACTCGCGGGCGAGAGATGCAGGATCGGCGATGGCAGCGATACTTCCCAGACTCGGACTCGCACGCTTCACCTCGGCGATCACACTGATGCCTGACGAGGACAGCGCCGCAACGGCATTGCGGGGAGGTGGCGCGGTCGCGGCACGCTCCTTCAATTCGTCCAGCGGAACAACGGACATTCGATCCGCGACATCCTCATGAACCCCCGCAACGATCTCGTCGAGGACGCTCATGTGGGGGAGCGTAACCCCGGCATGTTCACCCCGCAGAGGCGGCTAGGGAGGGCACGAGATTCCTCAGGATGCCGAAGGTGACCGAGACCGCCATGAGAGTCACCATCGACGCCATCACGATGCGCGGACGGGGACGCGACACGAATCCGAGCCGTATTGCGACCCATGCGGCGAACCCGAACGCGATCACGCCCAGGTAGAGCGGTAACAGTGCGTTGTGCTCCAGCATCGCGGCGATATTTCCGTGCAGGAGGTCGTGCATCCCTCGCAGTCCTCCGCACAACGGGCACTCGACACCGAAGGCCAGCGCACTGATGCACATGGGAAAGGGACCGACGCTCTCCGGATCGCGCCACCACAGCACGGTCAGCGTGCCCGCGGCCGCCGCAGCAACGGCCAGCGGTGCGCGAAGCTGCGCGGGCCGTCTCACTCCACCCTCCGCGGGAGCGTGACGGTGAACTCGGCACCCGCTCCAGGATGGGAGGACACGGAGGCCGCTCCCCCGAGTCCACGCGCAAGCCGCCCCACGAGGGCGAGGCCGATGCCGGTCCCGACAGGTCGCTGCCCCAGGTAGCGCTCGTAGAGGACCCCGGGCTCGAAAGCCTCGGCGATGTCGGCATCCGTGAGGCCGGGACCGCTGTCGCGGACGACGAGCAGGATCGACGGTCCATCGATCCCACGGAGCCACATGGTGGACCCGGTCGGCGTCATGCGCAGCGCGTTCTCCATCAGGTTGTCGATGATCTGACGCACGCGCACCGGGTCCGTGTGCCACCCGGTGGCTGTCGTCGGCATATCGACGACGAGGGAGACCCCCTCGCGTGCGCATCGATCGATCCACACGCGTGCCGCCTCCGACATCAACTCCTGCAGACTCGTGTCGATCGCATGGATTCGGAAGTCGACGGCGCCGAGACGCGCGAGGTCGAGGAGGTCGGACACCAGTCGATCGAGTCGCGCGGCCTCGACCCCCATGACCTCCGCGGTACGACGCACGTCCTCCCCTGTCACCACGCCGTCGGCCAATGCCTCCGCATATCCCTTCACCGCCGTGAGTGGAGTACGCAGTTCATGCGACACCGACAGTAGGAAGTCCCGCTGCCGTCCCTCCGAAACGACGAGGGCGGCGTTCACCGCGTTGATCGCATCGGCGATATCGGCAACCTCGCGCGGGCCACGTGGCTCCACGACGACATCGCGCGAGCCCTCGGCGATGCTGTCCGCCGCATCCCGTGCTGCTCGCAGTGGACGTGTCAGGCGTCGCGCGGCGAAGTAGCCGATGACGGATGCGATAAGCAGGCCTACCAGCAGTGCGAGGACGAAGCGCACGAGGAACTGATCAGCCGACGACCCCGCGTCCGCGATCCCCTGCTGCAAGACGACGGCTCCCCCCGTGGACAGTGGGCGCCCCTCGAAGACCACGATCCCCGTCGCGGTGTCCACTTGACCGCTCACACGCTCACCGGAGAGCAACGCCGTGATCTCCTCGGGAGTCAATCCCGGCACCTCCCCGCCTAGCGGGGACAGCAGGTAGCCGGTGACGTTGCTCGCCTCGAGTGCCCGGGACAACTGCCGCGGGAGCGGTCGACCTCCCGGGAGCCCGACATCGCGTCGCTCGATGGCACGCGACGTCAGGTCCGCCAGACGCCCGAGGGTCTGCTGCCCCTGCTCGACGGAGGCACTGCGCAACAGGGGCAGGGCGATACCCCCGGCGACAAGGGCGGTGATCACGGCGATCGCGATGGCGAGGGAGACCGTCTGCCCGACGATGCCGACGCGTCGACGGGTCACGGTGCCTCCGCCGAGTATCCGACCCCGCGCACCGTGCGGATGGGACTGTCCGCCCCCAACTTCGCCCGCAGTTGCGCGACGTGGACGTCGACCGTGCGGGTGCCGACGACGGCGGCGTAGCCCCAGACGTCGGCCAGGAGTTGATCGCGCGTGAAGACCCGCCCCGGTGCCGCCATGAGATGGGTGAGCAGATCGAATTCGGTCGCGGTCAATGCGACCTCATCTCCGCGCACGTGCACGCGTCGCGCCACGGTGTCGACTGCGACCTCTCCGAGCACGAGAGACTCCGAGGGTGCGCCCACCTGGGCAGCCCGACGCGCGAGCGCGCGAACCCGCGCCACGACCTCGCGGGGACTGAACGGCTTGGTGACGTAGTCGTCCGCCCCGAGCTCCAACCCGAGGATCCGATCGACTTCTTCGTCTCGTGCGGTACAGAAGAGCAGTGGAACCCAGTTGCCCTCGGCGCGCAAGGTCCGGCAGATCTCGGTGCCATCCATTCCGGGGAGTCCGACGTCGACGATCATGACCGTCGGACTCATCGTCCGCGCGGCGCTCAGACCCCCGAGTCCGGTGGACTCGACGTGGACTCCGAAACCTTCGCGCGTCAGGTAGAGCCGCAGGAGGTCGGAGATGGCGCGCTCGTCCTCCACGACGAGAACGAGACCCTTACCCGACGCAGCCATGGCCCAAGGGTGTCAGAGGCGGCCGCAGACGGCGACGGCGATGGATCGGGGGTGGTCAGGGCGATGTAAGGATTCAGTTCGAGGTGGACTGCTTCGCGCCCAAGCCCACCTTCTGCAGCACCTTGCCCGCAATGCCCCCCACCACCACGAGCCCGACACCGACCCAGAACAGCGGCCAGTTGCCGAGGATGATGGCGAGGGTCCCCACCGCGAAGGCGATCGTGATGATGACGACGGCCGTCCAGGCCGCGGGGGTGGAGCCGTGATCGTCGCCGGATGCGCTCATACCTCTATTCAATCACCGCGCACAGTGGGGTCCTCGCCGGCATCGAGTGCCTGCCACGCGGAGCGCTCCTCGCGCCTCCGCTCATAGCGGGACCCCATGACCGCCCACCGCGGACCGACAGCGATCACGATGACACCGATCAGGGCGCAGCCCAACGCCACGGCCGCGAGGCCGAGGGATCCCGCGTTGAGGACGCCGAGCACCGCGGCGATCAGAAGGATCGCACCCACGATGCGCCGCCCCCACGTGCGCGTGGCGACCACCCCGGGGATCGCCGCGAGGGTGAGCCAGCCCAGACCCTCGAGCGCCCCCGAGCCGACCGCGACGCACGTGATTCCCAGGGCCGCCTGGGCGAGCATCACCAGGAGGTAAGCGCGATTACTGGCCATCGACGATCTCCACAGAGCGCAGTGTGGCCGCAGTGCGAACCGCACGCACGACGGCGCTGGCCTTCGCGACACACTCCTGGTATTCAGACTCGGCGCGAGAATCCGCGACGATGCCGGCACCGGCCTGAATGTGCGCGGCTCCCCCCACGATCACCGCGGTGCGGATCGCGATTGCCATATCCAGGTTGCCCGCGAAGTCGATGTATCCCACGCACCCCCCGTAGACGCCGCGCCGCGTGGGCTCGCATGCATCGATGATCGCCATCGCACGGGGCTTGGGTGCGCCGCTCAAGGTTCCGGCGGGAAAGGCAGCCACGAGAGCGTCGAAGGCTGACCGTCCTGCCGAAAGGCTCCCGACCACTGTGGACACCAGATGCATGACGTGGGAATAACGCTCGACGGACATGAACTCGGTGACACGCACACTTCCGGGAGTGCAGACACGTCCCAGGTCGTTGCGTGCGAGGTCCACCAGCATCACGTGCTCTGCGCGCTCCTTGACGTCGTCCAGTAGTTCTGCGGCACGTGCCGCATCCTCGTCCGCAGACGGCGACCTCGGCCGAGTTCCCGCGATCGGATGTACGACGCATTCGCCGTCGATCACGGTGACCAGCGCTTCTGGGGAGGAACCCACGATGTCGAAGTGCGCCACAGACTCGGACTCTCCTCCCTCCATGTCACGAGGAACCCGCACCAGGTACATGTAGGGGCTCGGATTCGACGAGCGCAGCACGCGATAGACATCGAGCGCGCGACCGGAGTACGGCACCGTGAAGCGTTGGGAGAGGACAACCTGAAAGGCGTCCCCATCTCGAATGTGTTCCTGGATCTTCGCGACGGACGCGTAGTACTCCTCACGCGAGAAAGTCGAGTACACCGGTTCATCACCGACGTCGTCAAAGTCCGTCACTCCGGATGTCATCCCGCGGCTCACGGCCCCCTGCATCGCGTCGAGTCGCGCGACCGCATCCGACCATGCCGCCTCCACCCGTTCATCCGTCGCATCGAAGTTGATCGCGTTCGCGATCAGGGTGACCGTGCCGGTCCAGTGGTCGAGCACCGCGAGGTCCGTCGCCAGGAGGAAGCCCAACTCCGGAATCCCGACGTCATTGACACCGGAGTCGGGGACCGCCTCCCATCGGCGCACGGCGTCGTAGGTGACGTACCCGACCATGCCTCCCGTGAACGGCGGCAGACCCTCGACTCGAGGAGTGCGGAGCGCCTCCACGGCAGCACGTAGGACATCACTCGGTGCGCCCTCTCGTGGTAGCCCCACGGGCACATGCCCGGACCACCGAGCGACACCGTCTCGCTCGGAGAGCATCGCCGCACTCCGCACACCGACGAAGGAGTAGCGGGACCACGACCTACCCTGCTCCGCCGATTCCAGCAGGAACGTGCCCGTGCGCTCGCCGCAGAGCATCTCGAAGAGCGCCACGGGCGTGATTCCGTCGGCCAGTAGCGACCGGGTCACCGGGATGACGCGACGATCTCGGGCGAGTCGGCAGAATTCGTCGAGCGTCGGCGTGGTGCGCCCACGCGTCACGTGATCACCGTGCGCGCGGTGTCGAAGCAGCTGCGCTGACCTGTGTGACACGCCGGCCCGGTCTGATCCACGAGGATGAGCAGACTGTCCCCGTCGCAGTCGATACGGACCTCGCGGACATGTTGCCGGTGTCCCGATGTCTCACCCTTGATCCATTGCTGCTGACGGCTCCGGGAGAAGTACGTAGCCTCGCCGGTGTCGAGCGTGCGCTGGAGTGCCTCCGCATCCATCCACGCCATCATGAGGACTTCGCCGGAGTCCCATTGCTGGGCGATCACAGGAACAAGGCCGGCGGAGTCGAATCGGACACCGAGATCGTCGACGAGCGCCATGGTCACATCCTGCCGCGCACCGGGAATCCGGCCTCGGTCAGCGCCGCCTTGACCTCGTCGATGGCGACCGTGCCGAAGTGGAAGATGCTGGCAGCCAGGACCGCGTCGGCACCTGCGACGACGGCAGGTGGGAAGTCCGCGGGCGCCCCCGCTCCCCCGCTGGCGATGATCGGGATCGACACCACTCCGCGCACCGCCGCGATCAGTTCCAGATCGAATCCCGCTCGAGTGCCGTCGGCGTCCATCGAGTTCAGCAGGATCTCTCCGGCACCGCGCTCCTGCCCCTCGCGGGCCCATGCGACGGCGTCCATGCCGGTCCCCCGACGCCCGCCGTGCGTGGTCACCTCGAAGCCGCTCGGCGTCACGGTGTCGCCCTGGCACCGCCGGACGTCGAGGGAGAGGACCACGCACTGCGCACCGAACCGCCGCGCTGCGCGACTCAGGAGATCGGGATCGGTGATCGCTGCGGTATTGACGCCGACCTTGTCCGCACCCGCACGCAGGAGGGAGTCGAAGTCCTCCACCGATCGGACTCCCCCGCCGACGGTCACCGGGATGAACACCGTGTCCGCGGTGCGGCGCACGACGTCGAGCATGGTCGCCCGCCCGCTGCTGGAGGCGGTGATGTCGAGGAACACGAGCTCGTCGGCTCCCGCAGCGTCATAGGCCGCCGCCAACTCGACGGGATCACCCGCATCGGTGAGATTGGTGAAGTTGACCCCCTTGACGACCCGGCCGTCGTCGACATCGAGGCACGGGATCACGCGGACCGCGAGCGTCATGGCCGCGGCGGGCCCCACTCATATGGATCGAACCGAGGCTCGAGCGCTGCGATGGCCTCGGCGAGGCTGAACGCACCGTCGTAGAGGGCGCGACCGATGATCGCCCCCTCGATCCCGTGCGGGGCCATGTCCGCCAGCTTGTGGAGGTCCTCCAAGTGCGCGATGCCCCCCGACGCGATCACGGGACGCTGCGTCGCCGAGCAGACGTCGCGCAGGAGATGGAAGTTGGGGCCCTTCATGGTGCCGTCCTTGGACACGTCGGTCACCACGTAGCGCGCGCACCCGGCGGCATCGAGACGCCCGAGGGCCTCCCACAGGTCACCGCCCTCCTGGGTCCACCCGCGCGCAGCCAGCGTGTGACCGCGGACATCGAGACTGACCGCGATGCGATCGCCGTGCTCGGCGATGACGCGCTCGGTCCAGTCGGGGTCTTCGAGGGCCGCGGTGCCGATGTTCACACGCGTGCATCCGGTCCCCAGCGCCCACGCCAACGACTCGTCGTCGCGGATGCCCCCGGACAGTTCGACGTGGACCTGGTCACGCAGGTGACGCACGACGAACGTGATGAGATCGGCATTGGAGCCGCGACCGAAAGCGGCGTCGAGATCCACCAGGTGAATCCATGTGGCTCCCTGACGGACCCACTGGGTCGCGGCGTCGAGGGGGGCGCCGTACACGGTCTCACTGCCCGCGGCACCCTGCACGAGGCGCACGGCCTGGCCATTGGCGACGTCGACTGCGGGAAGGAGTGTCAGCATCGGGTCACAGTAGCGAGGGGCCGCGTAGCGACCCCACCCACGTGGCCAGGAGCGCCGCTCCAGCGTCACCTGACTTCTCGGGGTGGAATTGGGTCCCGGACAACGGTCCGTTCTCGATCACCGCGATGAAGGGCGCGCCGTAGTCGCACCAGCTGACGACGGGTGCTGGTCGTCGCGGATCGGTTCCCACCCAGTCCCACGCGCGTACTCCGTAGCTGTGCACGAAATAGAACATGCGCCCGTCGAGTTCACGCAGGAGCGCGGACTCCGGCGATGTCCGCACCGTGTCCCACCCCATGTGCGGGAGCACCGGCGCATCGAGTCGCTCCACGACGCCGGGGAACTGACCCAGTCCTTCCGTGGTGACGCCGTTCTCCACACCGGATTCGAACAGGATCTGCATCCCCACGCATATCCCGAGGACGGGTCGTCCACCGGCGAGGCGACGATCGATCAGCGCATCACCGCCGATAGCCCGGAGGCCCTCCATGCACGAGGCGAAGGCACCGACGCCGGGGACCACCAGTCCGTCACACTCCTGGACACGTACGGGATCCGCGGTCACGTCCACCTGCGCACCGGCACGCTCCAGTGCACGCTGCGCGGAGCGGAGATTGCCCGAGCCGTAGTCCAGGACCACCACGGACGTCACGATGCGGTCAACGTTCCCTTCGTCGAAGGCACACCGACGACACGCGGGTCACGGGCGACGGCATCGCGTAGAGCGCGCGCCACCGACTTGAACTGGGCCTCGACGACATGGTGGGCGTTACGACCGGAGAGCACGCGCACGTGCAGGGTGATCTGCGCCGTGGCGACGAGTGACTCCCAGATGTGCCGGGTCAGCGTGGTGTCGTAGGACCCGATCAGTTCCACAAGGTCGGGCTCCTCGTGGACGAGGTACGGACGTCCGGAGAGATCCACCGCCGATTGCACGAGACATTCGTCGAGGGGCACGAGCGCGTCACCGAATCTGCGCAGGCCGCTGCGGTCCCCGAGAGCGGCGTTGATCGCCTGCCCGAGTGCCAGCGCAGTGTCCTCCACCGTGTGGTGCGCGTCCACCTCCAGGTCACCCCGGGTGCGCACCGTGAGGTCCAATCCGCCGTGCTTGGCCAACTGGGCCAGCATGTGGTCGAAGAACGGCACGCCGGTGTCGATCTCGGAGACACCGGCACCGTCGAGGTTCACCTCGACGAAGACCTCGCTCTCCTTGGTCGAGCGCTCGATGGTCGCGGTTCTGGGGTTCATGTCTCTCTCCGCACGGCGTCGACGTCCAGCAGGGTGGAGATGAATCTATCGTTCTCCTCGGGTGTTCCGACGGACACGCGCAACCACCCGGCCGGGCCCACCTGGCGGATGAGCACACCGCGATCGCGGATCGCTTGCCAGACGGCGGCCGAATCCGCGAAGCGCCCGAACATCAGGAAGTTCGCCTCCGAGGGAGCAACCTCGAACCCCGCCGTCCGGAGTTCGCCCTCGACGCGATCACGCTCCGACCGCAGGAGGTCCACCTGTTCCTGGAGCGCATCGGCGTGCGCGAGCGCCGCACTCGCGATGGCCTGCGTGATGGCTGACAGGTGGTAGGGCAATCGCACAATCCGCATCGCCTCGACGAGGTCCGTCGATGCTGCAGCGGCATAGCCCACCCGCGCGCCGGCGAACCCGAAGGCCTTGCTCATGGTGCGCGTCACGATGACATTCGGGTGGTTGCCCAGGAGCTCGAGCGCGCTGGGGACGCCCGCATGCCGGAACTCCGCATAGGCCTCGTCGACGACGAGGAGTCCACCGACGTCCCGCGCGGAGGAGGCGAGGGTCGCCAAGTCCTCGAGCGAGATGCCCGTACCCGTCGGATTGTTCGGTGACGCCACCAGCACCACCGCGGGGTGACGATCGCGGATCTCCTGGGCGGCACGTGGCACATCGATGGTGAACTCGGCGGTCCGCGGCACGGAGACAAGACGGGTGAAGGTGTCCCGCGCGTACTCCGGATACATGGAGTAGGTCGGAGGGAAGGTGAGCGCCGTGCGTCCCGGCCCACCGAACGCGAGCAGGATGTGGTGCATCACTTCATTGGAGCCGTTGGCCGCCCAGATACGCGTGGGCGTGATGTCGACGCCGGATTCGCGCGCCAAGTAGGTCGCAAGGTCGGCGCGGAGTCGTTCCGCATCCCGATCGGGGTAGCGATTGAGATCCCCGGCGACGCGCCGCGTCGCCTCGGCGAGGGCGTCGACGACGGCGGCTGGCAGCGGGAACGGGTTCTCGTTGACGTTGAGGCGCACGAGTCCTTCGTCCTGGGGTGCGCCGTAGGCCACCACTCCGACGAGATCCTCGCGGATCGGCGGATTGAAGTCGGAGGTCACAGTCGCGGGTTACCCGTTCTGATGGTGATCGCCTGGCCGTGGGCCGGGAGGTCCTCGGCTTCGGCGAGCGCGACGACATGCGGCGCGACGTCGGCGAGCGCCCCCTCGGAGTAGTCGATGACCTGGATACCGCGCAGGAAGGTCTGGACGGACAGGCCCGAGGAGTGCCGCGCCGATCCCGACGTGGGAAGGACGTGGTTGCTGCCGGCGCAGTAGTCACCGAGCGAGACCGGCGCCCACGGTCCGACGAAGATGGCACCCGCATTGCGGATGCGATCGGCCACGGTTCGTGCGTCGCGCGTATGGATCTCGAGGTGCTCGGCGGCGTAGGCGTCGATGACTGCGATGCCGGAATCGAGATCGTCCACGACGATGATCGCGCTCTGCTGACCCCCCAGAGCCTCACGGATGCGCTCGGAGTGCTTCGTCACCGCGACCTGCGCCTCGAGATTCCGTGCAACATCATCGGCCAGGCTCTGGCTCGTGGTGACGAGGACCGCCGCGGCGACGACATCGTGCTCGGCCTGGCTGATGAGATCGGCAGCAATGAAGCGGGCATCACCGGTGTCATCGGCGAGGACGGCCACCTCGGTGGGCCCAGCCTCGGAGTCGATCCCGATCACGCCCTGCAGCGCACGCTTGGCCGCAGTCACGTAGATGTTCCCGGGGCCGGTGACCAGGTCCACCGGTGCGCACTGTCCGCCGCCGGGGAGGTCGACGCCGAATGCGAGCATCGCTACGGCCTGTGCTCCTCCGACGGCGTAGACCTCGTCCACGCCGAGGAGGTGACATGCGGCGAGGATCACCGGGTGCGGCCACCCGTCGTGATCGCGCTGGGGGGCACTCACGACGGCGAGGGACGCGACCCCGGCCACCTGCGCCGGCACGACATTCATCACGACGCTGCTCGGATAGACGGCACGACCCGCGGGAACGTAGAGACCGACGCGCTCCACGGGCACCCAGCGCTGGGTGACCGAGCCACCGGCGGCCACGAGGGTGGTGGTCTCCGTCCGGCGCTGATCCTCGTGCACCATCCGCGCACGTCGGATCGCCTCGGTCAGGGCTGCCCGGACCACCGGGTCCAGCGCCTCGGCTGCGGCACGCAGGCGCTCCACGGGGACCCGCAGGGATGGCGGGACCACGCCGTCGAGGCTCTGGGACCACCGCGCCACGGCATCGGCGCCGTGGTGACGTACATCGTCAATGATCGGACGCACCCGCTCGGCCGCGTCTGCGACCTCCATACTGGCGCGCGGCACGACATCGGAGGCGCGGAAGGCGCGTCCTCGGAGGTCCACCCGACGCATCACTCGGCGGAGTTTACGCTGCAGAGGTGTCCACGACCCTGGCCCTGTTTCCCCTGACGACGGTGCTCGTCCCGGGGCTGGTCATGCCGCTCCATATCTTCGAGCCCCGCTATCGCAGCCTGATGGAGGATCTCCTGCTCCTCCCCGAGGACGACCGTGTCTTCGGCATCACGTCCATCCGCCCGGGACGCTCCCCCGAGCACGACGGGATCGACGCCCTCTACCCCGTGGGGATCGAGGTGCTGGTCCGTTCGATCGAGCGACTCGACGATGGCCGCTTCGACATCACCACCATCGGGCGTCGACGGTTCCTGATCGACGAGGTCGACACGTCCATGCCCCTGATCCGCGCTGAGGTCAGCTACCTCGACGAGCCCGAACCCTCACCGCGGGCCCACGTCCTGGCACGCGAGGTGGCCGAGGCTTTCGGCACCTATCGCGCGGTGCTCGCCTCGCGCGTCGGGCAGGAGGACGAGACCACGCAGGAACTGCCCGACGACCCGACCGTCCTGAGCTTCCTCGTCACGGCCGCACTCGTCGTCCCCCCGGACGAACGCAACGCACTGCTATCCGCCCCATCGACGGACGAGCGCCTGGTGCTCGCCCACGCCCTCCTGGCACGCGAGACCACGTTCCTCCGCACGTTCGGCGCGGTGCCCTCCGTGGACCTGGGTGAGGCGGGCTCGATCAACTGATGTCCACGCCCGCCGTGCGCGTCCTGACCGAGTCCGGTGTCCCGTACGAGGTCCACTCCTACGACCACGACACTCGCGAGCGATCCTTCGGGATCGAGGCGGCGCGGGAGATGGGCGTAGACCCCGCGGTCGTGTTCAAGACCATTCTCTTCCTGCTCGACGCGCGTCATCCTGCTGCGGCGATCGTCCCGGTGACGTCGCAAGTGGATGTCAAGGCACTGGCGCGTGCCCTGGGTGTGAAGCGTGTGGACACGTGTCCGGTGGCGACAGCCGAACGCCTGACCGGGTACGTCGTCGGGGGAATCAGTCCCTTCGGGCAGAAGACCTCGGCGCGCACGGTGCTCGACGACAGCGCACTCGAGCACCCGAACATCTACGTGAGCGCCGGGCGCCGTGGATTCGAGGTCTCGTTGTCACCCGCGGACCTCGTCTCGGTCACGAGCGCGATCGTCGCTCCGATCGCGAGCTCCACCGACCGTGCATGACGTCCCCAAAGGCCAGGATCGTCACGACGATCGCTGAGCCGAGTCCCCATGTGAGGTAAGCGGCGGGCATAGTCACTTGAAGAGGCCCGTCGACCACCATCTCGGTCTGCGTGGTCGCCACCAACCCTTCGATGTCCACCGACCCGAGACGTGATCCCACCCACCACATCGCCGCCGTTCCCACGGCGGCTCCGACCAGCGCGGCGGCGAGCACGGAGAGCAGATGCTCGCGTCGCATCCGCGCCAAACCGACGGTGAGCGCGATGCCCGCGACCAGCCCGAGCAGGGCGAACACGACGTCCGAGGCGGCATACCCCTCGGGCTGGAAGCCCTGAGGCGCCGAACCGTCGGGGCGGATGACCAGGGGGACGCGCGGGACGAGCCGCCACCAGAGCACGCCCAGCCCTGCGCCGATTACCAGCCCGAATACGAGGCCGGCGGCCACGACGAACGTGGCCCGCCGCTGCACGCTCATGACGACAGGGCCTGCCGGATGTCATCCTCGATGGCGGCCGGACTGGTATTCGGCGCGTAGCGCGTGACGGTGCGTCCGTCGGGTGACACGAGGAACTTGGTGAAGTTCCACTTCACCGATGAGCCGAGGAGGCCGCCGGCGCGGGACTTCAGGAAACGGAAGACGGGGTGGGCCTTCGATCCGTTGACGTCGACCTTCGTCGAGAGCGGGAACGTCACGCCGTAGTTCCGTGAGCAGAAGGTCGCGATCGCCTCGTCGTCCCCGGGCTCCTGGTGGGCGAACTGATCACAGGGGAAGCCGATGACGGTCAGACCCTGGTCCTGGAACTCCTCGTACAACTTCTGCAATCCCTCGTACTGGGGGGTGAAGCCGCACTTGCTCGCCGTGTTGACGATCAGCACGGGCTTGCCGGCGAAGTCGGCGAGGTCCACCTCCTGCCCGTCGTTGCGGGTGAAGGTCAGGTCGTAGAGGGTCTCGTCCGTGGATGCCATACCTCGATTGTGCCCGGCCTCACCCGGACAGGCACGCGGGGCCGAGCAGGGCCTTGAGATCGGCGAAGAGCGCGGGGCTCGGCGCCACGCGCAGCGCATCATCCAGACGTAGGACGGTGGTGCGGGCTCCACCCGTGAGCAGGAGGTGGACCTCGACGCTCCCCGGGTGGGTCGCCAGCACCTCCTTGAGTCGGTTGACCATGGGCGGCACGCACCGGGAGGCGGCCATGGACACCCGCACCGGACCGGTCGGCGCATCCGAGACGTCGAGTGGCGAGACCTCGAGTGCGATCGCCCGCATGTCGTCGTCATCGTCATCGACGCGCACCCGGCACAGCAGGACCGCGTCCTCCACGAGATGTACCCCCGCCGATGCGTACGTCTGCGGGAAGACCATGAGATCGATCGACCCTTCCAGGTCCTCGATCGTGACGATCGCCCACGCGGAACCCTTCTTGGTGGTCTTGCGTTGTACCCCGGTCACGAGGCCGCCGATCGTGGCGATGATGTCCGTGCGCTCATCCATGTGGATGGACGCGATGCTGCGGTCCGTCGACATCGCGAGCAGCGTCTCGAGGCCGTTGAGTGGGTGGTCCGAAACGTAGAGCCCGAGCATCTCGCGTTCATGCGCGAGGAGCGTCGACTTGTCCCATTCGCTGAGCGGGATGTCGACGTTCTCACCCAGTGCCGTGTCGCTCTCCCCGCCGAGGCCACCGAAGAGGTCGAACTGCCCCACCGCTTCAGCACGCTTGATGTCGATGGCAGAGTCGATGACCTGCTCGTGCACTGCGATCAATCCGCGACGCGTGTGTCCCAGGGCGTCGAAGGCGCCGGCCTTGATCAGCGACTCCACGGTGCGCTTATTGCACACGGACGGCTCGACCTTCGCAATGAAATCCCGGAAGTCCGAGAAGCGTCCGACGCGACGGCGGGTGGCGATGATCGAGTCGACGACGTTCGCCCCCACGTTGCGCACCGCTGACAGCCCGAATCGGACATCACTGCCCGAGGGCGTGAACTCCGCGTCCGAGTCGTTCACATCCGGTGGCAGGACCTTGATCCCCATGCGTCGGCACTCGTTGAGGTAGACGGCCGACTTGTCCTTGTCGTCCTTGACGGACGAGAGCAGCGCGGCCATGTACTCGGCCGGGTAGTTGGCCTTCAGGTAGGCGGTCCAGTAGGACAACATCCCGTACCCGGCGGTGTGTGCCTTGTTGAACGCGTAGTCGGAGAACGGAACGAGGATCTCCCAGAGCGTGTCGATGGCGCCATCGGAGTAGCCACGCTCGCGCATGCCATCTCGGAAGGGCACGAACTCCTTCTTCAGGATCTCCTTCTTCTTCTTGCCCATGGCACGACGCAGGAGGTCGGCCTTGCCCAGGGAGTACCCGGCGACCTTCTGGGCGATCGCCATGACCTGCTCCTGGTACACGATCAGGCCGTAGGTGTCGCCGAGGATCTCGGCGAGGGGTTCCTCGAGTTCAGGATGGATGGGGACGACGGGCTTGCGCCCGTTCTTGCGGTCGGCGTATTCGTTGTGGGCGTTGGCACCCATCGGACCGGGCCGATAGAGCGCGAGCACGGCGGAGATGTCCTCGAACGAGTCCGGTTGCATGGACCGCAGCAGCGAGCGCATGGGGCCACCGTCCAGTTGGAAGACGCCCAGGGTGTCCCCGCGCGCAAGGAGTGCGTACGTCGTCGCGTCGTCGAGGGGAAGGTCCTCGAGCACGACCCGTGACCCGGACGCCTCGATGTGACGTAGGCAGTCATCGAGGACGGTGAGGTTGCGCAGGCCAAGGAAGTCCATCTTCAACAGACCCAGGGCCTCGCATGCGCCCATGTCGAACTGGGTGATGACCGCACCATCCTGCTCGCGGCGCCACACCGGGATCACGTCGAGCAACGGCTCGCGGCACAGGATCACGCCGGCGGCGTGCACACCCGGCTGGCGCTTGAGCCCCTCGAGTCCGCGCGCGGTGTCGATGACCGCGCGCGCATCGGGGTCCGCTTCGTAGAGGGCGCGGAACTCCCCCGCCTCGCCGTACCGCCCGTCCGTGGGGTCGAAGACGCCGGCGAGGGAGATGTCCTTGCCCATCACCGACGGCGGCATGGACTTGGTGATCTTGTCCCCCAGTGCATAGGGCTTACCCAGCACCCGTGCGCTGTCCTTGATCGCCGCCTTGGCCTTGATGGACCCGTAGGTGACGATCTGGGCCACCCGCTCCTCGCCGTACTTCTCCGTCGCGTAACGGATCATGTCTCCGCGGCGGCGCTCGTCGAAGTCGATATCGATGTCCGGCATGGAGATGCGCTCGGGGTTGAGGAAGCGCTCGAAGAGCAGGCCGTGCGTGATCGGATCGAGATCGGTGATGCCCAAGGCGTAGGCGATCATCGCTCCGGCTGCCGACCCGCGGCCCGGACCGACGCGGATGCCGTTCTCCTTCGCGTACCGCACCAGGTCGGCGACGACCAGGAAGTAGCCAGGGAATCCCATCTGGGTCACGACACCGAGTTCGTAGGCGGCCTGGGTGCGCACGTGGTCGGGCACTGACGCGCCGTAGCGCCGCTGGAGGCCCCGCTCCACCTCCGCGACCAGCCAGGAGTCCTCGCTCTCTCCCTCGGGCACCGGGAACCGGGGCATGAGATTGGCGCCTTCGGCGAATTCCACCGAGCATCGTTCCGCGATCAGCAGCGTGGAATCGCACGCCTCGGGAAGTTCGCGCCAGACATCGCGCATTTCCTGAGCCGATTTCACGTAGAAGTCGCGCGCATCGAATCGGAACCTGCGGGGGTCGTCCATCGTGGTGCGCGTGCCGATGCACAGCAGGACATCGTGTGTCTCCGCGTCACCGGAATGGACGTAGTGCACGTCGTTGGTGGCCACGAGCGGAAGTGACAGGTCGCGCGCGATGCGCACGAGGTCCTCGCGGAACCGACGCTCGATTCCGAGGCCGTGATCCATGAGCTCGCAGAAGTAGTTGCCCGGACCGAGGATGTCGCGCATGTCGGCCGCGGCCGCGCGGGCCTTGTCGTACTCGCCCGCCTGGAGCCACCGGTTGACCTCGCCACTGGGGCATCCGGTGGTCCCGATGAGTCCGCCGGAGTAGCGCTCCATGAGTTCGCGATCGAACCTGGGCTTGTGGTACTGCCCCTCGAGGCTGGCCAGGGACGAGAGCCGGAAGAGGTTGTGCATGCCCGCCGTGGATTCGGCCCACAGCGTCATGTGCGTGTAGCTGAACTTCCCGCGCCCGGCACCCGGGTCCTCCGGAGTGCCCTCGTCGAAGCCACCGCCGAAGTCGAAGGGGCGCCGCTCGAAGCGACCCTGCGGTGCGTAGTAGCCCTCGAGTCCGATGATCGGGGTGAGACCCGCGCCCTTCGCCGCCTTGTAGAAGTCGTAGGCGCCGAAGAGGTTCCCATGGTCGGTCATCGCGACGGCGGGCATTCCGAGGCGCGACACCTCGTCCATCAGATCGGGTAGACGGGCTGCTCCATCCAGCATGGAGTACTCGGTGTGCACGTGCAGGTGGACGAAATCACCGGTGGATCCGCTCACGCCGTGCCCCCGTGCGCACTACCGGGCATCAGGGACATTGGCCAACCCTATGTCGCGTCGGGAGCCCCGCCTCGGAGACGCTCCAGCGCCAACGCGAGGTCGTCCGGGTACGGGCTGCGGAACTCCACGCGCTCACCCGTGCCGGGGTGTTCGAAGGCCAATCGCGTGGCGTGCAACCACTGTCTCCCCAGTCCCAGACGCCTCGCGAGTGTCGGATCCGCACCGTAGGTGAGGTCTCCGACGCAGGGGTGGCGCATGGCGGACATATGCACGCGAATCTGGTGCGTGCGACCCGTCTCGAGGTGGACGTCGACCAGGCTGGCGTGTGGGAACGCCTCGAGGGTCGCGTAATGAGTGACGCTCGGCCGCCCCTCACTGACCACGGCGAACCGGTGGTCGGCGTGCGGATGACGGCCGATGGGGGCGTCGATCGTGCCGGCGAGCGGGTCCAGGTGGCCCTGCACCACCGCGTGATACTCCTTGTCGACGAGCCGATCCCGGAATTGGCGCTTGAGGTCGGTGTACGCACGCGCACTCTTCGCCACCACCATCAGCCCGCTGGTTCCGACGTCCAGTCGGTGCACCACCCCCTGCCGCTCGGCGGCGCCCAGGGTGCTCACCCCGTAGCCGGCGGCCGCGAGGCTGCCCACCACGGTCGGACCCGTCCATCCCGGACTCGGATGTGCTGCCACTCCGACCGGCTTGTCCACGACGACGATGTCGTCGTCCGCGTAGATCACGGGGACCGTCGCGATCGGTTCCGCGGGACGGGCATCCACCTCGGCGGTGTCCACGCCGATGATCCCCGTCGGAGGGAGTCGATCGGCCTTCTGCGCGGAGCGCCCGTCGATGGTGACCATTCCGGCCTCGACGAGGGACGCCGCCTTCGACCGGGACAGCCCCAGCATCCGGGTCAGGGCCACGTCGACGCGTTCGCCGGCCAATCCCTCGGGGATCGGCAACTCGCGTTCAGGCACGCGATGACGCTCCCCCGAGCGGAACGCCACGCCACGACAGGATCACCATGGCGATCGCCGAGCACACGACGAAGGAGTCGGCGATGTTGAAGATCGGCCAGTACGGCACCTGGATGAAGTCGACGACGAAGCCACGACCCACACCCGGCGCGCGGAACAGCCGGTCGATCAGGTTGCCCATGGCGCCGCCGAGGAGACCTCCCATGGCCAGGGCCCACGCGACGCTCCCGAGCCGCCGGGACATGCGGATCACCACCACGACGACGACCAGGGCGATGATGGTGAACACCCACGTGTATCCGGTCCCCAGACTGAAGGCCGCGCCGGTGTTCTCCGCGTAGGTGAAACGCAGCACCGAGCCGAGGACTTCGATGGGGCCCTCGCCGGCGAGGATGCGCGGGAGCAGGACCTGCTGCGCCCAGAACTTGGTCAGTTGATCCAGGATCACCACACCGAGGGCGACGACGAACACGATCCAGTAGGTCCGCCGGACCGGAGCCTGGACCTCCACGCCGACGTCACTCACACCTCGACTCTACGCGTTGAGTCGTCGGGGCCTGGCGCTAGAAGCGCTCCTCGGCCTCCTTGCAGCTCAAGCACAAGGTGGCGCGTGGGAACGCCTGCAGGCGGTACTTGCCGACGGCTCGCCCGCACCCCTCGCAGACCCCGTAGGAGCCATCGGCCAGCCGCGCGAGTGCGTGGTCGACCTGCAGCAGCATGTCGCGCGCATTGTTGGCCAAGGACATCTCGTGCTCTCGTTCGAACGTCTTGCTTCCCGCGTCGGCCTGGTCATCACCCGCACCCTCGCCCGAATCGCGGATGAGGTCGGCCAGACCCGCCTCGGCGCTGTCGATTTCTTCGAGCAGACGCAGCCGCTCGGACTGCAGGGCGCCGCGCACCGTGGCCAATTCCTCCTTACTCCACGGGCTCTCGTCCTCGCGGACGACAGGACGCTTCTTCTTGGGGGTGATCTTCGCGACCGCGAGCTTCTTCGCGGGGGCAGCCTTCTTCACGGGCGCGGCCTTCTTCGCGGGGGCAGCCTTCTTCACGGGCGCGGCCTTCTTCACGGGCGCGGCCTTCTTCGCGGGCGCGGCCTTCTTGGCGGGGGCAGCCTTCTTCACGGGCGCGGCCTTCTTGGCGGGGGCGGCCTTCTTCACGGGGGCGGCCTTCTTGGCGGGGGCGGCCTTCTTCACGGGGGCGGCCTTCTTGGCGGGCGCGGCCTTCTTCGCCGATGGCATGGAGCCCCCCTCTACCCGGTGCGTGGTCCGCGCGATGGTAGACGCCCAACGCCACCCCGCGCACTTCCCCCGCCGAGATCGGGGAACCCACGGATATCCTGCAGCACCGCCCACCCTCCGGAGGATGAGATGTACAAGTCCGTGCCCGCGCAGGTTGACCTGCCGGCCATGGAGCGGGAGATCCTCGAGATGTGGGACCGCGAGGGCACCTTCGCCGCGTCCGTCGAGCAGACCGCGGGGCGCCCGCTGTGGACGTTCTACGAGGGACCGCCCACCGCCAACGGCACCCCGGGGACGCACCACGTGGAGGCCCGCGCCTTCAAGGACGTCTTCCCCCGCTACCGCACGATGAAGGGGTTCCACGTGCCTCGGCGCGCGGGGTGGGACTGCCACGGCCTGCCCGTGGAGCTCGCCGTGGAGAAGGAGCTCGGGTTCACCGGTAAGGGCGACATCGAGGCCTACGGCGTCGAGGAGTTCAACGCGCGGTGCCGCGAGTCCGTCCTGCGGCACGTCGACGAGTTCTCGCAGATGACCCGACGCATGGGCTACTGGGTCGACATGGATCGCGCCTACTGGACCATGGACCCCGCCTACATCGACAGCGTGTGGTGGTCCCTGAGTGAGATCTTCTCGGCCGGGCTCCTCGTCCAAGACCACCGCGTGGCGCCGTACTGCCCGCGGTGCGGGACCGGACTGTCCGATCACGAGCTCGCCCAGGGATACGAGACCGTGGTCGATCCATCCGTCTACGTGAAGTTCCCGGTCACCTCACCCGAATGGACAGACCGCTACCCCGATCTGTCCCTCCTGGTGTGGACCACAACCCCCTGGACTCTCGTCTCCAACACGGCGGTCGCCGCGAAACCGGACGCCACCTATTCCGTCGTGCGTGTGGATGGGGAACACCTCGTGGTCGCCGAGGCGCTCGTGGGAAGCGCCATCGGTGCAGACGCCGACGTGGTCGCCACCATCCCCGGGCGCGACCTCGAGCGCCTTACCTATCGCAGGCCGTTCGACATGGTGGACATCCCCGATGCGCACTTCGTGGTCCTCGCCGACTACGTCACCACCGACGATGGAACCGGGCTCGTCCACCAGGCACCGGCTTTCGGCGCCGACGATCTCGCGACCTGCCGTGCGTACGGCTTGCCCGTCGTCAACCCGATCTCCCCCGACGGGCATTTCCGTCCCGAGGTGGGGATGGTGGGTGGCGAGTTCTTCAAGAAGGCGGACGGACACCTCGTCGAATCCCTCGATACGCGCGATCTGCTCTGGCGCCAGGAGCCCTACGAGCACAGCTATCCGCACTGCTGGCGCTGTCACACGCCTCTCATGTACTACGCCCAGCCGTCCTGGTACATCAAGACGACGCAGATCAAGGATGCGCTGCTGGACCAGAACGCGAAGACGCACTGGTACCCCGACACCATCAAGAACGGCCGCTACGGCGATTGGCTGAACAACAACGTCGATTGGGCCCTTTCCCGCAACCGCTACTGGGGCACCCCGCTCCCCATCTGGCGGTGCCCCGACGGGCACCTCACCGCCGTCCCCTCGCGTGCGGAACTCGGAGCACTCGCCGGGCGTGATCTCACCGACCTCGATCCACATCGCCCCTTCGTGGACGAGGTCACGTTCCCGTGCCCGCAGTGCGCCCTCGAGGCGCGCCGCGTCCCCGAGGTCATTGACTGCTGGTACGACTCCGGATCGATGCCGTTCGCGGCCGTGGGCTATCCACACCGGACGGACGAGGACTTCGAGGCGCAGTACCCGGCCGACTTCATCTGCGAGGCGATCGACCAGACCCGCGGTTGGTTCTACACGCTCATGGCCATCGGGACCCTCGTGTTCGGTCGCTCGTCGTACGAGAACGTCGTCTGCCTCGGTCACATCCTCGACGAAGACGGCCGCAAGATGAGCAAGCACCTGGGCAATGTCCTGGAGCCCATCGGATTGATGGACGAACACGGTGCCGATGCGGTCCGCTGGTTCATGCTGGCCAGCGGCTCACCTTGGCAGGCGCGGCGCGTGGGACATGCGGCGATCGCGGACGTCGTGCGCAAGACGTTGCTCACGTACTGGAACACGGTGTCTTTCCTCTCGCTGTATGCGCGCGCGGCCGAGTGGCAGCCCGGCGACGCGCACGAGGCGCAGCGCACCGTGATGGATCGGTGGGTGCTTGCCGAGGCCGAGCGGGTCGGGCGCGAGGTCGATGCCGCTCTGGAGAACTTCGACACCGCACGCGGCGGTCGCCTCCTCGCGGCTTTCGTTGACGACCTGTCCAACTGGTACGTACGTCGCAGCCGTCGTCGCTTCTGGGACGGGGATCCCGCGGCCCTCGCCACCCTCCACGAAGCCCTCCGCACGATCACCCTGTGCATGGCGCCCTACACGCCCTTCATCACCGAGCGGGTGTGGCAGGACCTCTTCCGACCCACGGAGTCCGACGCTCCCGCGTCCGTGCACCTCGCCGCGTGGCCCGCGCGTCGCGATGAGCGCCTCGACCCGGATCTGTCGGCGCAGATGCAGACGGTGCGCAGGATCGTCGAGCTGGGTCGGGCCGCCCGCGCGGAGAGCGGGGTCAAGACCCGGCAGCCCCTGGCTCGGGCCCTCGTCTCCTCCCCGGACTGGGCGGCACTGTCCCCGGAACTCCGCGCCGAGGTTGCCTCCGAACTCAACGTCCTCGCCGTGGACTCCCTCGATGACTCCGGGGACCTGGTGGACGTCTCGGTGAAGGCGAACTTCCGTTCCCTCGGTCAGCGTTTCGGGGCCACCACCCCGTCGGTGGCCCGGGCGATCACCGATGCCGATCCCCACGGTCTCGTTCGTACGCTGCGTGATGGCGGGACGACGACGTTGACGGTGCCCGACATGGGCGAGGTCGCGATCACGTCCGAGGACGTCGTCGTCACCGAATCCCCCCGGGAGGGGTGGTCCGTCGCGTCCGATGCCGGGGAGAGTGTCGCCCTGGATCTGGCGATCTCGGAGGAGTTGCGTCAGGCGGGCCTCGCCCGCGACCTCGTGCGCGTCATCCAGGAGGGTCGCAAGACCGCAGGCCTGGAGATTACCGACCGGATCGACCTGTGGTGGGAGTCCGACGACGACGCGATCCGTCGCGCCTGGGCCGGTCACGGGGACGAGATCGCTGCGGAGGTCCTTGCCGAGTCCGTCGCGACCCAGACTGCGCCCGACTCAGCCCATCCGATCGAATCGGATCTGCCGATCCGACTCTTCCTGCTGCGTCACTGACCGACTCACTCGTCGAGCAAGCGCAACTGCTCGACGAGGATCATGCGCAGACGCTCACGCGCTGCCGTCACGTCGGCGAGTCCGTCCCGCGGGATGGGGATCGTGTCGTGACCACGTGCGACGACCTCCGCATCGCGTGCGGCCAAGCGGATCTGCAGCTGCTCGGCCTGCGCCCGCCACACTGCCTCGGAGTCCGAGGTGCGCTTCACCTGCTTAGCCAGTTCCTCGATCGTGGCGGCCACCTGGTCGAGGAACGCATCCACGTCGGCCATTCGGTAGCCGGCGCGCATGCGCGACGTGCGGAAGCGAACCGCCTGCACATCCTCCGGAGTGAGAGTCATGGCGCCGATCCCTTCTAGAGCATGAGGGCGAGGTTGATGAGCAACTGCACGCCGATGATGAGGATGAGGAATGCGAGGTCGAAACTCACGCTCCCCAGCCGGATCGGTGGCACGAATCTCCGGATCGCCCGGATCGGCGGGTCGGTGATGGTGAAGATGGCCTCGGCGATGACGAGGAGGGGTCCCCGTGGCTGCCACCCGCGGGCGAAGATCCCGATGAAGTCGAAGATCAGCCGCCCGATGAGCACGAGCCAGTAGAGCCACAGGATCGTGGCGAGAATCTGACCAATGGCGCTCATACCGTCACCTCCTCAATCATCCGCAGCATCAGCTCTGATTGAAGAAGCCGTCCTCCTGGACCTGAGCACGCGCCTGATCACCGACATCGACATTCGCCGGTGACAGGAGGAACACCTTGTTCGTGATCCGCTCGATGGAGCCTCGTAGACCGAACACCAACCCCGCGGCGAAGTCGATGATGCGCTTGGCGTCGGCATCGTCCATCTCCCCGAGGTTCATGATGACCGGGACGCCGTCGCGGAAGTCCTCTCCGATGCGACGGGCGTCGTTGTACGAGCGGGGATGCACGGTCTCGATGCGGGAGAAGTCGAGGGCGGGCCTGCGCTCGGGCGGCTCCTGCCCGCGCAGGGTGCGGACCGACCGAGGTTCGTGGATGGGGCGGACGGTCGAGGATCCGTAGCCGGAGGACTCGTCGACGTACTGGGGGGCGAAGCCGCGCCGGCTTCCGCGCGAGCGCGTGTCGCGCTCCTCGACCTCGAACTCGTCGATCTCCTCGTAGCCGTCATCCTCCACGAGGCCCAGGTAGACGGCCATCTTGCGCAATGCGCCTGCCACGTTGCCCCTCCGGAATCCGCTATTTCCTCATTGAGACGCTACTGCAGCGCAGGACGTCTTCCCAGCACCGCGCTCCCCACGCGGACATGTGTCGCGCCATGGGCGATGGCCGCCTCCAGGTCATCGCTCATGCCCGCCGAGACCATCGTCGCCGCGGGGACGAGGGCCTGCACGCGCTGAGTGACCTCCGCCAGGCGCGCAAAGGCCTCCTGGGGGTCGCCCGGATAGGGGGCCACGGCCATCACGCCCCGCAGGCGCAGGCCCGGGTCCGCCGCGATGCGGCCGCACAGTCCGTCGACGTCCACTGGAGCACAGCCGCCGCGATCGTCGCGAACCGGGACGTCGAGACTCACCTGCAGGAGGACGTCCTGCACTAATCCGGCGTTGCGTGCTGCGCGCCCCACCGCATCGGCGAGCTCGCCACGATCGATCGTCTGGATGACATCGGCCCAGGTCCGCACCGCCGCGGCCTTGTTGCGCTGGAGTTGACCGATCATGTGCCAGGTCAACTCCAGGTCCGCGCACTCGAGTGCCTTGGCTGAGGCCTCCTGATGACGGTTCTCACCCACGTCGGTCACTCCGAGTTCGCCGAGGATTCGCACGTCGGAGGCTGGGAAGGTCTTGGTCACCACGATCAGGGTGACGTCGTCGGGGCGCCCGGCCGCGTCGCAGGCTCGCGTGATGCGCGCGCGAACCTCATCGAGGCCCTCCTGGATTTCCTGGACACGCGTCATGGAGCCATCCTCGCCACATCACCGGCGCGCCACATCATCAGCCCATGGCGACCCGTGGGGGCATCACGTCGATGCGAGAAGAGTGAGGTGGACTCGAACGTGCAGGAACTCCGGTCCTCGATGCGCACATTCTCACGTGCGAGTTGGGCGCGTACCCCTGCATGGAGGTCGACGTGCGTCGGATCGGGGACGGCCTCCGGGCAGGCGCGGCGGACCTCGGTCACGCACTCTTTCCCGACCGGGTAGCAGCGCGCGCAGATCGACGGACCGACGATGGCCAGGACTGGGCCGTCGGAATACGCCCGTACTGCGCCGATGGCGGCGGGAATGACTCCCGCGACGAGTCCTCGCCACCCGCAGTGCACGACACCCACGACTCCGGGAGCCGCAACCCCGATGAGGGCGCAATCCGCGCCCAGGGCGACGAGTGGCAGCCCGACCTCCGTGGTGAGGAGTGCATCGGCCTCGGGGACCACGTCGCCATGTCCCACCCAGGCAACCCCCGCGCCATGGACGGCCCGGACGAACGCCGCCTGCGAGACCCCCGCCCAGCGCGCGACCATCGCGCGGTTGTGGAGGACCGCATCGACGTCATCACCGACGTGCTCGGCCAGATTGAGGTCGGCGTAGGGACCGGCGCTCCGACCGCCGAAACGACCGGTGACCGCCCAGTTCACTGGACGGTCACCAGGTGCCAGCGGAGGGATGGACCCGCTGGCAAGGGGAAGGCTCACGCGCGAGGCGCTACTTCAGGAAGTCCGGGACATCGAGGTCGTCGTCGGTGCTGTCGAAGACGAGCGTGCGCGGCTTGGTGATGGGACCCGTCGTGGTGCCCACGACCGGGATCTCACCGGTACCTTCGACGTCGACGCGTCGAGCCTGCGCCTTACGCGCCGGGGGCTCACCGCCATCGAAGCCGGCTGCGATCACCGTCACGCGCACTTCGTCGCCGAGCGTGTCGTCGATGACGGCGCCGAAGATGATGTTGGCATCCGGATGCGCGGCATCACTGACGAGGCGAGCCGCCTCGTTGATCTCGAACAGACCGAGGTCGCTGCCACCCGACACCGACAGCAGCACGCCGTGCGCGCCGTCGATCCCCGCCTCGAGGAGCGGGCTCGAGATGGCCTTCTCCGCGGCCTGGACCGCTCGGTCCTCGCCACGCGACGAGCCGATGCCCATGAGCGCCGAGCCGGCACCGTGCATGACGCTCTTGACGTCCGCGAAGTCCAGGTTGATGAGACCGGGGGTGGTGATGAGGTCGGTGATGCCGGATACGCCCTGCAGGAGGACATGGTCGGCCTGACGGAAGGCGTCCACGACGCTGATCTCGCGGTCGGCCAGGGAGAGGAGTCGATCGTTCGGGATGACGATGAGGGTGTCGACCTCGGCCCGCAGATCCTCCACGCCGTTGTCGGCCTGACTCGCGCGACGACGACCCTCGAACCCGAATGGCCGCGTCACCACACCGATGGTCAGCGCACCGAGGGAGCGTGCGACCCGTGCCACGATCGGCGCGCCACCGGTGCCGGTGCCACCGCCCTCGCCCGCGGTCACGAAGACCATGTCGGCGCCGCGCAGCACCTCCTCGATCTCCTCGAGATGATCCTCCGCTGCCTTGCGACCCACCTCGGGGTTCGCACCAGCACCGAGTCCGCGCGTGAGTTCGCGCCCGATGTCGAGCTTGACGTCCGCGTCGCTCATGAGCAACGCCTGGGCGTCGGTGTTGATGGCGATGAACTCCACGCCCTTCAATCCGACCTCGATCATGCGATTCACGGCGTTCACACCACCGCCGCCGATACCGACGACCTTGATGACTGCCAGATAGTTCTGCGGAGCGGCCACGGTGCGCTCGTCCTTTCGTTCGCGTCGACGGGAGGGGGCCCGACGACTCCGGTGGCCCGGAGTCTCAACCTCAAGTCGAGGCTGAGAAAAGTGCCGGTCCGAGCCGGCGGGAGGGTAGGGGCTCACCCCTCCGGAGCGCAAGGCGAGGGGGCTCCCAATCGCAGAAAATGTGCGAATTCCCCGTGAGTCAGCCGAAAAATGCGGACAACTCTCAAGGAGAGGTCGAAGGCTGCGGGGTCGCCGATCCGCGCTTCTTGGGGTTCTCCTGCAACGTGGTGGGCAGCTGGGGCGCACTGACGTCGTAGACCCGCGCCCGACGTGGGAGCAGTGCCAGCAGTACCTGTGCTTTGAACTCCGGCTCCTGCGCACTCCCCCAGCGCACGATGGATCCTGACTTCAAGTGCAGTCGCACGTCGTCACGCGTGGTCGCCGCGATGCGCGTAACGCGATCCTTGATCTCCGTCGGAAGCGCCTGCAGCACCTGCACGCTGGCCACGAGTGCGGGGCCCTCCGCGGTCACCACGACGAGATCCGAGGGCAGCTCGGTCTGGGTCGCAAACACCACTCCCTCGGCATCGACACCCTGCGCACCATCGGGACTCGGTTTCCGCGCCACCGCCTCGCGCTCGGTGACGGCGATGACGATCTCGCTGGGCCACCCGCGACGCACGTCCACGGACTTCACCCACGGGATCGCCGAGACGCGCTGGGCCACCGAGGCGACATCGATCCGTGCGATCGGAGCTCCGACGGGGATCGTGGCGGCTGTAACAACCTCGGACTCGTGCGCCGTGGCCGCGCCGATCACTCGGACACGATCGACATTCAATAGCGTCGAGAACCACACCGCATAGACCGCGCCCGCCGCGGCCAGAACGACCAGCGCGAGAACTCCGAGGGTGACGATCCGACGTCGCGTCACGCTGTTCCATCCACTGCACGGAGACGGTCCAGCACCTCCACGGCGAGCATCCCGATGTCACCCGCGCCCAGCGTCATGACGATGTCGCCGGGACGGGCTCGGGCGACCAGGTGCTCGGTCACGGACGACCAGGACGGCTCGAAGATGACGTCGGCGGGATCGAGGGGGACATGGGTGGCCATGGTCTGCCCACTGGCCCCCGGGATCGGCGTCTCCCCCGGGGCGAAGACCTCGAGGACCACGACCACATCGGCCAGACCCAGCGCCTCACCGAATTCGCGGACGAAGAGGGCCGTGCGGTAGTAGTGGTGCGCCTGAAACGCGACGATGATGCGGCCCTCGCCGACGACCTCGCGCGCCGCACGCAGGGTCGCGGTGATCTCGGTGGGATGGTGGGCGTAGTCGTCGTAGACCCGCACTCCGCCTGCCGATCCCCGGTAGTCGAACCGTCGACGCGTGCCGGAGAAGGTCGCGAGGCCGTCGATCACATCCCCCGTGGCGCACCCCAGGCCGCGACATACCGCGATCGCACCCAGCGCATTCAAGGCGTTGTGCCGTCCGGGAACCGACAGCGTCACCCGGCCCAGACGCACGCCGTCCTGCACGGCATCGAAGCTCCAGCCGGCCTCCCCGACCACGGGGTCGACCATGCGGACGTCGGCACCCGGATCCGCTCCGTAGGTCCGGACATCCATGCCACGTGCCAGAGCGCGGTCGGCCAATCGACGCCCCCCAGGATCGTCGACGCAGACGACGACGAACCCGTCCCGATCGCATATGCCCGTGACGAACTCGTCGAAAGCGGACTCCAACGCCTCGAACGTCCCCCAATGATTCAGATGGTCGGGTTCGACATTGGTGATGATCCCGGCCTGCGCGGGCAGGGCGAGAAAGGAGCCGTCGCTCTCATCGGCCTCGACGACGAAGTGCACGCCGCTTCCCTGATGCGCATTCGCCCCCGTCTCGTTCAGCTCGCTTCCGATGACGAACGTAGGGTCCAGGCCGCAGTGCTGCAGGATCACCGTGATCATCGACGTGGTCGTGGTCTTGCCATGGGTGCCCGCGACGGCGACCCCGCGATATCCGGCCACGAGTGCTGCGAGCGCCTCCGCGCGTGACAGCACCCGGAGCCCGGATGCGCGAGCGTGCTCCACCTCGGGATGCCCGGTGGGGATGGCGGTCGAGAGGATCACGGTGTCGATGCCTTCGAGGTGCGCAGGATCGTGACCGACGGACGCACCGACTCCGAGGGCGCGCAGGGCGCTCAGGCGACGAGAGTCCTTCGCATCGCATCCGGTGACCTCGACGCCGCGGGCGACGAGGATGCGACCGATGCCCGACATCCCCGCGCCACCGAGGCCCATGATGTGGGTGCGACCGAAATCGAGGGGATCGGTCATGACACCCCGCTCTCCTCGGCCACATCGATGATCCAGCGCGCCATGACCTCATCGGCGTTGCGCGACCCGTGGGCACTCGCCGCGCGACCCATCTCCGCGCGCCGAGGCTCATCGCCCATGAGCGTCACCACCTGGTCCACGAGCCAGGGCACGGTCACATCCTGATCGCGGATCAGCACTCCACCACCATCCCGCACGACCGGGAGCGCGTTGAGCTCCTGCTCCCCGTTCCCGACGGGCAGCGGGATGTAGATCGCGGGGAGGCCCACCGTGGCCACCTCCGCACAAGTCATCGCGCCAGCGCGGCAGACCACCAGGTCCGCTGCGGCATACAAGAGATCCATGCGGTCGGAGAACGGGATCGGGACGTAGCCCGGGCGCGGCGTCGGTGCGACGTTCGCCGCTCCGTAGACATGGATCACATCGATGCCCGCGCCCTGCCAATCGTCGAGGCAGGCGGCGACGAGTTCGTTCAGGCGCCGTGCACCCTGACTGCCGCCGAAGACGAGCAGCGTCGGTCCCTCCAGGCCCAACTCGCGACGGGCCTCGGCGGCCATCGCGGCCCGGTCGAGATCGCGGATCGAGCCGCGCACAGGCATGCCGACCGCCCGCGCATGCGGTAGATCTCCCGCGCGCACCGCTGCGACGTGCGGGGTGAGCCGCGCACCCAGGCGATTGGCCCATCCTGGACGTGCATTGGCCTCGTGCACGATCAGTGGAATCCCCTCCGCACGCGCGGCCAGGTAGGCCGGTCCCGCGACGTATCCGCCGAACCCGACGACGACATCGGCGCGGAGCTCCCGCAACGCGCGCCGGGAGGCGCGCACGGAGGCGACCAGTGCACCGGGGACGCGTACGGCACGCGCATCGAGTCCTCGTGGCATCGGGACGGATGGGACCGTCACCAACGGGTACCCCCGCGCCGGGACGAGGGAGTTCTCCAGTCCGCGATCGGATCCGAGGAAGGTGACCGTCGCATCGGGCCGGAGTCGCCGCAACGTGTCGGCGGTGTTCACGGCAGGTTCGATGTGTCCCGCAGTCCCACCTGCAGCCATGACGACGTGCACGCGCTCACGTCACCTCTTCCGCATGGCTTCGGCAGTGGATCGACGGCGGAGGGCCCGACGGGCACCCGGCTCGTTACGCGCGAAGGCCAGCACCATGCCCAAGGCCGTCAGCGTCGGAACCAACGATGACCCGCCGTAGGACACCAGCGGGAGAGGCACGCCCGTGATCGGCATGAGACCCAGGACCCCGCCGATATTGACCACGGCCTGGATCACGATCCAGGCGCCCACGCCGGCGGACGCCATACGCACGAAGGGATCCTGCGTTGTGCGACTCAACCGGAAGATCGCGAACGCGAGGAGCCCGAACAGCAGGAGCACCGAGAGGGTCCCCACCAATCCCAGTTCCTCACCGATGACGGGGAAGATGAAATCGGTGTGCGCTTCCGGGAGCGATCCCCACTTCTCGCGGCTCGCGCCGAGTCCGACGCCCCACCATCCCCCCGTCCCGAGGGCGTACTGGCCCTGCGTGATCTGCCATCCGTAGCCCAGCCGATCGGCCGACGGATCCAGCCAGGATGTGAACCGCTCCATGCGGTAGGGGGCAGCGAGTGTCAACAGGAAGATGCCCACCGCACCGATCGCGCCCAGAGCAGCGAAGAACCTCAGTGGGACCCCCGCGGCGAAGAGCATTCCGGCCATGATCGCCGCGAGCATGACCGTGTTCCCGAAGTCGCCCTCGAGGAGGACCAGGATCATCATGATGCCGGCCACGGGGACGAGCGGAACGAGGAGCGTGTTCCACGTCGGGACCGCATCGCGACGTCGCGTGAGCACATCCGCACCCCAGACGACCAGGGCCAATTTCGCGAACTCACTGGGTTGCAGTCGGAAGGGACCGATGATGTCGATCCAGTTGCGCTGCCCGGCGACTTCGACGCCGATGAAGAGCACGAGGATCAGCAGGGCGACGGATACCAGCAACAGGGGCCAGGCGAAGGCACGCCAGAACTCGATGGAGGTCCTCGCGGCGAAGTACATCGCGATCACGCCGGCGACGGCGAAGAGCGCCTGGCGCTGGACCAGGGTGTAGGGAGAGCCGAAGACGCGGACGCTCTCGATGCTGGACGCGGAAAGCACCATGACCAGCCCCAGCCCGAGCAGCAGGACCGCGGTGCCGATGATCAGGTAATAGGTGCTGAGCGGGTGTCGCAGCCAGGTCCCGAGTCGAAAGAGGGCCGTGGAGGAGGTCGGCGGGGCGACGCTCACGTCGTGGCCCCGCGCCCGCGGGCCGCCGCCGCGAAGAGCTCGCCACGCTGCGCGTAGTCGCGGAACATGTCCCACGAGGCGCAGCCCGGGGCCAGGAGCACGGTGTCCCCCGCCTGGGCATGCTGCAGCGCCAGGTCGACCACGGTCTCCATGACACCAGTGTCCGTGCGATCCACCTCCACGACGGGGACCTCGGGCGCGTGTCGGCTCAGGGCCTCGGCGATCACGGCGCGATCCCGTCCGAGGAGGACGACCCCGCGCAGGCGCGGTGCGATCCGCTGCACCAGGTCGTCGAAGTCCTGACCCTTCGCCAGACCACCGGCGATCCAGACGACCGAGGGGTAGGCGGCCACGGAGGCGAGTGCCGCGTGGGCGTTCGTGGCCTTGCTGTCGTCCACGAAGCGGACCCCTGCGACCGTCCCTACGTCGCTGATCCGATGGTGGGCGGGGACGAAGTTCCGGAGCCCATCGCGTACGGCGGCGGGGGCGACCCCGAAGGCGCGCGCCAGCGCAGCGGCCGCGAGCGCGTTCACGACGTTGTGGGGCGCAGCCGGCTGGACGTCGGCGACCGAGGCCAACTCCTGGGCTCGCTCGCGTCGATCGTCGATGAACGCCCGATCGACGAGAAGCCCGTCGACGACTCCGAGCATGCCGATGGCCGGCGTGGAGAGGGTGATCCCGATTCCCCGGCACCCGTCGATGACATCTGCGTCCTCCACCATCGCGCGCGTATCGGGTTCGTCGGCGTTGAAGACTGCGGCCGCTTGCGTCAGGTGGTACACGCGGGCTTTCGCACTCCAGTAGGAGTCGAAACTCCCGAAATGATCGATGTGATCCGGCGCGATGTTGATGCATACGGACGCCAGCGGACTCATCGAGGTGACGAAGGGAAGTTGTGGGGCGCCGACTTCGACGGCGATCACATCGGGACTGTCATGCATCACGACGTCGACGAGGGATGTCCCGATGTTGCCGGCGGCCACGGAGGCATGCCCTCCCGCGCGCAGCATCGAATCCAACATCAGGGTGGCCGTGGTCTTCCCGTTTGTGCCGGTCACGCACAGCCACGGCGCGGGATCGACGCTCGGCCGGAGGCGCCAGGCCAACTCGAGCTCGCCCCAGACGGGGATGGACCGTTCCAGGCATTCGGTGATCCACGCGTGCTGAGGAGGCAGGCCGGGCGACACGACCATGAGGTCGCAGCCGTCCAGGGCCGATCCCAGCCGTCCGTCGAGACCCGTGCGCACGTCGGCGCCGAGCGTGGCCAGCACGTCACCCTTCGCGCGGACGGCAGCCGAGTCCGAGGAGTCGAGGACACGCACGGACGCTCCCACTTGCATGAGCGCATCCGCCGCCGCGTAGCCGGCGACACCGAGGCCCACGACGCAGACCTGCCACTGGTCCCACGCGGACGCCCGGGTGGCGCCGTCGACTCCGGTCACGCGCGAACCCACTCGGCGTAGAAGATGCCCAGGCCCGCACCGATACACACGCCTTGGATGATCCAGAAACGCACGACGATCTGGATCTCCGGCCACCCGCGCATCTCGAAATGGTGATGGAGGGGTGCCATCCGGAAGACGCGGCGGCCGGTCAACTTGAACGAACCGACCTGCAGGATCACGGACACGGTGATGATCAGGAAGAGCCCGGCGAGGAGGGGCAGCAGGAGTTCCGTGCGGGTCATGATGGCCAAGCCCGCGATGCCGCCGCCCAGGGCCAGGGAACCGGTATCGCCCATGAAGATCCGCGCCGGTGCCGTGTTCCACCAGAGGAATCCGAAACTCGCCCCCGCCGCGGATGCCGCGACGATGGCCAGGTCCAACGGATTCTGGGTGCTGTAACAGAAGGGCGTGACCTCGAAGGCGCAGTTCTGTCCGTACTGCCAGATGCTCAGGAGCACGTAGGCCAGGAAGCTCATGACCGAGGCGCCCACCGCGAGTCCGTCGAGCCCGTCGGTGAGGTTCACACCGTTGGTCGTGGCCGTCACGAGGAACCACACCCAGACGAGGAACAGACCGAGCGGGAGCACGAGGGGGGTGTCGCGCACGAAGGAGATCGCCATCGACGCGGCCGTCTGCCCGTCCGCGTCCGGGAATTGGACGGAGAGGAACGCGAATGTCAGTGCCACGACTGCCTGACCGATGAGTTTCGTGCGCGCCCGCAACCCGGTGCTGCGCTGCTTGAAGATCTTCAGGTAGTCATCGGCGAACCCCACCACACCGAGCCCGACCATGAGGAAGATGACGAGCACGCCGGACATCGCCAGGGGACGCATGGTCAGGAGGTGGGTGAGGAAGTAGCCGGCCACCACGGCGATGAGGATCGCCACGCCACCCATCGAGGGTGTTCCACGCTTTCCTTCGTGCGCGGGGTACAGCTCGGTTTCCGTCGATGTCCGGATCGCCTGCGCGTAGCCGTGACGGGCGAGGATCCGAATGAGCACGGGCGTTCCGAAAAGCGAGATGAGCGTCGAGATCGTCATGGCGATCACCACGAGTCTCATGCGGCTCCACCTCCCGTCGGCGCCATGAGTGCCTGGACGATCCTCTCGAGTCCGATGCTCCGTGACGCCTTCACCAGGACGACGTCACCGGACCCGAGTTCGGAGGACAAGGCCGCGACGGCGTCATCCGCGTCCGGCAACCATAGGGACTCGACCCCCGAAGCCGATGCCGCCTCGTGGGTAGGGCGTGTCCCCTCCCCCACACACAGCAGTCGGTCGATACCGACGTGCCCGGCCCAGCGGCCGACCTTGGCATGGAGGACTGCGGACTCCGGTCCCAACTCACGCATCTCACCGAGGACCGCCCAGGTCCGTCCCTCCATGGCCGCGAGCGCACTGAGTGCGGCCTTGGTCGACTCGGGATTCGCGTTGTAGGCGTCGTTGATCACGACGAAGCCACCCGGTGCCGTCAGCATCTCCATGCGCATCGCGCTGCGTGGACGCGCGTTCCCGAGCGCGTGTGCCGCATCTGCCAGGGAGGCACCGCATGCCAGCGCCGCACCCAGGGCCGCGAGGGCGTTGAGGACGTTGTGCTCTCCGACGTAGGCCAGGTGGACGGTGCACTCCGCGCCTGCGCGACGGTCCACGACGTGGAAGTCGACCGACGAGCGCGCGACCCGGATGTCCTGCGCGCGCAAGTCGGCATCCTCCGCGCGACCGTAGGTGAGGATCGAGGCGGTCGTCCGTTCACGCATGGCGAGCACGCGCGGGTCATCGGCATTCAAGACAGCGGTTCCACGTGGGTTCAGCCCGGCGACCAGTTCACCCTTGGCCACGGCGATCTGGTCGATGCTGCCCAGCAACTCCACATGGGCATGCCCCACGTTCGTGACCACCGCGACATCGGGGGTGGCGATCCGCGTCAGGTGCTCGATGTGTCCCAGACCGCGCATTCCCATTTCGAGGACGAGGAATCGTGTTGCGGTGTCCGCGGACAGGATGGTGAGCGGCACCCCCACTTCGGTGTTGAACGAGCCCCGGGGCGACACCGTCGGTCCCGCGGCCTCCAGGATCTGGGCGATCAGGTCCTTGGTCGTGGTCTTACCGCTGGACCCCGTGATTCCCACTGTCGTGCAGTCCAGACGCTCGCGCCAATACCAGTGGCCGAGCTGACCCAGCGCCGCCTGCGCATCGGTGACGCGCAGAACCGGGATCCCGATGTCGGGGACGTCGCGTTCGGCGACGACCACGACGGCTCCTGCTGCAACCGCATCGGGGATCAGGTCGTGGGGATCCACCCGTGCACCGGGCATCGCGAAAAAGGCATCGCCGGGGTTGACCGTGCGTGTGTCGACGCTGACTCCACGGATCGCCGGGGTCGTATTCCCCGTTACTGGACAGTTCACCGCCCGAGCCAACTCCTCCAGCGTGATCGGGGTCATGTCCGTAACTCCCGTGCGAGTCGACGCACCATGTCGCGGTCGTCGAAGGGGTGCCGGATCCCACCGATCTCCTGGTAGGTCTCCGCTCCCTTGCCCAGGATGGCCACCACATCGCCCGGTCGACCCGCACGGATCGCGGCGTGAATGGCCTCCGCACGCGGGGCCACCTCCTCGATGTGTGGGCCGACGACCCCCCGCGCCCCGTCGATCACCGCGGTCCGGATCGACGCAGGATCCTCCGAGCGCGGATTGTCGTCGGTGACGATGACCACGTCCGAGTACTCCGCCGCGCTACGACCCATGGCTCCACGCTTGTCCGCATCCCGTTCGCCACCCGCACCCACGACGGTGATCAGACGACCCGAGGACGAGTCCCGGAGGGCCCGCAGAGCTCGGGCGACCGCCTCGGGGGTATGCGCGTAATCGACCCAGACGTTCACTCCACCGATCTGTTCGACCATCTCCATCCGCCCAGGCACCGCGACGTCGCCGACTGCGGTCCATGCGTGGTGGGCGGGCACGCCGCAGGCGTGCAGTGCCGCTGTGGCGCATAGCCGGTTCGCGATGACGAATGCCGGGAGCATCTCGTTCCCGCGCTCGTGGAATCCCGGCCCCCGGACCTGCCAGCCACCCGCGAACTCGGCGGTCCAGTCCGCATCCCGGCCCTCGGTCGCCACGGTGATCACCGGCACGTCCACTTCCTCGGCCAACCGCAGGCCCCACTCGGTGTCCACGCAGACGACGGCCTGCCGCGCCGTCTCCCCATCGAACAGAGAACGCTTCGCCTGGTAGTACGCCTCCATGGATCCGTGGTAATCGAGGTGGTCCTGGCTGAGGTTGGTGAAGACCATGACGGCGAAGGTCAGCCCTCGGACCCGGGACTCGGTCGCCGCGATGCTCGAGACCTCCATCACGGCGTGATCGATGCCGGTGTCGCGGCACTCGCGGAAGAGACGATGGAGTTCCGGGGCTTCCGGCGTGGTCCGCATCGATGCGCGCCACGACTCCCCGATGTTGATTCCGAGCGTGCCGATGAGTGCGGAGGGGATGCCGGACGCTCGCAGTCCCCCAGCCATCATGAAGGCGACGGACGTCTTTCCATTCGTGCCGGTGACACCGAGCAGTGTGATGCCATCGCTCGCTCCGTAGACGACGCGGCAGATGTCGGCGAGCGATGCGCGCGGATCGTCGTAGACGGCGACCGGGACACCCTGCGTGCGGGCGATCTCGGCACCCCTGTCATCCGTGATGATCGCCGCCGCACCACGTGCGACGGCATCGGCGATGAACGCGCGCCCGTGGGTGCGATGACCGGGGAGGGCCGCGAAGAGTGCACCTGGTTCCACGGATCGCGAATCCAGGGTCACGGAGGTGAGGACGGTGTCGCCGGGGACTTCCATGCGTCCTCCAGTGGCGAGGACCACCGCGGTGAAATCCGCGGAGTTCTCGCCCGGGGCTGCGTGCACGGCTACCCCTTCGCGGAGAGGGGGATCCCGGGCGCCCGGGTTCCCGTGGGCGGGATCTGACGAGCTTGCAGGGAGTATGTCATCACCCGCTTGAACACAGGCCCGCCCAACTGTCCGCCGTATCGACCGCTCCGCGGTTGGGAGACGAACACCGCGACCACCAGTTCTGGGTCGTCGATGGGTGCGACACCGATGAAGGAGGCAACGACGTCTCCGTTGTAGCAGCCGCAGCGCGGATCCACGTACTGCGCGGTTCCGGTCTTCCCGCCGACGCGATAACCGGGGATCTTCGCCATGGGCGCCGTGCCGCCGTCGCCCACGACGGTCTCGAGCATCGCGAGGACCTGCTGGGCCGCCACTCGCGAGATCACACGTGTCTTCGTCTGCGGCTCGGGCGCGATCACCTCACCTTCGGGAGTGACCAGGGAGTCGACGATGCGTGGACTCAAGCGCACTCCGCCGTTGGCCACGGTGGCGAAGACGTTGGTGGCCTGCACGGCGTTGACGCTGAGCCCCTGCCCGAAGGCGATGGTCGGCATCGACGTGGCCGACCAATTCTCGACGGGTGGCACGTAGCCATCACCCTCCGCGGGGAAGTTAGTGCCGGTCTCCTCCCCGACGCCGAACTTCTTCACGTAGTCGTAGAGCTTGTTCTCGCCGATGCGCTCGGCGGCGAGGATCGTTCCGATATTGCTCGACTGCGCCATGATGCCGCTGAGGGTGAGGCGCAGTTTCCCGTGCGGGGTGTGATCCTTGAAGACCTTCCCTCCGCGCGGGAGGCCGCCGGGGACCTTGAAGACGGTGTAGGGGTTGGCAGCACCCTCATTCACCACTCCCGCGAGGGTGATGACCTTGCCGGTGGAGCCCGGCTCGAACACATCCGTGAGTGCGCGATTGCCGCGGTTCTCCGCGAGAGAAGCGCCGGGATCGTTCGCGTCGAAGGTCGGAGCCGTCGCCATCGCGAGGATCCGCCCGGTCTTCGCCTCCATGACCACGACGGTCCCGCTGGCCGCACGTGCGTCACGCACCGCCTTGGCGATCGCCTCCTGCGCGACGAACTGGATGTCCCGATCGATGGTGAGCTGCACGTCCATTCCCGGTTGGGCATCGACGCGCTCCACGTTGGCCGTGGGGATCACGCGCCCGCCGGGCCCCTTTTCATACGTCTGCGATCCTGCGATACCGGAGAGCTCCTTGTTCAACGCGTATTCGATGCCGCCCATGCCCGCACCCTCGGCACCGACGAAACCGACCACGTTCGCGGCGAGCTCACCACCGGGGTAAACCCGTCGCGAGGTGATCTCACTGAAGATCCCGGGCACATCCAAGTCGTCGATGCGATTCCATGTCTCGGGCGTGATGGTCTTGGCGATGTAGACGAAACGTCGATCACCCGTGAGCCGGGTCACAAGTTCCGCGCTGTCCATTCCCAGGATCGGTGCGAGGCGTGCGGCCGCCGCGGCGGGGTCGTCGATCAACGTCTGGTCTGCGGTGACGTTCCGCGCCTCGACGGTGACGGCGAGGGGATCCCCTGCCGAGTCGAGGATCATGCCGCGCTGCGCGGGGATCTCGGCGGTCCGCAGACGCTGGTCGAGTGCTGCACTGGCGAGGCTTTGTCCGCGGAAGACCTGGAGTTCGACGAGTCGCCCCGCGAAGAGCGTCAGCACGATCGCGGTCGCAACGAGAAGGATGGCGCCTCGCTTCGGCACGTCGCCCAGCGACAGGGGTCGGTGCGACCACCCTCCGTCGACGGGACCGCTGGGGACACGTGGCTGTGTCCGCGGGCGGTTGCGTGTGCCGGTGGTCATGTCAGTCCGTCACCGGCTCCGCGCTGAGTTGGTCATCGGGACCCACCACCGTGTCCACGATCAGAGGTTGCCCCGGGATCACGAGAGCGCGTGGTGCGAGTTCCTGCCACAGGAGGTCTTCACCGGAGGTCGTCGGTGATGCCGTGCCCGGAGTCGTGTAGCCCTTGGCGTCCGCGAATGTCGTCGGCAGCGCAGCCAGATCGGTCGTGAGGTCGGATGTCGCGGTGATGCGCGCCGTCGTCTGCGAGGCGATGCCCGGCGCCGGGCGGGGCTTGCCCAGGACGCGACCATCGGGGACCCGCACGAAGACCGGGGTCATGCTCGGCACCATGCCCAGTTCCCGTGCCCGGTACTCCAGCGCGATCGGTGCGGAGGCGGCGGAAACCTCCTCGAGCAACGCCTGCTCCTGCTCCTGAAGGTCCTGATACTCGGCGCGCAGTGCCTGGACCGTGAAGGATCCCTGTGCCAGCGAGGTGTTGATGACCAACATGGCGAGCAGCGCGAGCGCCAGGATCGCAGTGATGATCACGACGAAGGTGCCACGGCTGGCCCGATCCGGACTCAGCGGCGCGACGAGCGTGAGGTGGGCACGGGCGCGCGCACGGCGACTCACACGCGGTGTGGCGAACTCGGTCACGGACTCCGTGGTCTCGACCGTGGTCTCCGCGGGCACCTCGGCCACCGCCTCGATCGTGCTCATGCCGCCCACCGCACACGCTCGGCAGCGCGGATCCGCACGGACGCCGCACGCGGGTTCTCGATCGTCTCGGCCTCGGTGGCCGTCTGCGCACCGCGCGTGACGAGATGGAACTCCGGCTCCGCACTCGCCGGGATCACGGGCAGGTCGTGGGGGACGCGCACGCGGGTGGCCTCGGCCAGCACGCCCTTGACGATCGTGTCCTCGAGGGACTGGTAGCTCATGACAACGATGCGGCCACCGACCTCCAACGCCTCCAGGGCCTGCGGGAGTGCGCGCTCCAAGACCGCGAGCTCGTCGTTCACCTCGATGCGCAGCGCCTGGAAGGTCCGCTTGGCGGGGTTGCCACCGTGGCGTCGTGCCGGGGCGGGAATCGATTCCCGGACCACCTCGACGAGTCGCGCGGACGAGGTGAACGGCGCCTGTGCACGCTCCTGGACGATGCGACGGGCGATACGCGACGCGAAGCGCTCCTCGCCGTAGGTGCGCAGGATGCGTGCGAGGTCCTTCTCGGAGTAGGAGTTGACGATGTCCGCTGCGGTGACGGCACCCGACAGGTCCATGCGCATGTCGAGGGTGACATCGCGCGCATACGAGAACCCGCGACGGGGATCGTCCAACTGCATCGACGAGACACCTAAGTCGAACAGGATCCCGTTGACGTGGGGATGACCGAGGTCGTGGAGAACCTCGGTGATGTGGTCATAGACCGCATGCACGAGCGTGACCCGGTCCGCGAACATCGCGAGCCGCTCGCGGCTGACGGCGAGTGCTTGGGCATCTCGATCGATTCCGATCACACGCAGCCCTGGCACCTGCTCGAGTGCGAACAATGCGTGTCCACCGAGACCGAGGGTCGCGTCCACGAGGATCGGCTCCGCCTCGGTCAGCGCGGGCGCGAGGAGGGCGAAGACCCGTTCCCGCAGCACCGGTTCGTGCTGCGGGACGTAGTCGACGCCCTCGAACTCCATGGCTTCCTAGCCCCCGATGACGACGGAGACTGCGTAAACGACGCTGCCGGTGAGGATTCCGGAGACCAGTACTGCTGCTCCGGTCCGCATGCCGCGGACCACCGGATGGTGGACGAATTCGTTGAGTGTGCTCATGTCTTCCCCTTCGTGTGTGTGGATCTCGGTCGCGGTCTCTCCCATCCGCGCGGCCGGGCCCCCGCCCGCATCACCGCCTGGCACCGGGGAAGGGATGTCAGGGAGGGGGCGGGAGGAGACCGGGCCGCACGACGTCACAACACCCCTGGGATCACCTCCTCGTTCAGGCCGGAGAAGTTGTCCTCCTGGCTGGCGAGGTAGGTGTTCCAGGTCTCGGCATCCCAGATCTCGGCGGTGGTCCCGTTTCCGACGACGATGACCTCGCGATCCAGGCCGGCGTAGTCACGGAGGCCCGGGGGGACGGTGATGCGCCCCTGACGGTCGGGGATCTCGTCGGAGGCGCCGGAGAACAGCACGCGCAGGTAGGCCCGGACCCGGGCATCGGAGCGGGAGGCCTCGCCCAGCCGCTCCGCGTAGGCGGTGAACTCCGCGGTGGGCCAGACGACGAGGGAGCGGTCCTGGCCCCGGGTCAGCACCAGCCCGGCGGCCAACTGCTCACGGAACTTGGCAGGCAGGACCAGGCGGCCCTTCTCATCGAGACGGGGTGCGTGGGTGCCCAGAAACATCTGTCACTCCCGCCTCTTCGACCCCGTAAGACCCCCTGGCACCTCCAGGTGGCGCCACTTTACTCCACTTTGACCCACCGTCAACCACTTCCAGGCCTTTTCCTCCCCACGCATACGGCCACCCTCCCGGCGGGACCTACCGTGGGCGGATGCTGCGCCGGGCCCTGGTCGCACTGCCCCTGGCGGCGGTAGCGCTGGCTGCCTGCTCCAGCTCGACCCCCGCCCCCGAGGCAGCCCCGCAAGCCCCGGCCACCAGCCCGTCTCCCACCCCCAGCCCCACGCCCAGCCCGACGCCCAGTCCGACCCCGACGCCCACGTCCCCCCTGACCGGGCTACCCGGGAACCCCGCAGGTCCGGTGCTGGTGGTGAAGTTGGACAACACGCGTAATGCGCAGCCCCATGCCGGCCTGCACCGCGCCGATGTGGTCTACATCGAGGAGGTGGAGTACGGAATCACCCGACTCGCGGCCGTGTACTCCAGCGACATCCCCGACCGCATCGGCCCGGTGCGCTCGGCGCGGATCACCGACATCGACCTGCTCGCGCAGTACGGGTCCCCCGCATTCGCCTTCTCCGGTGTGCAACGCAAGATGTGGCCGGCCATCGAGGAATCGGGTCTGATCGACATCTCACCGAACAAGGGGGCCGAGGGTTACGCACGCGACAGCGATCGTCGCTCCCCCTACAACTACTTCCTCGACGGCACGGTGGGACTCTCACGCGCCCCCGACGCCTCACCCGCGCGCGACATCGGACTTCGCTTCGATCCGGTGGTCCCCACGGGCGGATCACCGGTGTACTCGGCGCGGGCGGAATGGAGTTACGCCACGGCCGACTTCATCTACGACCCCGCCCAGGGGAACTTCCTCGTCGGCCTCAACGACGACCTCGCTATGGAGGAAGAGACGGGCGAGCAGCAGCGCGCGGACACCGTGGTCCTCCAGTACGTCACCCAGTCGGAGTCGAAGTACTTCGACAAGGGCGGCGGCAACACCCCGCACGCCGAAACGATTGGCACGGGAACGGGCATCGTGCTTCGCGACGGGCAAGCGTGGAATGTCACCTGGTCACGCCCCGACGCCGCGTCCGGGACCACGTTCGTCCAGGCCGATGGAACACCCATGACGTTCCGGCCGGGTCAGACCTGGGTGGTGCTCCTGGACACGACGCGACCGGCGATACTCCAGACGACGATGTCCGCGTCGCCTACGGCCAGTCCGACCGCGACCCCATGAGTCACGCGCAATCGCAGGTCACGCGCATCCCAGTCGCGTCGTAGACGTAGATCGCGAACTGCCCGAAGTCACGGGCGAGTGCGCACCCGTCCTCGGGCGACATCCCCCACACCAGGAAGCCCGGCTCGGAGTGGTCGTCGTGCCGCGAGGCACCCACCGCCGGCCAGAAGTCCCACCCCCGATGCACCAACTCGGCCTCCAGGCGTCGGTTGGCCTCCTCGTTGGCCTCCCGGCCCGGCCGCTCCCAGCCCGGGTTCCAGGCCGTCAGGACGACCGCACCCACAGCCCGCTCCACGCAGGCGAGGCCTGGATCGACCCACTCCCGACCGTCCCAGGCGGTCACGATCGTGTCGTCGTAGATGTCGAAGAGTTCCTCACGTTCCATGCGTCCTCCCGGTGGACCCGGACCCCTTCCCATGACAGACTTATGGACCCTTTCATATGGCCCCAGGACGACCGTGACGAGCAGCATCGAGTACGAGCAGGAGCGCCTCGACTCCTTCCACGCCGATCTCACACGCCACATCGACTACCTGTCCCGACGCATCGAGCAGGTGACCGCTGCGCCAGGCACGGGCACGGGCCAGGACGACCTCGAGCGCGAGGCGCATCTGCTCAACCTGCACCAGCAGGTGCGATCCGCACGCGCCTCACAGGGGCGCCTGTGCTTCGGGCGCATCGACCCGCGGGAGTCCTCGGAACTGCACATCGGTCGCATCGGTCTGCGCTCGGAGACCGGTGACGTCGTGCTCGTGGATTGGCGCGCACCCCAGGCGGCGCCGTTCTACCAAGCGACGAGTGCGCAGCCACTCGGACTGGCCCTGCGTCGCCGGATCGCGACGCGCCATGAGGGACAACGCGAGGTCGTCACACACATCGACGACGAGTTCTTCGATGGTGCCAGCGAATACTCGCCGGGGGCCGAGGCGATGGCTGCTCCGCGGTCGGGACGTATGGGCGACATCTTGGCCACGATCGCAGCAGACCAGGACGCCATCATCCGCAGTCCACTGGAGAACGTCACGGTGGTGCAGGGCGGACCGGGCACGGGAAAGACGGTGGTCGCTCTGCATCGCGCGGCGTGGCTGCTCTACACCTACCGCGAGAAGCTCGCCCGCGACGGCGTTCTCATCATCGGGCCCAGTCCCCTCTTCCTGCGCTATATCGACCAAGTCCTCCCCAGCCTCGGTGAGACCGATGTCGTGCTGTTGACGGCGGCGACCCTGGTGCCGGGGATTCGCGCCACCGCCACGGACACTCCCGCCGTCGCCGCCGTGAAGGGCGACGCGCGGATGGCGGAGGTCATCGCCCGGGCCATCGGTGCACGCGTGCGCATCCCGGAGGGCGATGTCCGCATCGCCACCGAATCCCACGGCGAGGTGCGCATCCGGGCCTCGCAGTTGTCCGAAGCCACGCGGGGGCTCTCACGCACGCAGCGGTACCACGAAGGGCGCGAAACCTTCCTACGTCGGGTTCTTGAAGCGGCCGCACGCAACCGCCTCCGTGATGCGGGCGATTCCTCACCGTCGGCCGACGAGGTCCTCGACGAGGTGTCGGACTTCATCGACGACCGACATGTCCGGCGCACGCTGAACCTGATGTGGATGCCCATCGACCCACCGGGGCTCATCGACCGCCTGCTCAGCGACCCCGACTACCTGCACGCCTGCTCGGAGGGCCTGCTCACCGACGATGAACGCGCGCGCCTCCTGCGACGATCCGGTTCCCCCTGGACGCCCGATGATGTCCCGCTCATCGACGAGGCGGCATCCCGGGTGGGTGTCTGGGAGCGTGGCCGTTCGGCTTCCCCCATCTCCTCCCCGGATGATCCGCGGGAACTCGATGCGCGCGACCTCCACGTCGCCAATGCGATGCAGGCGGAGCGTTCGCAGCGCAGCCTCGCCGAGCGCGCCTTCGACGATCGGGAGTGGATCTACGGTCACGTCATCGTCGACGAGGCCCAGGAGCTCAGCGCCATGGGATGGCGGGCGGTGCAGCGGCGGGCTAGTCGCAGGTCCATGACCGTGGTCGGCGACCTGCAGCAGGCATCCCATCCCGCGGCTGCACGCACCTGGGACGAGGCGCTCGGTTGGGCGGGGGACGCGGTCCGGCTGCACGAACTCACCATCACCTACCGCATCACCCAGGAGATCGCGGACACCGCGACCGCCTGGCTCACCGATGCCGGTGGCCATGCACCCTCGCTTCACCCCATCCGCAGCGGACCCCCGACCGTGACCGTGGCACGCCCGGCATCGGATGTCCGCACCTACATCGAGAAGGTCCTGACGGACTTCGTCGGGAGGGCGGCTGTGATCGTCCCGGCGGCGCAGATTCGCGCGTGGGCCGACACCCTCCACGGGGAGCCATTCGGATACGGCCCCGATGCGATCGACGCCCTCGCTGCCGTCATCACGGCCCAGGACTCCAAGGGCCTCGAGTTCGATCACGTGTTCGTGGTCGATCCCCACGCCATTGCCGCGGAGGTCCCCGCGGGAGCGAACATCTACGTCGCTTGCACCCGGGCGACCACCCACCTGCACCTCATCGACGTCGAGGGCTGACTACGCCGCGCCTCCGCCGAGTCGGCTCCAGTCACGCAACACCTCAGTGCGCAGCACGATGTCCTGCACGGATTGATTGCGCTGACTGACGATGGACCACAGGAGTCCCGGGGGGAAGGCGACGCAGAACACGGCGCGTACGAGTGACCGGAACCACCCGACCCGCGACTGGTCACGGCTTCGCACGCGCACGCCCATCACGTAGGCACCGAGCGAACGACCGGACGTGGCCCAGGAGGCCGCCCAGTAGAGCACCATCACCGCGTATCCGAAGGCCAGCAGCACGAAAGCGTTCGGAGTCGGCAATTCCTGGGTCGGGCGCAGCACGAAGATGAGAAAGCGCGTAGCCGCCCATCCCGCGACGACCACGATGCTCACGAGGGCGATGTCGATGAAGACGCTGAGCGTGCGGGTGACCACCCCCGCCTGCGAACCCTGGAGGGCGCGCGCGGCCTTGGGCAGCGGGTCTGTGGTCGGGGCATCCCCGATGCTGACCAGTCGTTGGTAGGTGGCGAAATCCATCACGCATCACCCTCCGCGGCACGCGCGCGGCGCGACCGCGAGCGCAGGAGAACACCGTCGATGATGCGCGCGATGCCGGCATCGGCATCGGCGGCCTGCATGCGGGCGGCGTTCAGGGCATTGTCGGCTACGCCGCCCGTGGACTCCCGAATGAGTTCGGGAAGGTCGATCTCGTTGATCACGTAGTCGGCAATCTCCACGATCGGAATCTGGTTGATGATCGTGTCCAGGTCGACTCGGTCGACGACGATGGCGGTGAGGTCGAGCTCGTCCAGTGCCCGCAGGACGATCGCCCGCAAGTCCACGCGCTCCAGGACCACGTCCGTCAGGTCGATCCGACCGATGATCGCGTCAGCGACCAGGGGCACGATGCGATCGAGCGCGCCATTGACCGCCGCAGACACCACCGCACGCGTCAGCGTCACGGCGGTCTGGACCGAGTAGCCGACGAGCCCGATGACACCGGCGATCGAATCGGCGACCGCGGTGCGGATGTCACCTTCGTTCTCCGTTACGGCGATGCGAGAGACCACGACGACATCGCGGGAGTATCCGGGTTCGGTGACCACGCCACCATGATTCCCGATGGCTCCCACCGGGTTTACAGTGCCGTCGTGCATTCCTGGTGGTGGTTCATCATCGCTCCCGTCGCCCTCGTCATCGGCCTCGTGGTGGTGCTCCTCTCCGTGATGCGCGCCTCGGACATCCGCACCGCGGATGAGCAGTCGGTGATCGCCCCGTTCTATGACCCTCCCACTCCGCTGCCGAACTCCCCGGGCGAGGTTCTGCGGACCGAGCCCCTCGGGGTCGATGTCCCCGGTGCCACGGCGCTGCGGATCCTCTACGTCTCCGAGCGCCCCGATGGCACGCCCGCCGCGTCCAGCGGGATGGTCTTCATCCCGGACGCTCCGGCACCCGCCGAGGGTCGTCCCGTCGTCGCGTGGGCCCACGGAACCCTGGGCATGGGCGACGCGTGCGCGCCGTCACGCTCGGCTAACCCCCTCGGCGACACCGAGGCCTGGCTCGATCAGATGCTCGCGCTCGGGTGGGTCGTGGTCGCGACCGATTACGCAGGATTGGGGACGCCGGGTCCCGAGTTGTATCTCGTCGCCGAGGCGGAGGCGCGCGATGTGGTCAACTCCGTGCGGGCCGCACGCAACCTGCCCGATGCGCAGGCCGGTGACCGGTACGCGGTCTGGGGTCACTCGCAGGGCGGTCACTCGGCCCTCTGGACGGGGCATCTGGGCCCGCGCCTGGCCCCGGAGTTGAGTCTCGTGGGCGTCGCCGCCGCAGCACCAGCGGCCCAACTCAGCGACATCATGGGAGCGCAGTGGGACACCACCATCGGCTGGGGCATCGGTCCGGAGGTGGCGATCTCCTGGCCGACGGCCAACCCGTCACTTGAGCCCTCCCAGGTGCTCTCGGCCACGGGCCTGGATCAGTACGAGCGCATCGCGGAAAAGTGCACGTCCAACAAGGGGTTGCTCGCCGAATTGGCATTACGCAAGTCCGCGGGGCAGGAGTTCTTCGCGGGGAATCCGTTGGAGAACCCACTGTGGGCGGCCTACGCCGAGGAGCAAACTCCCCCGCCCTATCCCGCGGAACTCCCCGTCTTTGTCGCGCAGGGGACGGCTGACGAGGTCGTGCTGGCGTGGCCGAATGCGGTGCTTCAGGAGCGTTGGTGTGCGGCGGGTTCGAATCTGACGATGCTGTGGCTGGGCGGTGTCGGACATCTGCAGGCGGCGATCGCCGCGGGTCCCTCTGCCACGCAGTGGATCGCGCAGCGTTTCGCGGGTGAACCGGTGCAGCCGAACTGCACGTTCCCGCCGGCGGTAGCGCCTACTCCGACGCCGTGAGCGGTCCGGACTTGGCCTGCGGGAAGTAGTTCTGGCCGATGCCGGAGGAGCGCTTCGGGATCATCACGCTGCGGAACCAGGACACGACCTCGTCCCCGTCCTGGTTGAGCCCGCGAGTCTTCATCCGGATGATCCCCATCTCCGGACGCGACGCGCTCGCGCGTACGTCGAGGCACATGCTCTCGGCATAGAGGGTGTCTCCGACGTAGACCGGATGGGTGAGTTTGATGTCGGTCCATCCCAGGTTGGCCACGGCGTTCTGACTCATGTCGATCACCGAGATGCCGAGGACGATCGCCACGGTCAGGCCGGAGTTCACGATGATGCGCCCGCCCGAGATGGGGTTGCTCCGCGCGAGGTCGGCGTTGAAATGGTTCTGATTGGTGTTGCACGTCAGCAGCGTGAACCAGGTGGAGTCGGCCTCGGAGATGGTGCGCCCGAGCGGATGCTGATAGGTGGTGCCCACCTCGAAGTCTTCGAAGAATCGACCGAGGACCGCGGGCTTCACGTCGGACATGCCCGCATTCTGTCAAGTGCTACTGCGGATCGCCTTCAGCGCGCCGACGCCAGCGGTCTTCCATCTTGCCCATGAATCCCGAACCGGTCTGCTTCGGCGCCTTCGGTGCGGTCGGCTGCTCGCCTTCCGCCGCGGCCACGGCAGGTCCGCGGGAGAACGCCGAGTAGACCAGGACTGCACCGACGAGCATGATCGCGAATCCGACCACGCCGAGTGCGATGACGGCCGTGGCGACGCCCGCAAGAATCAGTCCCATGCCGGCGAGGAACCCGAGCACACCGAGCACGGCGCGGCCGCGCTGCGCGCCCCCGGCTCCCGTGGAGCGCAGCGACGTGGCGAACTTGGGATCCTCGGCGTAGAGCGCCTTCTCCATCTGCTCCAGCAGGCGCTGCTCGTGCTCGGATA
>CAZBWA010000001.1:0-88309 GCA_964495555.1 uncultured Bifidobacteriaceae bacterium | reverse complement strand
AGGCCTTGCCCAGGATGCGGGTCACCTTGGTGCCGCACACCGGGCAGATGCCCTTGGCGAAACGGCGACCGTTGGTCTCCTCGACGTTCCCGGTGAACTGGCGCTTCTCCTTGCACTTCACGCAGTACGCCTCGCCGGTGTAGCTCTCGGCCATGGGGCCCTCCTGTCGAACTCTGCCGCCAGCCGCGGCTGGTGGCATTCGCCACCGGTGGCCCCACGCTAGGCCCCTAAGGGCACTCCACTCGCCCGACGCGCAACGACTGTGGGGAAGTTTGCCCGGATATTCGGACATATGGGTGTATTTCGTGCCGATCACGCGGTAGACATGCCCCGTGAGCGACGTCGAGGTCTCGCGCGAACGGATCGTCGCCGATCTGGCCAGCCTCGTGGCGATTCCCTCCATAGGGGGTTCGAAAGCGGAGGTCGATATCCAGCGTGGGCTCGCGGAGACGTGGCGGGTCGAAGGCTGGCAGGTGGAGGAGTGGTCGATCGACCTGGCACACCTGACACGGCGCCCGGACTTCCCCGGCATGGAGGTCGAGCGCGGCGAGGCCCACGGCGTCCTGATGACGTGGCCCGGGACCGGCGGTGGGCGCCGACTCCTACTCAACGGACACACCGACGTCGTGCCACCGGGTGATATCGCCGCATGGACCACCGAACCGTTCGAGCCGCGCCTCGTGCTGCGTGACGGGCGCGAGCGCCTCGTCGGACGGGGCGCCTGCGACATGAAGGCCGGACTCGTGGCAGCGTGGGAGGCGATGCGAGCGCTCCGCGACGCAGGAGTCACCCTTGCCGGAGATGTGATGCTCGCGCCCGTGAGTGGCGAGGAGGACGGTGGACTCGGCACCTACGCACTCCTGCACCACGGGGTGCACGCGGACGCCTGCGTCATTCCCGAGCCGACGGACCTCGCGATCATCCCCGCGAACGGTGGCGCGCTCACCTTCCGTCTGCGCATCCACGGCCGGGCAACGCATGCCTCCCGCCGCACGGAGGGGGTCAGCGCGGTCGAGAAGTTCATCCCCATCCTGGAGGCATTGCGCGCCTTGGAGACGAACCGAAACGCAGACGTGGATCCGTTGATGGCGCGCTGGCCGATCGCCTATCCCCTGTCCATCGGAACCGTGCATGCAGGCGACTGGGCTTCCACGGTCCCGGACCTGCTGCTCGCGGAGGGGCGATTGGGCGTGGCCATCGGCGAAGACGTCGACGAAGCGCGTGCCTCCCTCGAGCGCGCGGTCGCCGAGGCATGCGACGACGACACCTGGCTCCGTGACAACCCCGTGTCCGTCGAGTGGTGGGGAGGTCAGTTCGCCTCCGGACGTACCGATCCCGACGCCTCCATCGCAACGGCCGTGCGCGAGGCCCACACCGCTCTCACCGGTCAGCCTCCGGACGTCTACGGCGGTCCCTACGGTTCCGACCTTCGACTGCTCGTCGGCCTGGGTGGCATTCCGACGGTCCAGTACGGACCAGGAGACAGTGCCGCCGCGCATGCGCCCGATGAATGGGTCGATATCGACGACGTGGTCACGTGCGCGCGTGTGTTGGCGGATGTGATCGTGCGCACCTGCGGAGCGAACCCCTAGCGCATGAGCCTTGTGGATTGCACGTGGCAATCCACAAGGCGCCCCGTGAGTCTGAGTCCATGGATCACTGGAGGTCGATGGTCCGACCGCGCCTGCTCATCGAACCGCCGCTGCTGTGGGTAAGCGGCCATCACGTCCAGTGGGGTGACGATCCGGTTCGCCTGTCGGTCACCGCCGCCCTCGTCCGCTGGGTGCGCGATCTGGATGGAACCCGGACGCTCACGACGGCACTGGAACACGCGCCCGACTCCCGCGCGAGTGCTGAGCTCTTGGTCAGCGCGGGGTACCGCTGCGGGCACATCGCCGATGCCGCCACGGCTCCCGTGCGGTGGTTCTGGGGCGACGACCACGATCGGTCCACATCCCTCGCACTCACGCGACTTCTGCTCGCCGAGTCCGCCGGCTTCCTCGGGACAGCCGACGTGAACCGACTCCTCGACGAACGTGGGCGGGTGCACGTGACGGCCGACGATCCGCATGGGCACCTGACGGGTCTCGACCCGGCGCTCGAGGCGGCCGGGTTGCGTACCAGCACGGCGACGACCGGTGAGGAGTCTCTGCGGATCCTCGTCTCGTGCGGGCACACCGACGTCGTGCATGACGCCCATGGACATCTGGTCTCAGCAACTGGCACGCCACACCTGCACGTCGGACTGACCGCAGAGGCCGTTGTGGTGGGTCCACTCGTTGTGCCGGGTGAGACCTCGTGTCTCCGGTGCGCGCACCTGCATCGCCGCGACCGGGATCCGACCTGGCCCCTGCGAGCCGTTCAGTGGGCCCACCGCCATGAGGGTCGATGCTCGGTGCCGCCGACATCCCTGACCACGTGGGCGATCCACGCCGCCGTCACCCTGGTCAGCGTCTGGTGTGACGCGCGTCTCGGACATCGCACTGACGATCTCTGGCGCAACACCGCCTACCGGTTGCCCGCCCACTTTCTGGTCCCCGAGCGTGAGGGGCGCCCTCAACATCCGCTCTGCGGATGCACCTGGACCGACCCTGGATGAGCGCCACAACGCGAATCGGGTGACAATGGAGCGTGCCCCAATTGCCCACTAATGCCCTCGCGCGAAGCATGCGCATGGTCACCCTTCCCGCCGGGTACGCGGGGAGGACGGCGTTGGGCTGGGGAAAGAGAGTGGGAGGCAAGCCTGCCGAGGCAGTGGCCGCTGAGCTACAACAGCGGACTGCGGAGCAGTTGTTCCGCGTGCTCGGGGAGCTCAAGGGCGGAGCGATGAAGCTCGGCCAGGCAATGAGCATCTTCGAAGCGGCCCTACCCGAGGAGGTCGCCGGCCCGTATCGCGCCATGCTCACCAAACTCCAGGACTCGGCGCCGCCCATGCCCGCCGAACGCATCCATGCCCTCCTCGCGGAGGAGCTCGGCCCGAACTGGCGCGACCGGTTCTCGGAATTCAGCGACGTGCCGGCGGCCGCGGCGTCGATCGGGCAGGTGCACCGCGCACGATGGCATGACGGCCGCGAGGTCGCGGTCAAGGTCCAGTACCCGGGAGCCGACAAGGCACTCATCGCTGATCTCAACCAACTCGCGCGCATGGGCACGCTCTTTGCGTCGTGGATCCCCGGCCTGGAGGTGAAGCCGCTCATCGAGGAGCTGCGGGCCCGGGCCATCGAGGAGCTCGACTACATCCGTGAGTCAGAGAATCAGCGGGCATTCGCGCGCGCCTTCGACGGCGATCCCGAGGTCCTCATCCCACACGTCTTGGCCGCCTCACCGCACGTCCTGATCAGCGAATGGATCGACGGGACTCCCCTATCCCACATCATCCGCGAGGGGACGCAGGATCAGCGCGACCGCGCAGGTTCCATGTACGAGCGGTTCCTGCTGTCCGGTCCGGCACGTGCCGGCCTACTGCACGCCGATCCCCATCCCGGCAATTTCCGCATTGCTGCCGATGGACGTTTCGTGGTCCTCGACTTCGGCGCGGTCGCAGTCCTCCCCGAGGGACTCCCGCCCGCGATGGGCAGCCTCCTGCGCATCGCCATGAGCGGTGACGCCGATCAGGTGATGGAGGGGCTTCGTCGCGAAGGATTCGTGCGCCCTAACGTCGACCTGGACGCAGAACAACTCCTCGGCTACCTCGAGCCCTTCGTCGAGCCAGCTCGTCACGAAACCTTCCACTTCAACCGTGAGTGGATTCGCGGCCAGTTCAACCGCCTGAACGATGTGCGCAACCCTGACTTCATGGTGGGCCTGAAGATCAACCTGCCGCCGTCCTACGCGCTCATCCACCGGGTGTGGATCGGCAGCATCGCGGTCCTCTGCCAGCTCGGAGCGACGGTCCCCGTGCGCGCAGTCCTGGACGAATGGGTACCGGACTTCAACGAACCCCACGTCAGTCTCGCCTAATCCTCACCACGTACTGACGATCGCCAGCACCTCGTCCCCGAATCTCTCGAGCTTTGCGGGACCGATTCCCGGAATCCCGGCCAACTCCTCCTTCGACCCCGGCTGCGTCTCACAGATGGCGATCAAGGTCGCGTCGGTGAAGACCACATAGGCAGGCACACCCTCCTGGGTGGCCTGATCCAGTCGCCACGCACGCAACTGCTCGAAATCCTCGTCCCGATAGGTCGCCGGGCAGACTCGACATCGGCCTACCGTGCGCTCGGTGGCCGTGACGAGGGCACGCCCGCACGTGCGGCAGGTCGCAGGTCCCCGCCTGCGACGCTGCGGAGACCGGGTGCCCCGAGTGACCTGCGCACGGGAGGCCTCGTGAGGCACCACGTCGAGACCCTCAAGGAATCGGCTGACGCTCCGAACGGCCCGACCCCCAGGTTCCCGTGCGTGCGCCCAACTCAGACGGAGGTCGTGCTTGGCTCGCGTCACCGCGACGTAGAGGAGGCGACGCTCCTCCTCGATCTGATCCGGGGATTCGGCATGGAGCAGCGGCAGGAGTCCGTCACTGCATCCCACCACGAAGACCATCGACCACTCGAGTCCCTTGGCAGCGTGGATCGACGCGAGAGTCACGCCGACCGCGTCCGGTGAATGCTGTTGCTCCGCACGTCGATCGAGTTCGATGACGAATTCGCTTAAGGTCGTGCCCTCCGGTTGCTCGCGTGCCAGTGCCGCGAGGGCGCCGAGGTTCTCCCACTTGTCGCGCACAGCGCCGGTGCTCGTGGGAGCCTCGGGAGACCAGCCCATGGCACCGAGAAGTGCCGTGACGGAATCCAGCCCCTCGTCTCCGGCGCGGGCCGCGCCGCGGATCCGCGTCACGGCCTCGCGGATCCCGGGAAGCTCGAAGAAGCGCTCACTCCCGCGAGTCCGGAAGGGGATGCCTCGCTCCGCTAGGGCGGTCGCGACCTCTACCGACTGCGCATTGATCCGGTACAGCACTGCAATCTCGGATGCAGGGGTACCGGCACCAAGTGCAGCGCTGATCGCATCTCCTACCGCAGCCGCCTCGGCTACATCGTCACCGAACGCACGGAGACTGGGTTGCGGCCCCGCGGATATCTGCGAGGTGAGCATGATCGGCTGCCCGGCCCCGGCACGGATCACGGAGTTCGCGACCCCAACGATCTCCGGGGTGCAGCGGTAGCAGCGCACGAGTCGCACCACGGTCGCGTGCGGAAACGTGACGGGGAAATCCTCGAGATACTTCGAGGATGCACCGGTGAAGGTGTAGATCGTCTGACTTGGATCCCCCACAACGCAGAGAGAATCGCGCTCACCCACCCACTCCTGGAGCAGGGCACGCTGCACGGCGTTGACGTCCTGGAACTCGTCCACCGTGAACCAGCGGTACTGGCCCCGAACCTCGCGCGCCATGCCGTGGTTCTCCCGAAGCGCCCCGAGGAGGACCAACAGGATGTCCTCGAAGTCCAAGATTCCCCGATCCCCCTTGACGCTCTCGTAGTCCCGCAGCGCCGAGGCCATCTGCTGACCCTCCAAGCTCCATGCTCGCTCGATCTCCCCTTGGGTGATTCGCGACGGCTGAACGAAGTTCACCTTCGCCCACTCGATGTCGGCGGCCACGTCCCGGAGAAGCGCAGGATCCGTCGCCAGCCCCTGCATGCCCAGCGCCTCCGCGACGAGCGCGAGCTTGCTCGACACGATCGTCGGAAAGGACCTGTCCGATAGGCGTGGCCAGAAGTAGCGCAACTGGCGCAGCGCGGCCGAGTGGAAGGTGCGAGCCTGGACGCCGTCGATCCCCAGCTCGCGCAGGCGGGTGCGCATCTCACCCGCCGCCTTCGTCGTGAAGGTCACCGCGAGGGTGGCGGAGGCATCGTGCGCGCCCGAGGCGACCGCGTAGGCGATGCGGTGGGTGATGGCGCGCGTCTTTCCGGTGCCCGCCCCGGCGAGGATCATGACCGGCCCGTCGACCGCCTCGGCGGCCGCCCGCTGCTCATCGTCGAGTCCCGCCAGCAGGGTTCCCGGGTCGGCCATGGGCCGATCGTGGCATGCGGGTGCGACCACGGCCCATCCCACTGTCTACGGTGTGCATATGTCTGGCGAGCCGAAAGTCACGATGTACAGCACCGTGTGGTGTGGCTACTGCCAGCGCCTGAAGGCGCAGATGGGTCGCGAGAACATCGCCTACGTCGAGGTCGACATCGAGCAGGATCCCGAGGCGGCCTCGTTCGTCGAGAACGTCAATGGGGGCAACCAGACTGTCCCGACACTCCTCTTCGCCGACGGAACCACGATGACGAACCCTGCGTTACGCGATGTCGTTGCGAAGGTCGCGACTCTCTAGCCACGTCCCCAGTCGCTGGGGAGTTCCTCGCCGAACCACCGCTCGATCAGCTTGCGCGCTATCGACACCCGTGGGGGGAGCCGCACGTCCCCGGTCTCGCACGCGTCATGCAACTGCTGGCGCGTGAACCAACGGACTTCGGCGATCTCGTCCCCGTCGGGATCGGTCGCCGGATCATCCGTCCACGCGTGGTAGCCGAGCATGAGGGAGGAGGGAAACGGCCACGGCTGACTGCCGAGGTACTGGATACGGGTGGTATCGATCCGGACCCCCGACTCCTCACGAATCTCCCGCACGAGAGCTGCCTCCGCAGTCTCCCCCGCCTCGACGAATCCCGCGAGGGTGGAGAACCAGCCTGCGCCCCAACGGCGTTGACGACCCAGCAGCGCACGGTCCTCCGAGTCGCGAACCACAGCGATCACCGCTGGGTCGGTGCGTGGGAAGTGCACGTAGTCACATGCTCCGCAGCGCCGCGCCCAGCCAGCTTGCGCATCCTCGGTCACACCTCCACATCGTCCGCAGTGCACGTGGCCTCGGCGCCAGTTATCCAATGCCACCGCACTCACCACGAGGCCCACGTCGCGCGCATCCAGCTGAGAGCCGACCTGTCGCAGATCGCGCCAGTCCTCCCGATCATCGTCACCGTGATGGCACGCGAAGAATGCGACCGAATCCTCCATACCCAGGAACGTGATCGGGTTGCCGTCGCAGGGATCAACCTCCCAGGCGATGGCATTGGTCTCTACCCGGGTTCCGCGCGGCCCCACGTGGAGGAAGCGTCGATCTCGATGCGCAGCCAGAGCCTCGGAGTCCTCGCGGAGATGACCTGCGCGCTCCGTGGCGGTGCGCGCAAGGACGAGGTCTTCCAGGAGCCGACGATCCTGCGACATACCCAACCTTTCGGGAATCATGTGTCGGCGAGCCTAAGGTGTCAGAGTGAACGTGTTCATCCGGCAGTTGACCGGAATCCGTTTCGTGGCCGCGGCATGGGTACTCCTCTACCACCTGCAAGGCCCACTCGCCGTGATCGGAGTCCTGTCACTTCCCGTACTCCCCGAAGTGCTGCGAGTGGGGCGACTGGGCGTGGACCTGTTCTTCGCGCTGTCCGGATTCATCCTGACTCACACGTACCTGACGCGACTCGGTCCCGCATTGCGGGCACGCGGCACTCTGCACTTCTGGTGGCTCCGCTTGGCACGTATCTATCCGGTGCACCTTGTGATGCTGGTGATCGCAGGCGTCGCCGTCGTACTTCAAGCACGAGTAGCCGGTGAGGCGGTCGATCGGGACTGGCTGACACCGTGGGATTTCGTCAAGAATCTGTTGCTCATCCAGGAGTGGGGACCCGATCCGCAGCGTGGGTGGAACTTCGTCGCCTGGTCCCTGTCCATGGAGTGGCTCGCCTACCTGCTCTTCCCCCTTCTCGTGCTCGTTCTGTTCTGGATGCACCGGAAAGTGCCGACCTGGCTGCTGGTGACAGCCTGGATCGCCGTCCTGCTTCCCCTCGTCTCCTACGCACTATCGACATCTGATCCCTACTACACGGACAACTGGGGCTCGACGTACCGAATCCTCTCCGAATTCACAGCGGGTGCGATCACCTACCTCATCGTGCGGCGTCTCTTCGGAGACGACGGCCCTTCCCCGGGGACGGTCCGCGTCGCGAACCTCGCCTCCTATGTGCTTCCGGCGCTGGTGATCGCCGGGGCGGTCTTCCTGGGAACCTGGGGACCCGCACAACCCGGAGGGCCCATCCTCGAGGGGGATCGGGAACCCCTGCCTCCCTTCTTCCATCTCACGCTGGTCCCGCTGTTAATCCTGTGGATCGGGGCCCTCGCGCTCGCCCAGGGTGGAATGGCGCGTGCACTTGCCACGCGGATCGCCATCCTGGGTGGGTTCATCTCGTACTCGCTCTACATGACCCACCTGATCGTCTTCGGGCTGTGGCGGGCGGGCCTACGTGCGTTCGGCATCGAGTCCGGTGCGATCTACGCACTGTCTGTGATCGCATTGATCGCAGGATGCTTCCTCGTCGCATACGCGATGTGGAAGTGGATCGAGGAGCCGGCACGTGAGTGGATGCGCGGCCTGGTAGGAACACGTCGCGTGCCCACCGAGGAGGCAGGTGAGGCTGAAGTTGCCGGGTCCGCGTCTCGGGGTCCCGTACTTCCCGTCGACGTGCCCGACGCGGATCAGAGGCGCACCGACTAATCGAATAGTTCACGCACCAGCGCGTCGGTCTCCGGGCGCAGCACCTCACCCGTCGCAATGAGCACGAAGGCCGCATCCACGTCCTGCCACGGAACACCGCGGGCTTCAGCCCAGGCACGTCGGTAGATCGCCAGTTGCCCTGGATCCAGGTGGGCCCGGCCCCCGGTCTTCCAGTCGACGACCTCGAACCCGGATGCGGTCGCGAAAACCGCGTCGATGCGTCCATGGATCACCCGACCGTGGAGGACGAGGGAAAACGGGTACTCGACCGCGACCGGATCGCGGCCCGCGTAGGGAGTGCGCTCGAATGCGCTCCGCAATTCCTCGAGCTGCTCGTCACTGCCGATCTCATCGTCGGCGGCGCCGGGGAGATCCCACGGGTCGATAAGCGATTGCTGTCCATACCGCGACTCGATCCAGGCATGCCACGCGGTTCCACGTCGAGCAGCACGCGAGGGCTTCACCGGCATCGGGCGTGCGATATCCAAGGCGACGGCGCCGGGCTCTCTCAGGGCGCGTAGGAACATGGTCGCGCCAACGGAATCACCAAGACGCACCTCGCGCACGGGAGCGTGGATGCGGTGCGACTCCTCCGTCAATGCCGCGAGGACCGTCGACCACCGCCCACGATTGCCACCATCCACCGGAAGTTCGATCTGTCCGGCAGCCGAACGCACCCGCGTGGCTGCAGCTTCCAGTCGTGACACGTAGTCCGCATCGACAGGGATAGGCCAGGCGTACGTCTCGGAACCGGCCGAGCGCACCGGGTTCGTGGCGCCTGCGGATGGCTCCGGAGCCCACTCCACCACGGTGACGTGCGGTTGCGCATTCGCCAGCAGTTGCATGACACGGTGCACGCCTCGCGGCTGGGAGCGCTGCGCATCCCACCAATGCCCCGTAACGGCGAGCGTGGACTTCGCGCGCGTGAGTGCCACGTAGGCGAGTCGATCGGCGTCGACGTCGTCCACTTCCGCGAGCAGCTGCTTGTACGCGGTGAGTTCCTTGGCTTTGGGGAAATGCCCTTTGGGCGGGAATGCCCGCAGGGCCTCGGGCACGTCATCACGGAGAGGCATCGGCACGACGTCCGCCGAGGTGGGCCAGCGGCCGTTGCTCTGTCCACCCGGGAAGTCCTTGTCGGAGACTTCAGGGACCACCACGTGCGTGAATTCCAGACCCTTCGCCTTGTGGATGGTCATCAGCTGCACTGCCCCGGGGCGCACATGGGTGTCCAGACGAGTCGAAAAGTCGAAGCGGTCAGCGTCGGCGAGACGTGCGAGGAAAGCACCCAGGCTGCTTCCCCCCTCAAGGTCGGTGAACTCCGCGGCGAGGTCGTAGAAGGTCATGAGTGCCGCGTGCTGCGTCGCATCCGGCTGGGCGATGAGCGCCTCCACAGCGATCCCGGTCACCGAGGCCACCCGATGGACGAAGTCACCGAGGGGCTCGCCGGTGTGCGCGCGCAATTGGCGCAGCACCTGCGCGAACTCGAGCAGACGACCGTACGCCTCGGGTGAGTAATCCTCGGGCGGCCCCGGATCCAGAACGGCGTCGGTGAGCGAGGTCAACTCGACGACATCCCCTCCCACCACTGCGTCGGCCAGTGCGGCACGGATCTCGGTCGCGGAACTGCGACTCCCACCACCGGCGAGTGCGCGGGCACGAGTTCCGAGCGCGGCCAGGTCGCGAGGGCCCATCCGCCAACGCGGACCCACTGCGAGCCGGATGAAAGCGGGATTCGCGGTGGGTTCGTGGACCACCTGCAGCCACGCGTGCAGGTCCAGAACTGCCGGCTGGTCCATCAGGAGCGAGGCTCCATGGACCTGGGTCGGGATTCCGCGTACCCGCAGGGCCGCATCCAGGCGGACCAACGTTCCACTCGTGGCGGCCAGCACTGCGACTGTCTCGTCCTCGCGACCCTGGAGCTGGGAGATGCGTTCAACGATCCAGGCCACCTCCTCCGATTCAGTCTCGAACATGGCGACGTCGACGGTTCCGGAGTCGCGCGTGGCACGCAGTTCCGGGATCGCCGCGTGGTGTGCGCGCAGCTCGGTGGACGCCCGATTCGCGACTTCCACGATGTTCTCCCCGGACCTCCGGTTGTCCCGAAGGGTGTAGGAAACGGATGCTTCTCCACCGAAATGCTCGAGGAACCTGTCGATGTTCTCGACGGAGGCACCGCGCCACCCGTAGATCCCCTGACATGGATCGCCCACAGCGGTCATCGCGAAACCGACGCCGAATGCGGACTGCAGCATTCGTCGTTGCGCGATCGACGTGTCCTGGTATTCGTCGAGGAGGACAACATCGAATCGAGCACGTAGCTGCTCACCGATACCCGGGAACATCTCGACGAGGCGACACGCCAAGCGGATCTGGTCGGAGTAGTCCACGAGCCCACGGTCGAGCTTCTCCGCGCGCCAATGCGGGATAAGGCGTGCCGCCGCGCGCCTCTTTCGCGATGTCTCGCGCATGTCCGTCCCCGCGCGCTGCGGTGACGGATCCGCATCGAGGAACCGGATCAGGTCCGTGTCGAAGTCGATGAGGGTCTCCGGCTCGATCGCGAGCTCGGACAGGTGGGAGTCGAGGTCCACCATCGCCCTCGTGAGTCGCTCGGGGGTCATCGAGACGTCGATCTCGGGTGCAGCGCATACGACGCGGTAGGCCAACTGCCACCGGGCGGCATCGGTGAGAACCGGGGATCGCGGCTCCAGTCCCAGACGCATGCCGTGGTCGTTCACGATGCGGGCCCCGAACGCGTGGTACGTCATCACCTCGGGTTCCCCGGGCTCCGGTGCCTCGGCAATCGCCCGGCGGACTGCACGCAGCAGCTGCGCTGCGGCCTTGGTGGTGAACGTCAGCCCGAGGACGCGTTCGGGGAGCACTCGACCCGACGCCACGAGAAAAGCAACCCGCGCGGCCATCGTGGTGGTCTTACCCGTCCCTGCGCCCGCGACGATCACACCGGGAGCCAGGGGCGCAGAGGCGGCGACCCACTGCTCCTCGCTCAGTTCGAAGCCCATGATTGAGTTGACGACGGCACGCACGTCGGATGTCATGGATGCTCCTGGGGAACGAGGTCACCGGACTCCGTCGTGGTCGGACAACTGGCGGTGAACGCGCAGTAATCGCACTGGCGTCCCACGCGGGGCGTGAACCGCTCCTCCCGCAGGATCGACACAGCATCCCCGAGTCGGTCCATGATCCACGTGGGATCGTCGGCGATCGGCGCTTGGAATTGGACCTTGGGGAAGCCATCGGCTGTGCCCGCGCGCAACTGCACGAGCGCTGCTCCGCCACTGACGGCGTTCTCCTCCCCGTTGGGCGGATTGCGCTCCACCAGCAGTTGGTAGACACCCAGTTGACCATGCTCAGGAACGTGGGAGTCGGGGGGCGGGGTCCTCATGTTCTTCAGATCGATGGGCACGAGCCGACCGTCAGCGTCGCGCTCGATGCGATCGGCGAAGCCGGTGAGTCGCACGATCTCCGAGCCGCCATCGGTGGGCACCTCGATCTCTGCGCGCATATTGCACTCCGTAGCGACCAACTCGCGCTGCTGCGCGCGGTGGTAGGCCAGGAACCGAGACAGCGCCTCCTGAGCCGCCCGTCGCTCCGCATCCGACTGCCACTCAGCCTGGAAGGGGACCCGCCCCCAGACCCGCGCGATCAACGCATCGATCTCCGCGGGGTCCGCCTCGCCCTTGGCGATGTACTCGGCGACCGCGTGCACGATGGATCCGAACTGGGTGGCCGACCCACGGGGGGTCTCCGCCCGAACATCCTGCTCGAGGAACCACTTCAAGGGACACGCGATGAGATCGTCCAACCTGCTCCCAGACATCGCAATGGGCTGATCCTGCGGCCGCACCGGCGCACACCCGGGCGTGATGTCTGCGATCCCCCACCACGTTGCCGGATCGGCCCGTGGCACGAGCGGTGCACCCGCCGGGTCGGTCAGACTCGCAGCGGCCGCGAGCACGTCGGCAGCCGCGACCCGATCCTCCGGAGTCGTGGTGTCATCCATGAGCACGCCACGCAATTCCGCCACGAGGCCGTCCCACGTGGTGATCGACCGGGGACGACCCGCGATGCGCTCGTCGACCGCACCCCCCGCAATGAGATCGTCGATGAAGCGACTGGGCACCTGCGCGCCCTCGTCACCGGCATCGACCACGCACACGGTCACCTGCTCGCGGGCACGGGTGCAGGCGACGTAGAACAGGTTGCGCTCCTCCACGTCGATGCGTGCGGGCGAGACGAGTCCCGGGTCGGCGAACTCTGCGAGCGCACGGAGGTCCAGGGCACTTCCGCGCTCGCGCAGATCGGGCCAGACGCCCTCGTGGGCTCCGACCACCCAGACGCGTTCGAACTCCAGCCCTTTGGCGCGGTGCGCGGTCAGCAGCCGGACGGCATCACCCCGCGCGGCACGCTCGGCGACGGGCTCGGCCGGGATCTCCTGACTGTCGAGCGAGGACAGGAAGGAGGCGACGCCCACGACTCCGCGGTAACGCTCGGCCGCGCGCTCGGCGGCATCGAAGAGTGCCATCACCGAATCGATGTCGTGGTGGGCACTGGACGAACCGGCGAGCGCCGCCGAGCGCAATCGGCGTGGCCATCCGTGCCCTGGCTCCCCGCCCGTCCACACCTGCCACAGCACCTCGTCGATCGGTGCCTGGCGCCGGATCAGGGTGCGCACACGGGTGACCAGACCGCGCAGCGCACGCGCGCGCTGCACCGCGGTGTCCTCGCGGCCGGTGAGCGTCCCGTCGAGGCCGTCCAGGACGGATTCCCGATCCATGACCGCTGCCCGAATCGCTTCCCGTGACGACGTGACCGCCGCATCGGACTCCACCTGGAGGCGACGCAGGAGACGTCCCAGGCCACGGAGCGCGCTCGCATCGCACCCGCCGATGGGACCACTGAGGATGTCGAGGACGAGCGAGGCGGACGCGCGGGATGGATCGGTGGCCGCGCGCACCACGTCGAGAATGCGTGACACGGCGGGTTCGGAGCGCAGCGGTATCTCATCGGCGGACACCGCCACCGGAACGGCGAGCCGCTGGAGGGCCCGCTCCACGTCGACGAGTTGATCACCATTGCGCACGAGCACTGCGAGATCGGTCCATGCCGCACCGTCGAGCACATGGGCGCGCCGGACCTCCTCCGCGACGTGCTCGGCACACGCGGCATCGGAGTCGAACCGTCGGATGCGGATCTCGTCACGTCCCGACCCCAATGTCCGGGGACCGCGGTGGCGCTTCATCGTGTCGATTCCGAAGGAGGCGTTCGCTGCGGGAGGGAGCACCGCGCTCACCGCAGTCCGAATGCGAGGTCCGAACCGACGCGTGCTCCCCAGGACGACGATCGGTGCCGGGTCACCTTTCACCGTGCGGAAGCGATCCGGGAAGTCCACGATGCCGCGGATGTCGGCGCCGCGGAAGGCGTAGATCGCCTGATCAGGGTCGCCGACCGCAACAAGGGTGGTCGCGGGAGTGACCAGATGGGCGAGAAGGCGTGTCTGGAGGGGATCGGTGTCCTGGAACTCGTCGACGTAGATCGCGCGGTAGCGCGCCGTCATCGCATCCCGCACCGCGGACTGACCGGTGACCTCCACGGCACGACGCATCAACTCGGTGTAGTCCTGCACGTTCTCCAAGGCCATCACGGCGAGGTCGGCTTCGGCAATCGCCGCGACCGCGGTCCATGCCGGCCGACCCGTATCGGCGGCGATGCGACGCAAACGCTGCGGGGATATGCCCCACTCCCGCATCCGCGCGATCATCGACCGCACCTCGTTGGCGAATCCGAGGGTGCCGACTGCCCCGGAGAGGTCCTCCGGCCACGCGGCGACGCCGTCTGCTGCGGCGCCGAGCAGCAACTCCCGGATGCGGACGTCCTCCTCGGCGCCCGAGAGCAGGCGCGGCGGGTCCACGAATTCACCGTCTGTGGCGAACTCTCGGACAAGCGAGTACGCGAAGGAATGGAAGGTCGACACATGCGGCTGCGGCCCTCCGCCGAGCCGGGAGGCGATGCGGTCACGGACTTCATGGGCGGCACGACGACCGAACGTCAGGACCAGGATCTCCGCCGCTGGGACCCCTGGGATGCGCGCAGCGACCGACTCGACGATGGTCGTGGTCTTCCCCGTACCCGGACCGGCGAGGACCAGGAGTGGACCACCCTCGTGCTCCACCACGGCCCGCTGGTCCTCGTCGAGGACCGGCGCCGGAGTGGGCGGCGGGAGGGAGAGGTCCAACCGCCATTCCATGGACCCATGGATAGCAGGTCACTATGACACCATCGGGGCGTGAGCAGGGATCAGGAGCCCGTGACGTTCACGATCGCAGGACCGGTCCCTCTGATCCCCGCACTGGCCGAAGCGACGCCGCCGCCCGCCCCCGAGCACACGACCCTGGTCATCGAGGCCGGGGTCATTCCCCGCCGGGTGCGGCGCCCCCTCGACCTCGCCCGGTTCGCTCTCCCGCTCGCCATCACCGGCGGCACCGTCTTCCTGGCCTGGTTCGCCACGGGCACGACGAGCGGACTCGAGCAGGACCTGGACTCGAGCGTCGCGCTCCTGCCCCCCGCCGCGGTGCTCGTCCTGAACATCGTCGGTGGAATCGGAACCCTGGGTCTCCCGGTCGCCGTCGCGATCTCGCTCCTGGTCCGTGGACGTGTGCGCCAGCTCTTCGACGCGCTCGTCGCACTCCTCGTCACCGTTTCCGTGCTCACCGGGATCGCCTACGGCGTCTCACTGCTGAGCGATCCCCGACTCCTCATCGCCCTCGCGGGATCCACGAATCCGCAGAGTGGAGCGACGGCTCCGGTACTCGGAGGCCTTCTCGCCTTCCTCACGGTGACCCGGGTGATGGGGCGTCGCCCGTGGAACGTGCTGAGCGTGGCCGTCATCGGCTCCCTGGTCGTCGTCACGATCCTCAGCGGTGGCATCACCATCGCCGGCGTCGGTGTCTCGCTCGCGTTGGGCTGGGCGCTGGGGCTCATCACGCGCTACGTCGTCGGCACCCCCACGACACGACCGACCGGGATGCAGATTGCCCAGGCCCTGGACACCGGCGGGTTCCCCATCACCGAGCTGCGCGCCCAGGAATCCACGTCTCGTGGTCGCCGATACCTCGCACGCACCCGCTCGGGGGACCGACTCAACGTCACCGTCCTCGACCGGGACCTCGAGGGCGCGGGGCTGGCGAGCGCGATGTGGACATCTCTACGCCTCCGCGACGACAGCAATGCCGGCGCCTTCAACATGCGCGCATCCCTCGACCACGCTGCGCTCGTCGCCTATGCGGGCGAGGCGGCGGGCGCGCCCGAGCCCCGACTCCTGCTCGCCAGCGAGATCGGTCCGGACTCCTGCCTCCTGGCCTACCAGTACATCGAAGGCGAGCCCTTCAGCGACATCGCGTCGCTCTCCGACGCGGACCTCGAAGCGAGTTGGCGGGCAGTGCGCACACTGCACGAGCACCAGATTGCCCATCGCTCGCTCGATGCCCACCATCTGTTGCGGGCCGACGACGGATCGATCTGGCTCCTGAGTGGCAGGTCGGGCTCGGTGGCAGCCAGCGACGTCTCCCGGCGCATCGATCTGTCCATGCTCCTCTGCACCTTGGCGATGCTCACGTCCGTGGACCGGGCAGTGGCGAGCGGGATCAAGGTGTTGGGAGTCGAGGGTCTCGCCCGGGCTCTCCCCACGCTGCAGCCCGTCGCCCTGGGGGGTCCCACGCGGCGCGCTTTACGCAAGCACAAGGGACTGATCGTCCGGTTGCGCGATGCCCTCGTCGAGATGCGTCCGGGGGTGGATGCCGAGCAGATCCAGTTGGAACGCGTGCGGCCGCGCACCCTGATCATGATCGTGCTCGGCAGCATCGCGGGCTACGTGTTGCTGTCCCAGCTTGCGCAGGTCGATCTCGTCGCACTCGTGGCGACGGCGAAGTGGTCGTGGCTCGGTGTCGGTCTGCTGCTGAGTCTGGTCACGTACGTCGGCGCAGCGTGGTCACTGTCCGGGTTCGTTCCCGAGAAGTTGAAGTTGACACGGACGATCCAGGCCCAGGTTGCCGGCGACTTCGCGACCCTCGTCTCCCCGCCGACGCTGGGTGCGATCGCCATCAACGTGCGGTACCTGCAGAAGTCCGGACTCCATCCGGCCCTGGCCGCCGCCAGCGTGGGGGTCTCCCAGGTCATGGCGTTCGTGGTCCACATCGTCCTGCTGCTGGGCTTCGGTATCGCCGCCGGTACGCAGGCCGACTTCACCTTCGATCCGCCGCGCGCGGCGGTCATCGGCGTGGCAGCCGTGGCCGTCCTCGCCCTGGCATTGCTGGCCGTGCCCGCGGTCCGACGGCTCATCACCGGACGGGTGGGACCGCTCCTCCGCGAAGTGGGCCCGCGCCTGGTGACCGTGGCCCAGCGCCCGTTCAAGTTGATCGAGGGCGTGGGCGGGATGCTGCTCCTGAACGTCGCCTACATCGGTGTGCTTTACGCGTGCGTCGAGGCCTTCGGTGGGTCCATGAACATCGCCGTCGTCGCCGTCGTCTACCTGGCGGGCGCGACGATCGGCCAGGCAGCGCCCACCCCGGGCGGTCTGGGCGCCGTGGAGGCCGCGCTCGCCGCCGGCCTCACCGCCGCCGGACTGGATGCGGGTATCGCAGTGTCATCGGTCCTGCTGTACCGACTCATCACCTTCTGGCTGCCCACGCTGCCCGGCTACTGGGCCTTCACGAACCTGACCCGGAAGGGCCTCCTCTGACCCCGACATGCGCGGGCCATCGCGACCCGGCAGGCTTCGCCCATGAGCGATCACGTCACGATCACCCCCCTGCCCGACGGTCCCCTCGAGGTCAGCGGCGTCACAGTCGTCCAAGACCCCGACGGGGCGGTGCTGAAAGAGGGGGACAAGTGCTACCTCTGCCGCTGTGGCTTCAGCGCGAACAAGCCGTTCTGCGATGGCAGCCACAAGCGCAATGGGTGGACCAGCGCCTGATCACCGCTAAATGGTGCGAATCGGTTGATGACCCCTCGGGTGCCGACTAGCGTCGCCCGTGACCTGAGGAGGCATCATGAGCGACACCGTCAACCAGCACAAGTTTGTCCTGTCCGAGGACCAGATGCCGACGGCGTGGTACAACATCCTCGCCGACCTGCCGGCTCCTCCGCCGCCTCCGCTCCACCCGGGAAGGATGGACCCGGTCGGGCCCGACGACCTCCTGCCGCTGTTCCCGATCGACCTGATCCTGCAAGAGGTGTCGACCGAGCGGTACATCGACATCCCCGGCGGCGTACTCGACGTCTACCGTCAGTGGAGGCCGTCACCGCTGTTCCGAGCGCACCGCCTCGAACAGGCCCTCGGCACGCCTGCCCGCATCTACTACAAGTACGAGGGCGTGTCCCCGGCGGGATCGCATAAGCCGAACACGTCGGTGCCCCAGGCCTACTACAACAAGAAGGCGGGCACGACCAAGCTGACCACGGAGACAGGTGCGGGGCAGTGGGGCACCGCCCTCGCGTTCGCATGCGCCCTCTACGACCTCGAGTGCGAGGTATGGCAGGTGGGCGCCTCCTACGATGCCAAGCCGTACCGACGCCTCATGATCGAGACGTTCGGAGCGACCATCCACCGATCCCCCTCGGACGTCACCGACATCGGTCGCGCCCTCGGGGCGGACCCGAAGAACCACAGCGGATCACTCGGTATCGCGATCTCCGAGGCCGTCGAGGTCGCCGCGAAAGACCCGAACACCCGCTACGCGCTCGGGTCTGTGCTCAACCACGTGCTGCTGCACCAGACCATCATCGGACAGGAGGCGCTCCTGCAGCTCGAGATGGCCGGGGACACCCCCACCCTGATCGTCGGCTGCACGGGTGGTGGCTCGAACTTCGCAGGCCTCTCGTTCCCCTTCATTCGGGAGAAGATGGCCGGGAAGATGAACCCGCGGATCCTGGCCGCGGAGCCGGCATCCTGCCCATCGCTGACCAAGGGTGTCTACGCCTACGACTTCGGCGACACCGCGGGCATGACTCCGTTGATGAAGATGCACACCCTGGGCCACGACTTCATCCCCGATCCGATCCATGCGGGTGGTCTGCGCTACCACGGCATGGCACCACTCATCTCGCACCTCTACGAGCTGGGGATGATGGATGCGGCGGCTGTTCCCCAGACGGAGTGTTTCGCGGCGGCGCTGCAATTCGCTCGCACCGAGGGAATCGTGCCTGCTCCGGAGCCCACCCACGCGATCGCACTGGCCATCCGCGAGGCGCTCAAGGCCAAGGAGACCGGAGAGGAGACGGTGATCCTGACCGCGCTGTGCGGCCACGGTCACTTCGACCTCGCCGCCTACGAGTCCTTCCTCAACGGCACCATGGTCGACGAGGACTTCACTGACGAGAGGCTCGCCGCAGCGCTGGCGACTCTCCCGGAGGTGCAACTCGCCTGACGGACGGGCTCGGGTGGGCTAGCGTGCAGCCATGGCTCTCTATACCTGCCCCGCGTGCGGCATGTCGGTCAACACCACCTGCGGTGCCTGTGAGGCCGCCCTCGTCGATGACGTCCTCGTCAAAGACGACGGCGCGCGCATCGGCATCTCGGTCTGCCCCAATGGACACGGCAAGATCAAGTCGCCGATGTGCTGTGGGTCGGACATGGCCTGCGCTGTCTAGTTCGCGCAACGGACGTCAGTAGTTGGGCTTGTACGGCTCTATCTGACTGACCCAGGCGTTGATGCCGCCACCCACGTGCACGGCATCGGAGAAGCCCGCCCCCTTGAGTACTGCGAGGGCTTCCGCCGAGCGGCCACCGACTTTGCAGTGGAGGACGATCTGCTTGTCGGTCGGTAGCTTCCCCAGTGCTGACCCGTCGAGGAACTCGCCCTTCGGGATGAGCTCCGCTCCATCGATCGTCACGATCTCCCACTCGATCGGCTCTCGGACATCGATCAGCACGAAGTCCCGCTCCCCTGCCGCGCGCTCATCGAGCATGCGCTTGAGGTCGTGGACAGAGATCGTCGAATCCCGCGCCGCCTCGGCTGCGGCGTCGGAGATCACGCCGCAGAAGGCGTCGTAGTCGATCAAGGCGGTCACCGTGGGATTGTCACCGCACACCGCACAGTGGGGATCCTTACGGATGCGCACCTGCCGGTAGTTCATCTCCAGCGCGTCGTAGACCATGAGCCGGCCCAGGAGGGAGTCGCCAATCCCGGTGATGAGCTTGATCGCCTCGGTGACCTGGATGGATCCGATCGAGGCGCAGAGCACACCGAGAACTCCTCCCTCGGCGCAGGACGGCACCATCCCGGGCGGTGGCGGCTCGGGGTAGAGGCACCGGTAGCACGGTCCGTAGTCCGCCCAGAACACCGATGCTTGACCGTCGAAGCGGTAGATCGAGCCCCAGACATAGGGCTTCCCCAGCAGCACACACGCGTCGTTCACCAGATACCGCGTCGCGAAGTTGTCCGTGCCGTCGACGATGAGGTCGTAGTCGGCGAACAGTTCCATGACGTTTGAGGAGTCGAGACGCTCGGGGTGGATGACGACTTCGACGAAGGGGTTGATCTCCTTGATCGTGTCGCGGGCACTCTCCGCCTTCGAACGTCCGATATCACTCTGACCGTGGATGATCTGACGTTGCAGATTCGACTCGTCGACTACGTCGAACTCGACGATGCCCAACGTGCCAACGCCAGCTGCGGCGAGATACATGAGCGCAGGAGAGCCAAGTCCTCCCGCGCCGACACAGAGGACGCGGGCCTGCTTGAGGCGCTTCTGCCCGGTCATACCCACGTCGGGGATGATCAGGTGGCGGCTGTAGCGACGGACCTCGTCCAGCGACAGCTCGCCTGCGGGGTCCACGAGAGGTGGGAGTCCCACGGACACCTCCAATATTCGGTGAGGTAACCACGGTACGAGGGTCCGCGCCGGGCGATCCCTCGAGGTTCGTCACCTGCAAAACCATTGCAGGAGGCTCACCGGACCGGCCTCCATAATTGTGTGTGCTCATCTACGACGGGGACTGCGGGTTCTGCAGTCGTTCCGCGCAGTGGGGTCGGCGCCACGTCGATCCCCAGATGCCCATGCAACCCTGGCAGGAAGCCGACCTGCCGTCGTTGGGTCTCACTGAAGACCAGTGTCGCGACGCCGTGCAGTGGGTCGACGCAACCGGTGAAGTCCGTTCCGGGGGGGCCGCGATCTGCGCGGCACTGCGCACGGGCGACCGACGATGGCGGATCCTCGGTGTGATCGGCGACGCCCCCGGCATCCGAGTCGGGACCGAGATCGTCTATCGATGGGTGGCGCGAAATCGGCACCGTTTCTGATCAGCCGGTGACGTCCCCCTGCGCCACCAGATTGCGCAGCACTCGGAGGCACACCGACAGCGTGGCCAGATCGGGGTGCTCGATCGATGCGATCTCTTGAAGGGTCGTGCGGGCGCGGGACACGCCCTCGGCATGGGCCGTCTCCCACGACTCAACCCTGCTCAGAGGGGCATCGGCAGCATTGGTCACGCGGATGACGCGATCGGTGAGCGCGGCGATGACCTGATACAGATCCGTCCGCAACGCCTGACGTGCGAGCGACGTCCATCGATCACCCCGTGGAAGATCTGTGATGCGGATGAGCGTCTCGTCCACGTCGAAGCGATCGGACAATGTGAAGTAGAGCGGGATGACGGTGCCAGCCGCTTCGCCCGTGCGTGAACAGATGTCGGTGATGTCGAGCAGGGCGAAGGCATCGAGGGCCGACGCCGCTTCGTGGGCAAGGTCCTCCGGAGCACCCGCGTGCACGAATCTCTCGACCCGTCGCCGATAACGCTCCGCTTCACTTCCACGCAGCATTTCGGGCACCTGGTGGGCGAATTCCGCGACCGTCTGCTGGAAGCCGGAGACCTCGGAGGCGATGTCCAATTCCCCGCCCCGGAATTGAAGGAACCATCGGGTCGCACGGTCGAGGAGCCGCCGGGTCTCCAACTGCAGGGCACTCTGGGCGCTCGTCGGGACCGTGTTGTCGAGCCCATTCACCCAGTCCCACATCTGGCGTATGGCAAAGACCTCCATGGCGGCTGTGGCTGCCCGGACGACCTGGACGACCGAGGCACCCGTCTCCTCGATGACGCGGTAGACGAAGGTGATGCCCCCGACGTTGAGAAGCGAGTTGGCGATGACCGTGTCGATGATCCGGCCCCGGAGGGGATGGGAGTCGATGGCGTCGGGAAAACGCTCCCGGATCTGGGGAGGGAAGTAGCCGTGCAGGGCTGTCCGGAACCACGGATCGGAGCTGAGGGTCGACCTGTTGAGATTGGAGGTCAGCCAGATCTTCGAATAGGCCAGGAGCACCGCCAGTTCCGGGGACGTGAGGTGGGACTCGGCCTCGATCAGGGTCATGAACTCCTCGTCGTTGGGGAGTGACTCAAGGCTTCGGTCGAGGATCCCGCGACGCTCCATCTCCTTGATCATCCGTTGGTGCACCGTGATCAGGGCAGGAGCGCCACGGCGGGCGTTCCCGAGTACGACGTTCTGGTCGTAGTTGTCCTGCAGCACCGCTCGAGCCACATCGTCGGTCATCTCGGCGAGGAGCGCGTTGCGCTGTTCGATCGTCATGGCACCTGCGCGGACCAGGGAATCGAGCAGGATCTTGATGTTCACCTCATGGTCGGAGGTATCCACACCCGCGGAATTGTCGATGGCGTCCGTGTTCAGCCTGACCTTATGACGCGCCGCCTCAATGCGACCCTTCTGTGTCAGGCCGAGGTTGCCCCCTTCCCCGACGACCTTGACGCGCAACTGGTGACCGTTGATGCGAATCGCGTCGTTCGATCTATCGCCGACATCCGCTGTGGCCTCGTTCTGTGCCTTGACGTAGGTCCCGATACCGCCATTCCACAGCAGATCAACGGGTGCCATGAGGATCGCCGAGATCAGCTCGTCCGGAGTCAGGTGCTCGACATCGGGCTCGATGTCCAGCGCCTCGCGGATCTGCGGGGTCAGCGGAACCGATTTCGCCGAACGGGAGAAGACCCCGCCACCCGGGGAGATGATGGAGGCGTCGTAGTCGGCCCAGCTCGACCGCGGAAGCTCGAACAGGCGCCGGCGCTCACCCAGCGATCGCACGGCATCAGGGCTGGGATCGATGAAGATGTCCCGGTGGTCGAACGCGGCCACGAGCCGAATGTGCTCACTGAGCAGCATCCCGTTACCGAAGACATCCCCGCTCATGTCCCCGATCCCGATGACGGTGAAGTCCTGGGTTTGAGTGTCGATCCCCAACTCCCGGAAGTGACGCTTCACCGATTCCCATGCTCCACGCGCCGTGATACCCATCGCCTTGTGGTCGTATCCCACGGAACCGCCCGAGGCGAACGCGTCGCCCAGCCAGAAACCGAAGGACTCGGCTATCGAATTCGCTAGGTCCGAGAAGGTGGCGGTTCCCTTGTCCGCCGCGACCACCAGGTAGGGATCATCACCGTCGTAGCGCACAACGCCCGCCGGCGGAACGACCGAGCCCTCCACGAGGTTGTCGGTCACGCTGAGGAGAGCCCTGACGAAATCGGCGTAGGCCCCGCGTCCCTCGGCCAGCCAGGCCTCGCGATCACCAGTGGGATCCGGGAGCCGCTTCGGGAAGAAGCCGCCCTTAGCTCCCACGGGCACGATGACTGCGTTCTTGACTTGCTGGGCCTTCACCAGTCCGAGGATCTCCGTGCGGAAGTCCTCGCGGCGATCGCTCCATCGCAACCCACCGCGTGCCACATCCCCGAATCGGAGGTGCACTCCCTCGACTCGCGGGGAATAGACCCATAGCTCATGTGCGGGTCGCGGGAGTGGCATATCGGGGATGCGCCGAGGCTCGAACTTGAACGCGAGGGGTTCCTGCTCCGCACGCCGGAAGTACGAGGTGCGCACGGTCGCCTGCATCAACGTCAGAAAAGAGCGCAGGATGCGATCCTGATCGAGGCTCGGCACGTCCACCAACTGCCCCTCGATCCGTGCGCTGAAGTGCTCGGCCCGGTTCACGCGGTCCGCATCATCGTCCGGGTCGAAGCGCACGTGGAAGTAATCGATGAGAGACCTCGCAACATGAGGATGCGCAAGAACGGACTGCTCGATGTAGCCCTGGCTGAAGGAGGAACCGATCTGCCTCAGGTACCGGGAGTAGGCACGCATGACCGTGCACTCGCGCCAGGAGAATCCGGCGAGAACCACGAGGGAGTTGAAGGTATCGATCTCGCACTCGCCGCTCCACGATGCCTGAAAGGCGTCCTCGGTCCTGCGCAGGAGGTCGTCCTCGACGTCAGGGGCACCCGCGGGGCCGACGACCCCGAAGTCAAGGATCCAGGCGTCGGGGGCATCCCGGCGGACTATTTCGTACGGGTGTTCGTCGAGGACATCGAACCCGAGGTTCTGCAGGATCGGTAAGACGCGCGACAGCGGTACGGCTTCTCCGACGCGAGTGATACTGAATCGCAGGGCATCCTCACCCTGCCGCATGCGCAGGGCCAGTCCCCCATCACCCAGACTCTCGATGACCTCTACCGCCGCCACGGCATCTCCCGGGTGGAAGTCCTCCTTGTACGCCTCGGGGAAGGCGTCCGCGTACGTCCGAAGGATGTGGCGAGCCCGATCCTCCCCGAACACTGCGACGACCTCATCGGCGAAGTCATCGGACCAACTGCGCGTCGCAGCCGCGATCTGCGCCTCGAGGGATACCGGGTCGACGGTCTGGACTCCCTGTGTGGACGGAACACGAATGACGAACAGCAACCGGGCTAGAACCGATTCGGATACGAGAACCGTGAAATCGACCGAGGTCCCTCCGAACGCCGCTTGGAGGATGGTGGCGATTCTTGTCCGAACGGTGGTGTTGTAGCGATCCCTCGGCAGGTAGACGAGTGCCGAGACGGACCTTCCGTAGGCGTCGGGACGCAAGAACAGACGCGTCTGACGTCTGCCCTGCATGTGCAGCACCTCGGAGGCAGTCTCTGTAAGAGCCTCTTGGCCGATCTGGAACAACTCGTCGCGCGGGTAGGTCTCCAGAAACTGCTGGAGATCGTGGGCATTGTGCGAGTTGGGTACGAAGCCCAAAGCCGCCATGGCCCCGTCGAATCGACGACGGAGCACGGGGATATCCAGAACGCTGCGTGTATAGGCGGGCGCAGCGAAGACGCCGAGGATCCGATGCTCACCGATCACCCGTCCGCGGTCGTCGAACCTCTTGACCCCCACGTAGTCGAGGTATCCGGATCGATGCACCGTCGAACGGGCGTTGGCCTTGGTGATGACGAGGATCTCGGGTTCACGCGCTTTCGCGCGCACCGAGGCGGGAAGAACCGCAAAACTCGGGGAGACAGCCGCGTCCTGGGATCCCTCGCGTCGCAGGATTCCCAGGCCGGTCCCGGGAACTCCACGCAGGGCCTCCTCGCCGTCGACGGTCACGAGGTCGTAGACCCGGTAGCCGAGCAGAGTCAGATTTCCGGCCGCAATCCACTTCAAGAACGCAGCAGCCTCCTCGACATCCTCCCCGGGGATGCCCACTGGCGGCTGCGCCAGAAGATCGGTCGCGACCGCGTTCACTGCGGCTTCCAGAGCAGGCCAGTCGGTGACCGCGCGCCGCACGTCTCCCAGGACGCGCCTGACTCCCGACACCAGCGACTCCAGGTCGTGGTCCTGGTAGTCGCGCTCCAATTCGAATCGCATCCACGACTCGGCCATCGCACCTGGTGCATGCGAGACAGCCGTATCGAGCACTCGCAGGAGACGTCCTTCCCGATCACGCTCGACGGCCAGTTGCGGGTGGAGCACGAGACGGATGTTCCGACCACGCCGCGTGAGTTCATTCGTCACGGAATCGACGAGGAAGGGCATGTCATCGGTGACGATCTCCACGATGGTGCCCGCTGTCGTGTCGAAGGCCCGGATCAACGCCACGTCCGGCTCGCGGACGATGGCCCACTCCGCCATGGATCGCACCTCGTCGCGAAGGTGATCCTCGCCGTAGCGCGAGACTTCGCCGGTCGACAGTTGGTGCCGGAAGTGGGCGACCAGGGTCGCTAGGTCGGGGACGGATGCCTTCGACGCAGGATCGGTCACGCGTATCGCCTCTTCACACGTTGGCCCGGAACCCTCCCCACGGTAGTCCTCCCCGAGTCTGGAAAGGTCCTTCCGCCTCGCGGGAGGAGCGCTCCCGCGGCCAGGTATGCCACGATCGGCGTGTGAGTACGAGCCTGGACGTGGAACAGCAGTTCCCTGCGGATGCGTTCCAGACATTTCGACTTCTCATCGACCCCGCGTATATCGAGGAGAAGTGCCAGGCCACGGGCTCGCTCCGGACCACGATCGACGTCTCCGGTGATCCAGATTCCGCCATCACCGTGCGGACGGAGCGCCTCTTGCCGGCCGACGTGCCAGCCGTGGCGCGATCCTTCGTCGGAGAGACCATCGACGTCACGGAGATCCAGGAGTGGTCGGCACCGGGTTCTGACGGGTCACGCTCCGCGGTGGTCTCGGTGCGGTTCTCCGGGCCCTTGCGTTTCGACGGGACTGCCGAGCTCCGCCCGACGGCCGCCGGATGCTCCATCACCACGATCGGCCGCATGACGGCCAAGGTCCCATTCGTGGGGGGCACGATCGAGGAGGAGGCGGCGAAGCAGACCACAAAATACTTGCGCACCGAGGAGCGACTGGCCTCCGAGTGGCTAGGACGCGCGTAACTCCAGGGACTGTTCCCATCCGAGAGGCGAGGTGCGCAGGGAGGTCTCGAGGACGAGTCGACGTCGTGATGCATCCATCAGGTTGGCACCCATCGCATGGAGGTCCTCCGGGCCGGGACCCAGGACGAATACGTGAGTGCCCTGAGCCCGAACGGTCTCCACCTCCTCCATGCAGGCTTTCGTGACTTCTCCGCGCCAGCGACGTTCGAGTCGGGCCCCGAGGGTGTTCGGATGGTCGACGGAGAAGGACACCATGGGTGCGATGACGTACACCTCGTCGAGTCCCATGTGTTCGAGCACATCGACCGACGTCGCGGAGACTGCTCCCCCATCCACGTAGGAGCGGCCGTTGATCGTGACCGGTGCGAACCACCCGGGGATGGAGCACGAGGCCACCACCGCGTCGGAGAGGCGCGCAACGGGTGCGCCAGGGCGACCGAAGACGACACGATGTCCGTCAACGAAATCCATCGCGACGACCCACAGGCGATTCGGCCACGTGCCCTCCGGATTGGCCGAGTCGATGAGATGAGTCACCTGATGTAGGGAGCGCGATCCCGGCGGCAGGAGCGCGGATAACACGGCCGTGGCGGGGAGCCGACCCGGGTGGCGCATGCTCGACGCGATGAGGGACGGCGAGCCGGGACCGATCAGGCGCGGGATGCCGGGACGGTGGCCGCCGGTCGCCTCATCGGGATCGAACGAGTAGTGGGCCAGGGGTCCTGTGTCGACATCGTCCCCGGCGTAGTGGCCCCGCATCTCCTCCAAGGAGACGCCCAGGGTGAGAAGCGCGCCGAGGACGGAACCCGCCGACGTTCCCACGACGATCTCGAAGTCTTCGGGGTGGACGCCGTGCGCGGACAGGGAGTCGAGGGCTCCGACGGACCATGTGCCCCCCAGGACACCGCCACCGCCGAGCACTAATCCCCGTCGTGGAGAGTGCATCGCAACCTCCTCGGCAGCAATCCTCGCATGCGCCACACCGCCGGACGTGCGTCTAGCGGACACCATCGCCCCCTACCCTGCTGAGGTGCACCTTCCCCGCCATGCACGCTCCCCCATCGGGTCCGCGCGCCAGGCCTTGCGGCGGTACGGTGCTTCCATGCTGGCGATGGTTCGGAGATTCCCGCGGAGGGTTCTCGCGGCCCTCCTGTCCGCCAGCCTCGCGGCCGGACTCGGGGTGGGGATGCTCGTGCCCACCGCCTCCGCCTCCGATGCCACCTCCCCCGAGGCTGCAGCGGAGCCGAACTTCACATGGCCGGATCCCGCAGCCATCTCCCCGCCGTCATCGGAGCCCGTCGACGTCATCGCCTTGGGCGCCGAGGGTCCCCGTCCGGCCAAGTACAAGAAGCCCAAGGCCGCGACCCGGACGAAGAAGGCGCGTAACGTCCCTCTGCGTCCGCTGGACGACGGTACGGGGCGGCGCATCGTCTACGACAAGACCTTGATGCACGTGTGGCTCATGGATGAGGACAACTCGGTGGTCGCGCGCTTCCCCGTCGTCGGTCGCTGGGATCGACCGGTGCAGGGCACGTACACGATCTACTCGCAATCGGAGCGAAGTGGCAACCCGAACTCCGGAGTGACGTTCGATCACATGACCCGATTCGCCTACGGCCTGGACGGTAAGACCCCTATCGGGTTTCACAGCATCCCGATCTACTACGACGGGCGCATGATGCACGACGAAGATCAACTGGGCCTTCCCGTGGCGACAGGTGGATGCGTGCGCATGGCCGCCGACGATGCCGAGTTCCTCTACAACTGGGCCAAGAAGGGCGACACCGTCGTCGTCCTCCCATCGCCCTAAGCGGCGGCGACCTGCTGGGCTAGCCGCTGGAAGCCGGCGCGTGCCCGGGATCGCCCTCGCATCTCGCCGAGGAGACTGCCGCGTGCGGCTGCGCGCGTGACGACCCCGTCCTCCGGTATCCCCTCTAGCGACGCTCGACTTCCGACCCGGGCGAGGACCCTGCGAACCTCGTCCAGATCCGAACGTCGACGAAGCCGATTCAGCACGACAAGGGGAACGATCCCCGAATCCAGGCTCGACAAGTTCGCCATCGCACGAACGAGGCGTGCAGCACCCACGGGATCGGGTCGAGCGACCGACACGACGCCGGTCGCAGCGCCCAGTACCTCTCGTGCAATCCCATTGCGCTCCCCCCGCATCGCGGTGATCGGATCGGACGTCACTTCGATGCAGTCATGAATGTCCACAACCGTGATATCGAAGAGCGCCCGACACAGGTCGAGGACGCGCACCAGGGAGTCCGGGCGGACCTCCGGCCAGCGGAGTGAATCGTCGAGTCCGGTGAGTACGTCCAAGCCAGGCCGAATCGAACGCAGAGCACGCACCAACGACTGCTGATCGAGGGATCCCTGCTCGGCATGTTTGCACGCCAACAGCAGTCCGCTCGTCGGTTCGACGACAGCAAGACTGTGCGCGATGGCCGGTCCGTAGGTGTCCCCATCGATGAGGCACACGCGGAGACCGCGGCGCGCCCATGACTCGGCCAGCCCGATCGCGACCGTGGTGCGCCCGGGTGCTCCGGCGGTCCCCCACACCGCAATGACGCGTCCCGAGGCGCCCCCGGGTGGTCCAGGGGCTCGGACCGCATCGAGTTCCTTCGGGAGAGCCTCCACCGCATACTCGACGGGGATCTCGCGCACGACACCGCTTCCGCGAGGTACCGGTGTGTCACGTTGTCCACGGATCACCATGACCGCCTTCGCCGCGGTGCAGATCTCCGCCCAGACCGCGGGATCGACTCGTTGCACGCCGGCAGACACAACGATGATCGGGTCCGGCTCGACTGTCGCGGCTCCGAGGACGTCGGCCGCGTCGACGCAGTGCCGAGCGATGGTCCACCCCGCGTCACGCACTGCGCCGACTAATGCCCCCTCCGAACCGACTCCCGGCGTACACCAGATGACCCGATTGCGGTCACGGGAGAGCATTCACGCCTCCGTCAGAGGTGTCACCCGTCACTGACTGGCTCGCGAGGGGTACGGCAACGAGGTCGAGGTCTCCTCCGCGCATGGACGCAACGAGGCGTGGGACGTCCGCCTCTGCCACCGTGAGGACGACGGGGATCTGGCCTCCGATACCCACCATGTCCTCCGCTACGGAGGCAATGGCCACGTTCGGTACGACGCGCTCGGGGACAGGAACTACGTTCGCGCCACCTCCGGGAGTTGCCCAGATGTCCACCAGGTCTCCGGGCATCAGCCCCGGCGGGAGGTGCAGAGGGTCGACCGGGACGGTGACGAGTCGCATCCCCGTGAGACTCCCCGCGCCGAGCGCCCGACGCGGCACGAGCTCACCGGCCCCCACCGGCCAGAGGACAACCCCGGACACGGCTTCGTCCGCGGGGATGTAGTCCTCGCTCGCATCACCGAGGGCGACCGTGACCGGCCGCACATCGGCGATCGCCGCACCCTGGGACAGATCACGTGTCGCCTGCCAGACCGTCACGGTGTCGCTTCCCGCCGAGAGCACGCGCGCACCCACGAACATCGCCCCCACCACCACGACGAGGCCCAACCAAAGTCGGAAATCCGTCCACCGGGGCATCCGCATCCGCGATGCGGGACGATCCGCTATGCCGGCCATAGGCACCTCCTGTCTTCTGGACGCAGCATCCGCCATGCGCGGCTCCGACGTCTTTCGTTATCCACAGGCTGGGGTGCGCAGACGGATCCGTATTTGGCACGATGCGGCCATGGGGCGATTCCTCACCTTGGCCGACGTTGCTGAGACTCTGAACGTCTCGGCGTCCCAGGCCTACGCGCTTGTGCGCAGCGGCGAACTCCCCGCGATCAAGGTGGGTGGACGTGGCCAGTGGCGCATCGAATCGACGGCCCTCGAGGATTACATCGCGAGGATGTACGAGCAGACGCGCGCATCCGTGGAGTCGGGGAACATGGCGGTCGACGACGGTTCCTAGGTACGTCGACGCACCGTCCGCACCGCATGCCAGGGGATGACGACCCCCGCAACTTCGAGATGATCCGCAGCGACCACGAGGGGACCGTGGAACCGACCGCTCGGGGTCCACACCTCCACCTCATCTAGCGACCAGCAATCCAGTATGGATCGAACGGTGGCGGGATCCTCCACATGAGTTCGCAGCGCACGCCCCAGTCCGACGATGGCATCGATGGCCCCGACTCGGATCGCCCAGGAATCCTGGCCGGATTCGAGAATGGCGATGTCATGCGTCCACATCGAGATCCGCCCCGTCACGATCTTGCCGGCGACATGCACCTCGATCACGCGTGACCGCCGTCCCCTGTCGTCGAGCCGCATCAGCGCCACTTCCGTTGTCGCAACGGCGTGCGCATCCTGGCGCGACTCCACCTGGATCTCGCTCGTGACCAAGGAAGCCCGAATCTCGTCCCAGATGCGCTGGTCCCCTGACTCCTCCATGCCCCTGAGATGGACCCCGGGCGACTTCCCGAAACCCGGTTTGGACCGCACGAGGGCGGCCCATTCCAGATGCGGAGGTCACGGGTTGTCCACCGGCAGCCCCTTCCCCTTGACATCCCCGTGACCCCGGCAGATGCTGGGCTCATCAAACAGCATCAAACTGCAGCAAATGAAGGCTAAGGGTCGAATCCCAGGAGGGGCCATGAGCATCACCACGTCACGTCTACCCGTCGAGACCGAGCCACGGCCACGGCACCTCTCCCTCATCGAGGGTGGCCTCGCCGACGGCCCACGGCAACTCACCCTGCCCCTCTCCTGGCAGGTCGCACCGGGCATCCCCGCCCATCCCGCGGCGCCCGTCGACATCGTCGATGGTCCTGGAGATGCGATGCCCGACCCCGTCGCATGGACTGCCCAGATCACCCGAGCGATCGTCGAAGTGGCCCACGGGGAACGGCCTCCCGCCCAACTGACCCGCTGGGTAGCCAAGTCGCAACTCTCGCTCCTCGCGGCCCGCGGTCGCAGCTTTGCTCGACACCCTGCCGCCCGAAGCCAGGGGTCGACATCGCGCCTACGACGAATTCGAGGTGTGCGCTGCTGCAGGGTGGCGCCCGGAATCGTGGAAGCGAGCGCGGTGGTCGTCGGTGCCCAGAGGTCGTCCGCGGTCGCCCTACGTCTGCAGGCCTACCGGGGACGTTGGGTGGTCACCGCCGTCGAGATGCGCTAGCCGCGTCGCTTGCGGTTCGCACGCTCCGCCCGTCGCCTCTCGGCGCGGGAGGCGTTCGGATCGACACGGATCGGCTCCTCGCCATCCTGGTCTATGTATCCGCGCTCGATGCCCCCATCTTCGTCCGGGGCGGAATACTCCAGGTGCTGGGGACGGCTGGGTCCGAGACCCTTGGCGTCGATCTGCGGATGGCTGGGCTCCTCAGCCGAGACGCCCACCTGCCCGACGTCGACGCTCTCGACGAGCTCGACCTCGGCACCGCCCTCAGAACCATCGGCGGGCGCCTGCTGGGTCACCTGGACATCCACGTGGAAGAGGTACCCGACGGTCTCTTCCTTGATCGCATCCATCATGGCAACGAAGAGGTCGTAGCCCTCGCGCTGGTACTCGACGAGCGGATCGCGCTGAGCCATGGCGCGCAGGCCGATTCCATCCCTCAGATAGTCCATCTCGTACAGGTGCTCGCGCCACTTGCGATCGAGTACGGACAGGATCACCCGGCGTTCGAGTTCGCGTGTCACCTCCTCACCGAGCTCGGCCTCACGCCGTACGTAGGCCTCCTCGGCATCGGCAACCATGACCTCGACGAGGAATTCGCTACTCAAACCCGCTCGTCCCGCGCCCGACTCGGCTTCGACATCCTCGATCGTGAGCGACACGGGATACAGCTGACGGAGCGCCGTCCACAACTTCTCCAGGTCCCAATCCTCGGGATAGCCGTCCGCCGTCGCCGACCGGACATAGTCCGCCACGGTGTCCCGGATGAAGCTGCGCACCTGGTCGGCGATGTCCTCCCCCTCGAGGACCCGCCGGCGCTCTCCGTAGATCACCAACCGCTGGTTGTTCAGCACATCGTCGTACTTCAGGACGTCCTTGCGGATTTCGAAGTTCTGCGCCTCGACCTGGGTTTGAGCGGAGCGGATGGCGTTGGTAACCATCTTCGCCTCAATTGGGACGTCATCGGGAACGTTGAAGCGCCGCAGGAACGCATCGACCATATCCGCCTTGAACAGGCGCATGAGGTCGTCCTCGAGGGACAGGTAGAACTGCGACTCTCCTGGGTCCCCCTGCCGTCCAGACCGACCACGCAGCTGGTTGTCGATGCGACGGGACTCATGCCTCTCTGTGGCCAACACGTACAGACCACCCAGGGAGACAACCTCGTCGTGCTCAGCCTTGACGGCCGCAGTCGCCTTCTCCAGCGCTGCCGGCCAGGCTGCCTCGTAGGCCTCCGGGTCCTCCACGGGCGATAGACCCTGCTGTGCCAATGCCGCCGACGCCATGAACTCCGGATTTCCACCCAACATGATGTCCGTGCCACGCCCGGCCATGTTCGTCGCGACCGTCACGGCGCCCCTCCGGCCCGCCTGGGCAACGATCGAGGCCTCACGCTCGTGCTGCTTGGCATTGAGGACCTCATGCGGCACGCCGTTCTTCTTGAGCAGACTCGACAGCAACTCGGACTTCTCAACGCTGGTGGTGCCGATGAGGATCGGCTGACCCGTTGCATGCCTCTCAACGATGTCCTCGATGACAGCGGCGTACTTCGCTTCCGCGGTGCGATAGACGAGGTCGGATCTATCCACACGGACCATCGGACGATTCGTCGGAATCGGGACCACACCGAGGTTGTAGATCTGGTTGAACTCAGCTGCCTCCGTCATGGCCGTACCGGTCATGCCACCGAGCTTGTCGTAGAGACGGAAGAAGTTCTGGAGTGTGACAGTGGCCAGAGTCTGGTTCTCAGCCTTGATCTCGACACCTTCCTTGGCCTCGATCGACTGATGCAGGCCCTCGTTATAGCGACGGCCCTTGAGGATGCGGCCCGTGTGCTCATCGACGATGATGACTTCACCGTCCATGACGACATAGTCGCGGTCTTTCTTGAAGAGCTCCTTGGCCTTGATCGCGTTGTTGAGGAATCCGACGAGCGGCGTGTTCACGGTGTCGTACAGATTGTCGATCCCCAACTGGTCCTCGACACGATCGATCGCGCTCTCCTGGACTCCGATGGTGCGCTTCTTCTCATCGACCTCATAGTCCTCGTCGCGACGCAGGAGACGGACGATACGCGCGAATTCCGCGTACCAGTGTGTGGCCTGGTCCGCCGGGCCACTGATGATGAGCGGGGTCCGAGCTTCGTCGATGAGGATCGAGTCCACTTCGTCGACGACGGCGAAGTTGTGGCCGCGCTGGACCATCTCAGTCTTCGACCAGGCCATGTTGTCGCGCAGGTAGTCGAAGCCGAACTCGTTGTTCGTTCCGTACGTGATGTCTGCCGCGTACGCGGCCCGGCGCTGGGCAGCGGGCATCTGGGAGAGGATGACGCCCACCTCGAGCCCCAGGAAGCGGTGCACGCGACCCATCCACTCCGAGTCGCGCTCGGCCAGGTAGTCGTTCACCGTGACCACGTGAACACCCTTGCCCGAGATCGCATTGAGGTATGCCGGGAGCGTGGATACCAGGGTCTTTCCCTCGCCCGTGCGCATCTCCGCGATGTTCCCCAAGTGCAGGGCGGCACCTCCCATGATCTGAACGTCGTAGTGACGCTGACCCAAGGTCCTGCGCGCCGCCTCCCGCACCGTGGCGAACGCCTCCGGCAGCAGGTCGTCGAGTGATTCCCCCTGGGCGTACCGCTGCTTGAACTCGCCGGTCAGAGCGCGCAGCTCCTCGTCGCTGAGGGAGACGAAATCATCCTCGATCGAGTTCACCGCACGCGCGATGTTCTCCAACTTGCGAAGGGTGCGTCCTTCTCCAGCCCTGAGGACTTTGTCTAGAACACCCACGACGCGAGGACCCTTTCCATGAGGACGACGGACCACTCATCGTATGCGGTTGTCCCCAGAGGGGGATTTCCACTCCGGTCGAGGCGACGGGTGCGAGGTTCCGGTGCCGACTATGGCGGACTGTCCTCATGGGACGTTCCAGGGACTGGGGAGCCGCCGTGGCGGACCTGATCCTGGGTCGATGCTGTGCCGGGTGCGATCGTCCGGGCCGGAATCTGTGCGTCGACTGTTCCACAGCCCTTCGGCCTCGGGTGCGCCTCCACACCCGACTCCGACTGGACGACGTTGCACCGGGGGTGGGCTTGCCCGTGATCACGCCGCTGGACTACGCGGGCACTGGTCGTCAGATCGTCTACCGATTCAAAGATCATGCCGATCTCTCCCTGACACGCCCGCTCGCGATCGCATTGGCCGCCGCGCTCGCAGATGCGGGTGCCATCGACGACGGCGCAGCCAAAATCGCCATACCGATGCCCTCCCGGAGGGTGGCTCGGCGGACTCGAGGCTTCACTCCCATCGATCGCGTCCTCGAGCAGGCGATCCACCTGGGCGCCCTCCGCCTGCGCATCCACCGGTGCCTGCTCGACTCTCGCGTCACGGGAGCCGATAAGAGTCTGGGGGGTGCAGATCGTCAGGCATCAGTAGCCGGTGCATTCCGCGTGCGCGGCGCACCTCCCACAGAAGCAGCGATCCTGGTCGACGATGTCGTGACTACGGGAGCCACGATGCGCGAGGCGGCCGCGACTCTCATGCACGCGGGCGTGCATCTCACAGCTGCCGTGGCGCTGACGGGGACCCCGTCAGTTGGGGTACGTCGGCGATGACGCATTCGCGCGCCCCTGCCAGCCGACCCCGCTGTTGTCGTAGACGACCCCGTCCGCGGCGGCCACGAGGGTGGGCAGACCGGGCGCCGCCGCGACGGAGATCGGGGCCTCCGGCGTCCCCCGCCCGGCCAAGGAACCGCGACCGATCGCGACGTCGTACACCTGCAGGGAACCGGCGCTCTCGCTGCCCAAGACGGCGAGGGAGTCGGATCCGGACCAGGCGACGTCCACGGCCTCGGCCAACCGGTTCTCGACGCGGATCGGTGCCTCGACCGCGATGGGTCCACCCTCGGCGGGGCCGGTGCGCACGATGCGTGCCACCATCACCGTGGAGCGCTGGGACTCCCGGACGATGAGCGCGGCACGTGTGCCGTCGCGGGACGGCACTGCTGCCACGAGCCGGGCGTTGCGCGGGAGGCCATCGACCACGATCGCCCGCGGCTCGTTCCCGATGACGATGAGTGAGTTACCCGAGTCGACCACCCACAGCACGGACTCCCCATCGAAGGCCAGGCTCGTCGCTCCCGGGTAGATCCCTCGCTCGATCAGAGCTGCTCCACCGGCCAGACGCGCCGTGTAGAGCACGCCGTCGATGTCGAAGCCGGCCACCTGCCCGCTGTCCGAGGAGACGGCGATGTCACCGATGACGGGATCGTCGCCCCCGGCCGCCCCGGGCACGGCACGGGTCCCCTGGAGGAACAACTCGCGCACCCCGACCGAGGTGGCGACGAAGCCCCGGGCACCAGGCCCCAGTGCATCCGGATCGACGTCAGGCCATGCGTCCCGCGGCTGGGGGTTCGGCACCCCCGGGACGATGAACGGCTGACCCGCGGCGGTGATGGACACCGACTGAACGTCCGGCACCTGCCGCAGGGTCCAGACCAATTGCTGGGAGAGCGCGACCCGCGCAGGGGTGTCCGAGACGAGCGCGCTCGCGGTCAGGTCGACGCGGGCGATTCCCCCATCGACCGGTACCGCCTCGATGTTGAGGTCTACCCCGGCGGGGAATCCCGTACGCACGGCCGGTTGCAGCCACGGATTCGGCCCGTCGATGAGTCGGCGGACGAGCGTGGTTGCCAGCCCAGGGCCGATCACCGGCACCATGCGCACGTCGGGAACGAGGCTGGTGAAGCCGGGGTTGAAGAAGTAGAGCGCATGGCTCCGGAAGGCACGATCCACGTCCACCTGGGAGAGCAGGAGTCCATCGGGCGCGGACGCGATGCGGATCTCACCGTTGACGCGGGCCAAGGCGAAACGCAGGCGCATCTCGCTCCCGGGCAACGCCACCTCGTAACGCCCGTCGGCGGCGATCCGGCCGACCTCGCTTCCCACCATGCGCACCGTCGGACCGGACTCGGTCAACGTCGGATTCCCCTCGTAGACCCGGACACCTGCACCCGGATCCCAGTCCTGGCTCGCCTGGGGGGTGAGGTACTGGCGGGCGACGGCGTGGTTCCCGTCGAACGATGCCGAGGACTCCAGGAATCCCTGCACGATCTGGAGCGCGGTCATGCCCGGGGTCGGAGGGCTGGCGATGACTCGGATGAACTGATTCGTGTCCGAGCTCGCGACTTGATCACCCTGCTCGATCGGACCACTGGTGGGCACTTGCGCGGACAGACCCCTGAGTACCCCGCTCTCGCCTGCGGAGGAGCACCCGGCCACCCCGAGGGCGACGACGGCGAGGATCGCGATGCAGGCTCGGTTCATGGTCGCGGTCCGTGCGACGCGTCGATCACGATGGTGCTCCCCGTGGTCTCATCGGCAGGCTCCTCGCGGAGAGGAAGGGTGGAATGGTTCACCCGTCCGCCCGCCTCGCGCGGGAGCGTGAGCCGGAAGCATGCACCCTGACCCGGATCGCCGTCCGCCTCCAACCAGCCACCATGCAGGCGGGCGTCCTCGAGCGCGATGGCCAGGCCCAGTCCCGTACCCCCCGTGGTCCGTGCTCGGGCGGGATCGGCTCGCCAGAATCGATTGAAGACCAGGGACGACTCCCCCGGACGCAAACCGACACCGAAATCGCGCACGGTCACCGCGGCCACGTCGCTGTCCCCCGCCAGTTCGATCACCACCCCGCTCTCGTCCGCGTGCTCGATCGCGTTGTCGATGAGATTGCGCAGGATCCGATCGATGCGGCGCGGATCGCATTGCACTCCGCACGGGCGGGAGTAGGCGGCGAAGGAGATGCGGACCCCCGATCGCTGGGCCAGAGGTTCGCTGGCCGTGATCGCGCGTTGCGTGAGCGTGGCCAGATCGACGTGCTCGACGTCGAGGATCGCGGCCCCCGCATCGAAGCGGGAGATCTCCAGGAGGTCAGCAAGCAGAGCCTCGAACCTATCCAGTTGGTTCTGCAGCAGTTCGACGCTGCGAGCGGTGTCCGAGTCGAAGGTTCGGCGCTCCTGGTACATCACATCCGCGGCCATGCGAATCGTGGTGAGCGGGGTGCGAAGCTCATGCGACACGTCCGACACGAAACGCTGTTGCAGTCGCGAGAGTTCCTGCAACTGTCCGATCTGCAGGTCGATGCTCTCGGCCATCTCGTTGAAGGAGCGCGCCAATTGCGCGAGGTCGTCGTCCTTCCGGACCGGCAGCCGCTCCTCCCTATGGCCGGAGGAGAGTCGGCGCGCGGTCTGCGCAGCCGCCCGCACGGGGAGAACGACCTGACGGGTGACGAGGAGGACGATCAGGCCCAGGCTGACGACGAGGATAACGCCGAAACCCACGAGCGAGCTGCGGACGAGATCGAGGGTCTGCTGCTCCTGCGTCAACGGGAACAGGTAGTAAAGCTCATAGGGGCCGACGCTCGGGATCGTGAGCGGGGCGCCCACCGCGAGACCGGGAATAGCGCGTCCATCGAGGAATCGGATCTCGGTGTAGGTCCAGGACTGGCGCTTGCTCGAGGTCACTGCGTCGCGGAGAGCCTGCGGGATGCTCGATACCGCCACGAGGTTGGTCCCGCGTTCCGGCGCGTCCGCCAAGGGATCCGACGCCAGGAGCAGCACGTCAAAGGTCGCCGGCGAACCCGCGCGGGTGGCGAGCGCGGTCACGACACTGTCCACGACGCGCGCAGCAGGAGGTGCGGCAGGGCCGGTGTCAGCCGCGTCGAGCAGCCGTTGCGCCTCACTCAGGCCCGCCGATGCCTCCCCGACGGAGACGCGCTCCTTGGCGTCGAGCAGCCCAGTCGTGATGCGGGAGAGGAGGAGTAGCCCGAGCACCGCCGTGGCGAGCACCGATAGGAGGAGCGCTGTGATCGTGACGCGAACGAGGAGGGATCTCCGCCAGATCCGCCGCACTGATCGAGGAAGCCAGAGGAGTGCGCGCAGCATCGTTAGCCGGGACCAGCCTTGTACCCGACTCCCCGCACAGTCAGCACCACGTCCGGACGTTCGGGATCCCGTTCGATCTTCGCGCGGAGGCGCTGGACATGGACGTTGACCAGTCGCGTATCGGCGGCATGCCGGTAGCCCCATACCTCCTGGAGGAGGGCCTCTCGCGAGAACACCTGTCCTGGTTTACGCGCGAGACATACGAGAAGGTCGAATTCGAGCGGCGTCAGAGCCAGCAGTTCCGTGCCGCGACGCACCGTATGCCCGGCGACGTCGATGGTGAGATCGCCGATGGAGAGAGATTGGGGCACGGCGTCGTCCCGCCTACGGACGCGCGCCCGGATGCGTGCGACTAACTCCTTGGGCTTGAAGGGCTTCACCACGTAGTCGTCGGCGCCGGACTCGAGACCCACGACGACGTCCACCGTGTCGGTCTTGGCCGTCAACATGACGATGGGCGTCCCCGACTCCGCTCGGATGGCGCGGCACACGTCGATGCCGTCCCGACCCGGAAGCATCACATCGAGGAGCACGACATCGGGCTGTGTCTTGCGGAAGACCTCCAGCGCGCTCAACCCATCGGCGCAGAAGACAGGCTCGAACCCCTCGCCCCGCAGGACGATGCCCAACATCTCCGACAAGGCGGCGTCGTCATCGACGACGAGGACCACGCCTCGAGTCATTCCCGCCGGGCTCGACATGGCCCTATGGTGTCACCTCGGGCAAGCCCAGGAGAAGGACTACGGCGGCGGGGCCGTTATTCACCATATGGGCGACGATCGGGGCCCCCAGCGCACCGGTTTTCCAGCGCAGCCATCCGTAGAGGATCCCGATGGGCAGCAGGATGAAGAACCGGATCGGCTCGAAGTGGAATGCTGCGAACACCGCGGCCGAAATGAGAATCGTCAGGAGGACGCCCAGACCCTTCTTGCGCAGGGCATTGAAGAGCAATCCGCGGAAGGCGATCTCCTCGACGATTGGGGCACCGACCATGATCGCGACGGCGAAGACGAACATCGCCGCAGTCCCCTCGCTCTGCAGCTCGAGGGCGATCTCGCCGGCGGCGGAGGTGAAGTCTCCCGCGATCCCCTGGGTGATCAGCGCCACGACAACCGCGATCAGAAGCCCCGCCAGGCCGACACCGATGCCCAAGCCGACGTCGGACCACGTGAGGCGTAATCCCAGGTCGATGCGGGGACCATTGCCCCGCCACCGCGTCACGAGCATGGGCCACCCGGCCAAACCGATCCAGGGGACGACGATTCCGGCGATGACCGTGATGGCGAGCGGGGCACCTAATCCGAGCGTCACTACTCCCGCGATGACCGCCAACACGATCGATAGCACGATGGCGACGATCGCCGACGGGACACCCCACCGGGGTGACACCAGGGGAACGCCGGCCGCCTCGGCCTCGAGGACCGTCGCCGGACATCCCGGATAGTCCGGCGGAGCTGACATGGGTCGAACCTAGTTCTCGGGTGTGACGGGCTCCGTGCGGCGGCGGACGCGCAGGACGCGCAGGAGAGCGACGAGGGCGATGAGGCCCCAGATCGCGTTGAGGGCGACCGACGCCCACGCGAACAGCATGAATCCATAGACGGTGAGGAGAGCCGCTCCGACCAGGTTGGTCCCCTGGAAGCCCAGGGATGCCGACTTCAACCGCCCCGTGGAGACGAGGAAGTAGGCCAGGAGGACGAGGACCGTGCCGATACCGCCGATGATGTGAACCATGGGCGGAGGCTACGCGGGGCCGCACACCGTGCGGCCCCGCGGCCACTAGTAGCGGTAGTGCTCCGGCTTGTACGGTCCGGCGACGTCGACGCCGAGGTACTCGGCCTGCGGCTTCGAGAGCTCCGTGAGTCGGACCCCCAGTGCATCGAGGTGCAGGCGCGCGACCTTCTCGTCGAGGTGCTTGGGCAATGTGTACACGCCCAACGGATACTGATCGAGCTTGGTGAACAACTCGATCTGCGCGAGCACCTGATTGGTGAACGAGTTACTCATCACGAAGGACGGGTGGCCAGTGGCGTTGCCAAGATTGAGCAAGCGTCCTTCGCTCAGCATGATGATTGAGTGGCCATCGGGGAAGGTCCACTCGTCCACCTGGGGCTTGATGGTCTTGCGTGCGATTCCAGGAACCTGGGCGAGGCCGGCCATATCGATCTCGTTGTCGAAGTGACCGATATTGCCCACGATCGCCTGGTGCTTCATCTGGGCCATGTGGTCGACGGTGATGACGTCGTAGCACCCTGTCGCCGTGATGAAGATGTCCGCACTGTCGATGACATCCTCGAGTCGAGCGACCTGGTACCCGTCCATGGCAGCCTGCAGGGCGCAGATCGGATCGATCTCGGTGATGATCACGCGGGCACCCTGGCCACGCAGTGAATCCGCCGAACCCTTGCCGACATCGCCGAAGCCACACACGACGGCCACCTTGCCGCCGATCATGGTGTCCGTAGCCCGATTGATGCCGTCGACCAACGAGTGCCGGCACCCGTACTTGTTGTCGAACTTGCTCTTGGTCACCGAGTCATTGACGTTGATCGCCGGGAAGAGAAGGGAACCATCACGCATCATCTCGTAGAGACGGTGCACGCCGGTGGTCGTCTCCTCGGTCACACCCTTGATCCCGGCACCGATCGTCGTCCAGCGCAGCGGATCCTCGGTCAGACTGCGGCGCAGGGTCTCCAGGACCACCGCGTACTCCTCCGAGGTCGTCTCGTCGGGCTGCGGGACGACGCCCGCCGCCTCGAACTCGGTTCCCTTGTGCACGAGGAGAGTCGCGTCCCCACCGTCGTCGAGGATCATGTTCGGACCTTTGCCATCCGGCCAGAGCAGAACCTGCTCGGTGCACCACCAGTACTCGGGGAGAGTCCCACCCTTCCACGCGAACACGGGAACACCCTGCGGGTTCTCCGGGGTGCCGTGGGGGCCGACGACGACGGCCGCCGCTGCGTGGTCCTGCGTGGAGAAGATGTTGCAGGAGGCCCAGCGCACGTCGGCACCCAGGGCGACCAGGGTCTCGATGAGAACGGCCGTCTGCACGGTCATATGCAGCGACCCGGTGATGCGCGCACCGGACAACGGCTTGCTCGTGCCGTATTCGGCCCGCATGGCCATCAGGCCGGGCATCTCGTGCTCGGCCAGACGGATCTCGTCTCGACCGAATTCGGCCAGACCGAGATCGGCCACCTTGTAGTCCGGGGTTCCATCCGACTTGATCAACGACATGACAACTCCTCGTGAACGCCTACGCGGCTTGTGTGGGAGCGAACGGCACGAGGCTTCGATGGTTCGCGGACCAGCGGGAACCAGGGCTCCGGACCGCTGTACCCCTAGTCTGCCAGACACTCGGCGTGCCGCACATCGGACACGTCAGGCTGTGGCGCGGACCACAGCCCCGCGACCTGCCGACTGGACGTGGATCGTCGGCTCCTCGGCCGTGAGGGCGAGGGACTCTCCCGGGGCCAGCTCTAGCCGGACTCCGTCCGACTCCACGTGCATGGGGCCATCGATGGCCAGCACCAGGCGATAACGGCCGGTCTCGACCCACGCGTCCTGGACCAGGTCGACGGCGAAGGGCGCGCTGCTGGGCGCGATCCGCGACTGACCTCGGATGATCTCTGGTTTGGATTCCCAGTCCAAGCATGCGAAGGCCTCGTCGATATGCATGGGCTTACTGGTGAGGCCAAGACGCAGCACGTTGTCCGATGAGGTCATCACCTCGAGGCCGATCCCACGGATGTAGCTGTGCGGGACCCCCGCGGGGACGTAGACGGCGTCGCCGGGGTCGAGGGTCATGAAGGCCAACAGCACAGTGGCGGGGACGCCGGCATCGCGCGGGTACTCGGACACGACGGTCGCGTAGGCCCGGACGTCCTTCTCCGGGAGCCCCGCGGTGCGGACTGCGTCGGGCAGTTGCGCATTCCACGCTTCGAGGTCGACTGTGTTCGCCAACTCGAGTAGGGAGCGCAGGGCGGTTACGCGATCTCCAGCGCGCAGGGCGTCGATCGTCTGTTGTGTACCGGGGAGGTGAGACAGCACCGCTGCGGCCTCGGTCACGTCCCGCCATCCGCAGAATGCATCGAACGTCTCCAGCGCAACGAGCAACTCGGTCTTTTCGCGATCGTCGCTGTAGATCGCGGCATCGCCTTGGGCGGCGAATCCACGCGCCGCCTGCGTGGCGTCGGGATGCACCTGGATCGAGAGAGGTCGGGCTGCAGCGAGCAGCTTCACCAGGAGAGGGACCTCATCGGATGCGCACGCGTCGGCCAACGTGCCGACACCGTCGATGATCGGGGAGGGACCGCTGGGGTGCAGCCCGAACCAGAGTTCGGCCTGGGGTCGGCCGTCGGCTTCGCCGCTCCACCGCGCGAGCCCATCGGGGATGCCCCAGTCGTAGTCCTTGAGCGCCCCTCGGATGCGATGCACTACTGGCCTACCGCCGGGGGCATGAGTGCTTCGTCGAGCAGCATCACCGGGACACCGTCGCGCACCGGGAATCGGCGAGCACACACCGTGCACACGATCATCCCGGACTCCTCGTCCGCGACGACTGCGCCGTGGGCATCACACGGACACGCGAGGACCGCCCACAGGTTCTCCGACAATCCGAGAGGTCCACTCACGATGCACTTCCCTTCATCATGGCCAGGACATCATCGCGCACCTGGATCATCATCTCCTCCGAGCGAGCCTCGGCATTGAGCCGAAGCAGGGGCTCGGTGTTGCTCGGACGCACGTTGAACCACCAGTCGCCACCGTCGATCGTGAGCCCGTCGAGCTCATCGACGTCCACGCCCGACACCTGCGCATAGCGATCCTTGATCCGCGCAGTGACCTCAGCCTGATCGCCGACCTCGGTGTTGATCTCCCCGCTCGCGACGTATCGATCAAACGGCACCATGAGGGAGGAGAAGGTGACGCCGGGCTCCGCCGTTCCCAGCGCGGCGAGAGCGTGCATGGCAGCCAGCATTCCTGAATCCGCCCGCCAGAAGTCCTGGAAGTAGAAGTGACCCGAGTGCTCACCCCCGAACACGGCGCCGGTCTCGGCCATGGTCGCCTTGATGAACGAGTGACCCACGCGCGTTCGCACAGCGACGCCACCCTGCTCCGCGATGACCTCGGGGACCGTCTTCGAGGTGATCAGATTGTGGATGATCGTCGCCCCCGGATGCCGCGCGAGCTCTCGGGCGGCGATGAGCGCGGTCAGCGCCGAGGGACTGACGATCCCCCCGGTCTCGTCGACGACGAAACAGCGATCGGCGTCTCCGTCGAATGCGAGCCCTATGTCGGCACCCTCCTCGACCACACGGCGCTGGAGGTCGCGCAGATTCTCCGGTTCGATCGGGTTGGCCTCGTGGTTCGGGAAGGTGCCGTCCAACTCGAAGTACATGGGAATGATGTCGAGCGGCAGCGGCGGAAGCCCTGCTGCGTCGGCCAGGACAGCCGGGACTGTGAAGCCGCCCATGCCGTTGCCCGCGTCGACGACCACGCGCAGCCTGCGGATCGAGGAGAGGTCGACGAGTGAGCGGAGGAAGACGGCGTAGTCGGCAAGGACGTCGCGTTGCGTCACCTCACCGATGCGGCCCATGCCGGCGGGGATTCCTGACTCGATCAGCGCGCGGATGTCGCGGAGACCAGAGTCCTGCCCCACGGGCGCCGCACCCGCACGACACAACTTGATCCCGTTGTACTTGGCCGGGTTGTGGCTTGCCGTGAACATCGCGCCCGGGAGTCCGAGCGCCCCGGATGCGTAGTACAGGCCATCGGTGCTGGCCAGGCCGATGAGGACGACATCGCATCCCTGCTCTCGGACTCCCTCGGCGAAGGACGCCACCAGATCGGGTCCCGAGGGGCGCATGTCGTGTCCGATCACGACGGCTCCCTCAGCATCGGCGATACCGCAAACGCGCACGAATGCGGCGCCGACATCGTGGGCGAGGTCCTCGTCGAGTTGGTCCGGGTACACGCCGCGGACGTCGTAGGCCTTGATTATCGAGCCGAGGTCCCTCACACCATCAGGTTAGTGGCGAACGACCTACCAGGTGTCGTCAGAGTCCAGCCGTTGCTGGTAGCCCATCGTGCCGGCCTGCTCGGACTCGTCCACGGACCGAAGCACACGCAGGTGCCCGCGCCGCGCGACCTCGACCGCACCGGGCGTGTGGATCGGCTCGGGATCGGAGGAATCGAAACGAGGCCGCGCGGCTTCCCGAACCGCGTTGGCGAGCGCCTCCAGATCGTCGACCGACGGCTTCAGGGCATCGGGATCCGGAGAGATCCGCACGATCTCCCACCCGATGGGTGCCGTCATCCGCTCGCTGTGCATGTGACACAGGTCGTAGCAGTGGGGCTCCGCGTATGTGGCGAGCGGACCCAGCACGGCGGTCGAATCCGCGTACACGTAGGTCAGAGTCGATACGGCGGGCTGCGAACACGACGGCTTGGAGCAGCGTCGTCGACTCACCTCACGGACGGTAGCGGTCCGACGGACATTTCCCCCTCAGGCTCGCCGTTACTGCGCGCCCACGGAGAGATCTTGCGTGGCGGTCGGCACCGTCACCTCGGTCCGCAGCGGCCGCCACGAGTAGCCGGTGATGAGGTCGCCGAATCGGGACTTCTCCCGGACCCGGTGCGCCACCAGCACCGGGCCGGACTCCGGGGTGGGCGTGACGATGGCCGTGTACCACTCCACATCGAGAGGCGGCTCGAGACGCAGCCAGCGGAGCTGGCCGGCCGCGATGTCGACGCGACGCGCCTCGGTGGGCACCGCCGCCTCACGCCCACCCCGGAAGGGGAGCAGGGTGATGTCGACGGATGCCGCGGTCTCGGGTGCGGTGATGGCGATTCGCACGTCGGTCGCGGAGCGGACCGGAAGACCCGTCACCGCGGACGGACCGGTGAACGGTTGGGACCCACCGACGAAGCTCGTGTCGTCCTGCACGCGGCGACCCCCGAAGAACTGGCGCATGCCCGCGACGATGGGCACGTCGCTCGTCAGCTCCACGGTCGCGGGAAGCACACCATCCGGAGTCTGCGGGAGCACCGGCGCTAGATCCAACGTGGCCACCGACTGCGCGGGCACCTCGATCGAACTCCGATCAACCGGGGCGTAGGAACCATCCTGCGCGATAATCCGTAAGTTGACGAGAGCATCCTCGTCTCCAACCGACGCAATCGATAGCACTCGCGCACCGTCACCGTTGATGATCCCGGGTACGTAGACGCGGGTGGCAGGAGCTGCAGCCTGCGGGATCCAGTCGGTGCCGATCGACGCGAGTCCCGAACGCTGCTCATCGTCGACCGAGGCGCCGAGTCGTCCGGTGCGGACGATGACGTGGATCGCAGTGCCGTTGACACCCGGCGCGACCACGTCGAGCGGCAGCACGAGTCGCTCGCGACCCTTGACGACGAGTCCGCGGCTGGCGGGAGAGTCGATGATGCCGTCGGGTCCGTGGATGATCACATCGGCGATGGCGGAGGACTCGTCGGGGTTCACCAACACCACGCGCGTGCGCCTACCGGCGACCGCGCCCCCGCCCACGAACCAGAAGTCCGATGCCGCGGGAGCACAGGCGGTGCTGGCCATCCCGCGTCCGCGGCCCGACGGGTCACGTCCCCACTGGTCGGCCACGAGGCCGGGAGCCAGCGACCCCTCGCCGAAGGCGACGATCGGGGGCAGTGACGTGCCGAAGGCCTCGATCTGCCCCTGCTCCCCCACCTGCCGGATCGGCGTCGAGGCGGAGCCGGCGCCCGGCAGGGTCGCCAGACCGGCGGTGCCCGCGCCCGAGTCCTGACCCGGCTGGCCCGGGACGACGGCGGCGGTCACCCGCACTCCGAGGTCTCCCCCCGCACCCGGCTCCGGGCATAGAAGTACCTGGGAGGCGAGTGGCTCGCGGGTCACGGCCGGCTCGGAGGGCGCCGTACCGATCACGCGCGCGACGACCTCACCGAGGAGTGCGACTGCGATGAGCGCGACGATCGCGACGATCGTCCAGCGCACCGTGAGGTCGGGTCGACGGATCAGGCTCATGGCGAGCCCTCACCATCGGGATCCGGGTCGAACGCACGACGCGACGGGAGCGCGAGGACGATCAGGGCGGCGACGACGAGCGCCTGGGCGCCCAGCCACCAAGGACGCGTCCCGGCGTCGAACCACACGCGCACAGGAGCCGTCCCCTCGGGGGCGAGAAACGCGGCGGACCAGGCGACGGGCTCGGGGGCGATGACGGGTGTCAGTGCCACACCATTCGACGTCGCGCGCCATCCGGAATCTTGGGTCGCGCCCACAACGATCACACGCTGACCCGAACCCTCGGGGAGCGCTTGGTCGATGTACGGATCCACACCGACGACGTCCGGGCTCACCAGACCCATCGGCGACTCCGCGCCCTCGGCCACGACGCGCGCACGTGATGTGACCCCGGCGATGCGCCAGAGGACCGCGTCGTCGGCACTGGACAGGCGCCGCAGGCCAGGCTCGGAATCGAGGGTCTGCACGAGATCGGAGGTCGATCCACGATCGAGCACGACATAACGCACGCCGTACGACGCGATCGCCGGGACCTCGGGACCTCCACGGCCCGAGACCATCCACCCGACGTATTGATTGAAGGTGTCCCAGACATCGGCCGGAGGCAGGGTCTCCGCATCTCCGAGCATCTCCCCCGATCCGTTGACGAGCGAATACCCCACCGCCCCGGCACGCGAACTCGCGAGGACGAGTGAGCGCGGGGCCTGAGGGCTCGCCGCCTCCGCGACGACGAATGCAGGAAGAGGCGACTCCGGCGCTCGCGCCACCGCGAGGTCACGCGCGGGCACCCACCACACCGCACTCACGATCGGTGCAGCAATCGCACCGATGACCGCGAGCACCGCGATCGGCTGCCAGATGGTGAAGCTCGAGCCGACGAAACGTTCACGGAGGCCCCCGACTGCGACCCCGCACGCGGAGATGAGCGCTAGACCCCAGACCAAGGTCGCGGGCCCAGGCCAGGGCGCGATCGCGGCGGAGTATCCCGGCGGGACGACCGTCACCAGGGACTGCGCGATCCCGACCGCCAGCGCGAGCATGCCGATGATCCACCACGCCCCGACCAGGCGAAGCGTGTCGCGCCGCAGCAGCGCGAGGACGCCGCCCAGGACGATGCCTCCGGTCACCCAGAGCGGGGTCATGCCCGGCCCACCGGGGTGGAGGGCGATGACATCGAGGGGTGCGAGCTCCGGATCAATCAACGAGTCACGCGGGAGGCCGGGCTCGAGCAGGAACAGAGCAGGGTGGGTGACGAGGTACCACGTCCACGGCATGAGTACGACGAGGGGAACAGCGAGGGCGAGGGTGAGCCGTACGGCTACCTGGCGCGACACCCGTCGCAGGGTCAGGAGCACGGTCGCCGCAACGAGGACGATCCACATCGCGGGCACGGCCGCGAGAACGATGCTGATGATCAGGGCCGTGCCTGCCGCACGACGCAGGGATCCGCGCGGTGTCGTGAGCCGCCAGAGTGATCGGATCGCGAAGGGCAGCGCGATGGCAGCGATCGTCGTCCCTATTCGTCCGGATGCGACGGCGCCCGTCATCGCGGGAAGGAGTGCGTACGCCGCAGCCATCCACGCGCGGGTGATTTTCGAGGGCACCATGTCCCGCGATGCGATGTAGGCCGACCATCCGGCCAGGGGCACGGCGAGCATCAGAACCACGGCGATGGCCCAGGGCGCCTTACCGAGGAGCACGGTCGCGAGCACCGCGAGGACGATCAGGTACGGGGGCGACGGGGTCGTGGATCCGGGTCCGACGTCGTGCCATGCCTCGACGTACGTGGACCACAGATCCGATGCCCCCGGGGGCGCGGGGAGCAGCGCGCCCCCCTGGATCACGCCAGCACCGAACCAGAGAGTCCTCGTCGCTGCGATCGCGATCATGACCAGCGCGAGTGTCAGCAGGACGCTCGGCTTGAGCAGAACGCGACGAAGACGACCCGAGGAGTCGTCCGGCAGGTAGGCCGCTGACTCATCCACGCTCTCCAGAGCGCTGACACTCGGACTCAGTGCGGAACTACTCGTGGTCAGGTAGCCGCCGACCGCCTCCGCGACACCGCGAACCTGGTCCCAGGTCGTGGGTCGCAGGTGGCGGACCACCGACGCGGGTTCCGTCGCACCCTCGCGCGCCAGAATCCGCGACGCGTGGAGTCGCCCTGGATGGAAGGCCACGCGCGCCACGGCCGTGACCTCGTCGCGCGCAGAGCGCACGTCCTTGCCGAGGAGGTAGACCGATGATCGGATCGCGCTGCCCACGAGGAGACGTAGAGCGACGAGCGGCGCGACGATGCGATTGGCGTGCGCGAGGAGGAGGTGGGCGGCTGCCTCGCGGTCGTCGCGATGGGGATGGTCGTCACCGCGTCGACGGGCGTGCGCCGATGCCTCGCGGTGATGGATGACTGCATCCGGGGCGATCATGACGCGGTGACCCCGACGCCACGCCCGCCAGCAGAGGTCCAGATCGTCCCGGAACAGGGGGAGATACGGGTCGAATCCCTGGAGCTCCTGGAACACGTCGCGTCGCACGAGCATCCCCGCCGTGCTGACCGCGAGCACGTCTCGCGCCCCATCGTGTTGACCCTGATCGTGCTCGCGTCGCTCGAGACCCGTGACACGCCTGCCGTCGGAGTCCACGGTGACACCCACCTCAAGCAGCAGGCGGCGGTCGTGCCACCCCAGGATCTTGGGTCCGAGGATCGCCGCCGAGGGGAACATGTCCGCGGTGAGCAGGAGCTTGTCCAGGCAGTCGGCATCGGGGGCACTGTCATCGTGCAACAGCCAGATCCATTCCACGACGTCGTCAGGGAGGTCCCATTCCCCGATCAATCGCAGTCCCTCGTCGACCGCACCGCCGAACCCGGCGTTGATGCCCGTCTCCAGGACGCGGGCAGCGGTCAGGGAGTCCCGCAGGAGGCGGGCGCTGTCATCGCCGGAGGCGTTGTCCACTCCGACGATGGCGTCCGGTGGGCGGATCTGCTCTGCGATCTTCGTGAGAACCGCAGGCAGCCAGGTGGCGCCATCGTGGGCCACAATGACGGCGTTGACCCAGTGTCGACGTCGCGGGATATCGAGATCAGGATCGTCATCGAGATCGAGGTCGTCATCCGCGACGAACCACTCGAGCGACTCGGTCACCTACCCACTGTACGGTCCGAAAACCCGGACCCCGGGCGACTAGGAGATTGCGCGCTTCTTCAGTCTGCGCCGCTCGCGCTCGGACAATCCACCCCAGATTCCGAATCGCTCGTCGTTCTCCAGCGCATACTCGAGGCACTCCACCCGGACTTCGCAGGAGAGGCAGACGCGCTTGGCTTCACGGGTGCTGCCGCCCTTCTCGGGGAAGAACGCCTCGGGGTCGGTTTGAGCGCAGAGAGCTCGCTCCTGCCATGCCAGTTCCTCAACATCGGACAGCGGCAGAAACGCAAGATTGTCGCTCACGCGATGGACCTCCTCGACCCACGTCCGTGCGTATCCAGGGAGTATTACAACGATGTCATTCCCCCACGTCAAGCCCGATCGACGGAAATCGGACGTTTTCTCGTGAAATGGCCGCTTCGAGGGGCGGATCCAGCACACATCCCCGCCCCGTGATCGTGACAGGATGCCGCGATGACGACGCGGATCACGGTGCTTGCCGGCGGCATGGGCGGGGCGCGCTTCTGCCTCGGCGTGCGGCACCTCGTCGCCGAATCCGACGTCGAGATCACCGTGATCGGCAACACGGGCGACGACATCTGGGTCCACGGGCTGCGCGTCTGTCCCGACCTCGACTCCCTCATGTACACCCTGGGCGGAGGCGTGAGTTCCGAACGCGGATGGGGACGCGAGGCCGAGACGTTCCATGCGAAGGAGGAACTGGCGGCCTACGGGGTCGAGCCCACGTGGTTCGGTCTCGGTGATCGCGACATCGCCACCCACCTGGTCCGCACGACATCGCTCAATGCCGGGTATTCGCTCAGCGATGTGACGGCGGCTCTCTGCCATCGATGGCAACCCGGAGTCACGCTCCTCCCGATGTCCGATGACCGCGCCGAGACGCACGTGATCGTCGACGATCCCGATGGCACCGCCGGAGACGACGGACCGATCCGGGTGGCGATCCACTTCCAGGAGTGGTGGATCCGCCATCGCGCAACCCTCCCTGCCCACGGGTTCACCATCGTGGGGATCGATGAGGCACGTCCTGCTCCCGGAGTCCTCGAGGCGCTCGCGGAGGCAGACATCGTCCTGCTCTCCCCCAGCAATCCGGTCGTGTCGATCGGCACGATCCTCGCGGTCCCCGGTATCCGGGACGCGGTGCGACAGACCGCGGCGCCGGTCGTCGGACTGTCGCCGATCATCGGCGGGGCACCCGTGCGCGGTATGGCGGACGCGTGCCTCCGTGCGATCGGGGTCCCCACCACCGCTTCGGGGGTTGCCCTGCACTACGGCGCACGTCGTGACGGGGGAATCATCGATGCGTGGCTCGTCGACACGGTCGATGCAGACGAGGTCGCCCCGATCGAGGAACGAGGGATCGCGTGCGCCGCCGTTCCCCTCCTCATGACCGATCCGGATGCCACGGCACGCATGGCGGATGCGGCACTCGGACTGGCCGGACCCCGTGTCCGGTGACGCTCACCGCATCGAGGTCGTCTCCGTCCCGCTGGACCACTCCTTCGCCGAGGGTGACAATCTCGTCCGCTTGATCGCCCCGCATCTGCGCGATGTCGCGTGGAGTGATGGCTCGCTTGGCACGCGGGATGGGGACATCGTCGTCGTCACGAGCAAAGTCGTCGCCAAAGTGGAGGGACGCGTCGTCCCGGCGGTCAGTCGCGAGGAGTGGATCGACCGGGAATCCGTGCGCACTGTCGCGGCCTGGGCCACGCCCCGAGGAATGACACGCATCGTCCAGACCCATCATGGATTCGTGCTGGCGGCTGCCGGGATCGATGCGAGCAATACCGAGGACGGGACGGTCGTCCTCCTCCCCGAGGATCCCGACGCGTCCGCCCGAGACCTCGCTCGCGAGCTCCGCGACGAACTCGGGACGGTCCTGGGTGTGGTGATCACCGACACCATGGGCCGTCCGTGGCGCCTAGGTGTCACGGATGTCGCGATCGGCGCAGCGGGAGTGAGGCCACTCGACGATCACACGGGAAGGATCGACCCCTTCGGGAGGACCTTGGAGATGACCGTGATCGCGATCGCCGACGAAATCGCCTCGGCCGCCGATCTCGCCACTGGAAAGACGCGATCCGCACCGGTGGCCGTGGTACGCGGGCTGGATGCGTACGTGACACACGATGTCGATACGCCCGCGCGAGACCTCATTCGTCCCCCCCAGGAGGACATGTTCTCCTTAGGAGTTGCAGAGGCACGTCGTACCGCTGTGCACCAACGCCGCACCGTGCGCGCATTCACCGATGCGGAGGTTCCCCAGAGCAGTCTCGACGAAGCCCTGCGGGCCGCCATCACCGCACCCGCGCCGCACCACAGCACGCCATGGCGCTTCCACATCCAGCGCAGGGACGACGGACGTGCCCGACTCCTCGACGCGCTAGCGGCCGCATGGCGTGCCGACCTCGAGGCAACCCCCGGGGTGATGGACATCGAGGCCCGGATCCGACGCGGGGACATCCTGCGGACTGCGCCCGTCGTCATCTGGGGCTTCCTCGAGCTCGACGGGGCGGCCCACGACTACCCCGATGATCGCCGACGCCAGGCGGAGCGCGAGATGTTCCTCGTCGCCGGAGGCGCGGCCATGCAGAACCTGATGGTGTCGCTGGCGAACCAGGGACTCGGATCCGCATGGATCGGTTCGTCGATCTTCGCCCCGGATGTCATCCGTGCGAGCCTCGGGTTGCCTACGACGGTGCTACCCCTCGGCGCTGTGGCGATCGGTTATCCGGCCGCGCCCGCCGCGCCGCGGCCCGACGGCGACCCCCGCGAGTTCCTGATCTAGGAATCGGAGGAAAAGCGGACGGTCCCGTCCGCGAGGTGCGCCCCCGGCCAGACCCGCACACCGTCCAGGAGCTCGTTGCCGGCGCCCACATGCGCCCCATCACCGATGACGGCGCCCGAGATCACGGTGTCCGACCCGATGATTGCCCCCCGGCCGACGATCGAGTCGCGGACGCGTGCGCCGGCACGGATATGGGCATCGTCGAAGACGACGCTGCCGTCCACGACCGCGCCCGCATCGACGCGTGCATTCCGACCGATGGTGGTGCCGCCGATCACGCGTGCCGTCGAATCCACCTGCGCGCCCGCCAGTATCCGCTGCTCCCCCGGGTCCGTCACCGCAGGTGAGGGTGCCCGACCGAGGACGAGGTCGCGACTTCCCTGCGCGAATGCGAGCGGAGTCCCGAGGTCGAGCCAATACCCACGATCGACGACGCCGGTGACCATCCGGCCCTCCGCCAGCAGACCCGGGAACGTCTCGCGCTCGACGGAGACGGGACGCCCGTCGGGGATCGATTCGATGACCGAGGAGCGGAAGACGTAGCAGCCCGCATTGATCTGATCCGTGACGATCTCCTCCGGCGTCTGCGGCTTCTCCAGGAAGGCCGTGACCCTGCCGTCGGAATCCGTCGGCACGAGTCCGTAGGCGCGCGGATCCGGCACCGGGGTCAGATACAGGGTGACGTCGCTGTCGGTGCGTACGTGGTGGGCGACGAGTCCGGCGATGTCCACCCCGGTCAATACGTCACCGTTGAAGACGACGACCGGATCGTTGCCGGAGCTGCGCAGGTGGGGAAGCGCATGACGGATGGCACCGCCCGTGCCGAGGGGCTCCTCCTCCGTGGCGATGACCACCTCGATACCGAGGTCGGCGTCCTCCAGGAATTCCCGGAAAACCTCCGAGCGGTAGCTCGTCGCCAGCACGATGCGGGAGACACCTGCGTCACGCGCACGCGTGATCTGGTGCACGGTGAAGGGAACCCCCGCAACGGGAAGCATGGGCTTCGGCGTGCTCATGGTCAACGGACGAAGTCGCGTCCCCTGACCACCGACGAGCAGGATCGCCTCTGTCACGCCAGCAGCCTGCCATACGGAGTCGGGTGGGAGCATGGGGAGCATGTCCGACGTCTGGTCACTTCTCACGCGGCGAGTCGATCGCGACAAGCCCCTGGTGACGTGGATGCAGGATGACGTGCGTATCGAGTTGTCGACGGCCACACTGACCACGTCGGTTGCGAAGGTAGCCAATGCACTCAGCCTCGAACTCGACGCGGGGCCCCGGGTCCACCTCGATCTCCCCTGGCACTGGCAGCTGCCCGTCTGGCAGGGCGGGGTCTGGGTGTCGGGACGCATGCTCACCCTCAGAGAGGACGCCGACCTGGTCGTCGTCGGAGAGAACGTGACCGAGGCCTCGTCGGGGAGCTGGGCCGTCTCGCTCCATCCCTGGGGACTCGCGATCACGCACGATCTCCCCGCCGGCGTCGACGATGTCACCGATCTGGTGCGGTCGCAGCCGGACGCCCTCGTGATCCCGTCACCGGAGTCGTACGCACCCCTCGACACGGCTCGCGACGTAGCAGCTGAGCTCGGCGTGGGCCCGGGCGATCGCCTCCTCGCCCTCCCCGGCAACCCGGTGATCCCACTCCTCGTGCCCCTGGTCTCCGGTGCCAGCGTCCTCCTCGCAGAGACGGTCGATGCCGTCGACGTCGAGCGCGAGGGAGTCACGCATATATATGTGCCGTGAGGGCTACTGGACGGTGAGAGTGATCTCCGGGCTCGCTCCGGCCGCCTGTCTGCGCTCGATCACCACAAGCCGATAGGTGTAGGTGGCGCCCGCAGGCTTGGCCTTCCGGATCACGAAGCGCACGCGCCCACGGTCATCGGTGCGAGCCCGTTCCAGCGTCGTCCACTGTCCATCCGTCAGGCCCTGGCGGAGGACGAGGAGTCCCGGCTGCTTCGGGCGGACCCGGGCGGCGATCTCGACCCGGTCCCCCGCCGCCACGGTGATCGCGGTCGGGGTGGTGAGCGTCACGGTGCGCGGCGCGACGCTCGGGATGACAGAGACCGTCATCTGCTCGCTGACACCGATGGGAGCCCCCTGGCGGACGACGAGCAGACGCTCGGTCGAGGCGGACCCCGGGGGCCACGGCTTCCTCGTCGTGAACACGACGCGCCCTCGGCGGTCCGTGCGCGCCGTGTCGATCGTGATCCACTCCTCGCCGACCAGTTGCTGGCGCCACACCACTCGGCCTTTCTTCGCCGGCGTCACGCGCGCCCGGAGTTCGAGGGCTTCCAGCGCGGGGGCTTCCACGGCCGGACCGGCGGCGAGGCGTACCTCCGTCTCGTAGACGGGCGCGGGCTCGACCGGCGGTGCGGGCGCCGGGGCAACGCTCGGCGGCGCCGGAGCCCCGGGATCGGACAGGGGGGCGCCCACGACTCCGTCGATGGACTGGATGTACGGCGACTTCAAGCGCAGTGCCCGCTGCAGGGTCGCACCGCTGCGGGAGGCCTGCGTGCCATCCGGGAGCGTCGCGATCACCGCCTTGGGAACCCCGGAGGCGTATCGCTCCGCAATCGTCAGGGCGCGCACCTCCCCGACGCCGAAGGCCGCCGCGATGCGTTGCTGCGGGACGGTGACCGACCAGCTGCGATTCGGGTTGTCCTCGGTGAGTGACCACGGGTCCGGCACGACCTGGGCGTACGGGCGATCGCCACCCCACGCATCCCGACTGGCGTGGGTGAAGCCGCCGTTGGACGAGGAGTAGAAGGCGGTGATCGGTTGTCCGTTGTGCAGGATCGCGTTGCCGGCGGTCGATCCAGACTGGGTGGCATTCACGGCGCCGACCCACCTCTCACCTCCCGGGCCCGATTCCTTTGCGTATCCGGCAAACATCTGGTCGGAGTACGGACCCGCACCATCGTCCACATGGCAGTCGCATGCCTTGCGCACCCCCGCGGCGAACTTTGCGAGCGCATAGGTGCGCGCTGCCATCGACTGCACCTGCATCGCGGCATCGGGCCAGGAACTGGACACCTCCGCAATCCCGTAGAGGTACTCGTCATGCATGCGCACGACGTTGACGGCGTTCAGAGCGCCGGCATTCGGCGAGATGTCGAGATACCCGTAGCGATACCGATGCCCCGGCGACCCGAAGTTGCGCGCAGGCCCCACCACGTTGAGCAGGGTCGGTCCTCCGACGGCCTGCCCCGGTGCCCGGGTCCCCGCCCATCGCACGGTCACGGAGGGTGCGACGCCGAGATCCGTCGGTACATCGCCGGTGAGGCGCGTTACGCGCACGGCACCACCCTCGTTCGTGAAACGGAAGACATCGGTGGGCCCGCCGAGCGTGGCGACGCCGTTCACGGTGACGTCGATGGCGCCACCCGAGGGGTCCAGCGGCTCACTCCGCACACTGATCTCGGTTTTCCGGTAGTCGACATTGACGCGGATGTCCATCTCGTCCGGGACCGGGGCCACCGTGGTGCCCGGGTAGTAGAAGGTCGCGATCGATGCGGGGTCGAACCCCGCCTTGGCCATGGCCAGGGCGCCGTACTGGGAGAGGCCCACCCCGTGGCCGAACCCGGACCCCTGCAGGGTGAAGGACGCCGGCGCCGCCGCGGGCACCTCCGTCGCACCTGCAGGCGTCAGGGTCGGTGGGACCACCGTGGCGAGGGTCGCCACGACCGCGGTGACCACCCAGCGCCTCACGGGAACCCTCCGACCGTCATCACGACCACGGTGCCACGGGGCGGGGGCAAATCCAAGCCACACACGGCCCTCACGTCCCACCTGAAACTGTGGTGAGTCTCTCAGGAACCCTCATCCCCGGGGGTGCGTCCTACCGGAGGCCTCGTGGGAGGGCACCTACCATGGCATTTCCTCGGCCCTAGGGAGCGGTGTGAGCGGACGGCGGCTGCCGCGACTGATCGCGGCGGTGCTCGCGGGCCTGGTCCTAGTCGTGACGGTCGTGGGGGCCGGAGTCACCACGCTCATGGGCCAGCTCGGGGACAACATCACGGCACTCGACGTCTCCGAACAGACCGGGACGGTGGTCGACGAGACCGAATCTCTCGTCGTCGACGAGGAGACCGGGCAGCAGGCGCCGTTCACGGTGCTCGTGATGGGCAGCGACTCGCGGGTCGGCAAGGACAATCGCGGATACGGAAGCGCCAAGAAGTACGGGGACATCGAGCGCTCGGATACGACGATCCTCTTGCACGTGAATGCCGATCGCACGCGTGCCATCGGCGTGAGCATTCCCCGCGATACGCGGATCACCCTCCCCGAGTGCACGAAGGACGGCGTCACGGCCGGGGGCTATCAGGGCCGGTTCAACGAGGCCATGGTGATCGGTGGACCCGGGTGCGTGATCAAGGCCGTCGAGGAGTTGAGCGGCCTGACCATCGACAACTTCATGGTCGTGGACTTCGGTGCGTTCAAGCGGATCACCGAGGCGGTCGGGGGCGTGGAGATCTGCCTCACCGAACCCGTCAATGACAAGCTCAGTGGCCTCAACCTCCCCGCCGGTGTGCACACCGTGTCCGGTGAGGAGGCACTCGCCTTCGTCCGCACGCGCAAGGGCCTCGGCGACGGCTCCGACACCTCGCGCATCCGTCGCCAACAGGCATTCCTCTCATCCATGGCGCGCAAGGTCCTCAGCAGCGAGGTCCTCCTCAATCCCGCCTCCCTCATCGGAGTCTTGAATGCCGCGACGGAGTCGCTGACGACCGATCCCCAGTTGGCGAACATCGACAACGTCGCCGAACTCGCGGTCAGCATGCAGAACCTCCGACCCGGCGACATCGTCTTCGCGACGCTCCCCTGGCGCTCCTCCGGGGACGGAGCCACGGTGCTGGCCAACAAGAAGAAGGCGAAGGCCCTCTGGGACGCGATCAAGAACGACACGCCATGGCCACCGAAGGCCTCGGCGGATCAACCCCTGCTCAAGGCCGCGCCAGAGACCCTACGTGTCGAGATCATCAACGCCACGGGCACGAAGGGTGCGGGCAAGAGCGCCAAGCGACTTCTCACCGCCGCGGGCTACAACGTCGTCAACGTGAAGAACGACACCAGCGGTGAGTACACCACCACGACGGTGCTCTACGACCCTCGCTGGGACGTCTCCGCCAAGACCCTGATCTACGCCGCGGGCGCCACGGGTGTCGAAACGCCGGGCAACGGTCAGACGATGCGATTGGTGATCGGTAAGGACTTCACGGCGGTCAAGGACGTGCAGGTCAGCGAAGTGGCGAGCGACCTCACGACGAACGTGAACTCCGCAGACGAGTCCTTCTGCGCGGAGTGATCACACCACCGGGGGGCGCCCCGCGCGGGTGAGCGTCCACACCGTCGACCAGCGCATCGGACGACGCCCCCGAGGTCGGGTGCTGACTCCCTCCCGTAGGCCGGCGAACCACGCCCGGAGCGCATCCCTATCGCGGACGCGCGCGACAGTGATCCCGATCCAGGTCCCCACGTACACGGGTTCGAGCACGATGGGGAGATTGCGCCGCGCCAACCACACCCGGTTGCGCGCATTCATCCGGTAGAACTCCGCGTGGCGGAGCGGATCGATCACGGGGTGGTGCACCACGAGGTCCCCCGCGTACCAGGCGATATAGCCGACGTCCCACACCCGCCAGACAAGATCGATGCCCTCGTGCGCGTAGAAGAACTCCTCCGGCCACCCTCCCGCCGCATCGAAGGCTGCACGTCGGATGACCGTCGCCCCCTCCCAAAGCGACGTGGCGGGCCCTGGCATCGCCGGATCCCCGCTCCGGAGTCGAGGGACCCATCGACCGGGTGCCGTCGCGCCACTGGGATCGACGACCCGGGGCTGCACGAGCCCCAGCCGTGGGTCGGCGGCGAACCGTCGCGCCACCGTGGCGAGGAAATCCGGGTCCGGGAGCCAGGCATCGTCGTCGAGGAAGAACAGGAGGTCTCCCGTGACCACACGTGCGCCCGCGTTGCGTCCCGCAGGGATACCGAGGTTCGCGGACAGACCCAGGGTTCCGACACCGGTGGGGACACCCTCGGGCTGCCATCCATTGCCGACGACGACGACGTCGAGATCCACGTCGCGTTGAGCCAGCACCGAATCGATGGCCCGAGACAACTCGTGCGGGCGGCTCCCCATCGTCAAGATGACGACGCCGATGGTCATGCGCGCAACTTGCGGGAGGAGAGGATCGCTGCCAGATGTCCCACGACCGTGACGCACGCGAGGACCAGCAGACCGGCCAGGAGCGCACGCGTAGCAGCGAGGTCGCCGAGGAACATGTCGATGATCGCGGCTACGAAGATCAGGATCGTCAGTTCGACGGAGTGATACGCACGGTAGAACGGGACAGCCCGCGCCATCGCACGCAGGCGTCGCAGGAGCGCTGCCTGGGGCGCTCCCACTCCGGCTTCGTCTTCGAGTCTGGTGAGGTTCGCGTATGCGCGCGCGACATGCACCATGTCGTTGAGTGCCTTGTTGTAGAGGATCAGGACGGCCAACAGCGCGCCGAGGAGGGGCCATGGACTCTCGAGCCACCCATCGTCCGGGAATCCGGCTGCGCGCAACCCGAGCGTGATCGGGATCAGGCCTTCGGTCGTGTAGTGCCCCACCCGATCGATGAAGACACCCTTCGGGCTCGTGGTTCCCCGCCACCGGGCCACTTCGCCGTCGCTGCAATCCCACAGCATCTGCATCTGGCCCAGGAGGAGGGCAGCACCGGCCCCTGGGAGACCCGGGATGAGGATCACCAACGCGGTGGATACCCCCGTGGCCACCATGAGCCACGTGACCTGGTTCGCGGTGATCGAGGTGCGCAGGAGGAGGGAGGTGAGGTACGGGGACAGCGAACGCAGATAGACGTCGGCGACCCAGTGCTCGGAGTTGCGTCGACCTCGCACGGACGCGGGCTGACACACCTCGCGAATCTGCGCGATGGTCGGGTGCTCACCCATCAGGCCACCTTCCTCACCGAACGCAGCCACTGTACGGAAGCCAGAATGACGCACACGAACAGAAGCCACACCGACGCCACCCGAAGTTCAGCGGCCAGCGCGCCCACGGCGAGCGCCGCGCCGACGAGGATCGTGCGGCCGTCCCAGCCGAGGGCGCACCAGGTCAGCCACCGCGGGGGCGCGGCACCCTGCAGCGCCCGATAAAGGGTGTCGTAGTGGTGGTACGCCACGACGAAGAGGTATCCGAAAGCCAGGGGCAGCAGAGCCGGAACGGCGAGCAGCACGATCGCGGCCACGATGCCCATCTCGAAGGCGCGCAGGATCGCCGGCCACGCCCAGACCCACCGTCCGTCGGGGACATGCAGTCGCAGAAGCGCAGCGATACCGGATCCCACAGGACCGTCGTCCCACTGCGTCACGACGAGTGTCACCCCGTCCGGGGGCGTGGGTCCACTCCACGTGAAGGTGCGGGCGATGCGACCGGCCGTCGTGTAGACGAACGCAATGAGGACGAGAGTCAGCAGGGCGAGAAGCGCGACATAGCCGTCGAAGAACGCCGCTCCGAGGCTGAGGACCAGCCACCGCTCCCCGATCGGCATGTGCACGACTTTCTTGCCCCACCGCACCGCCGATCGCCTGTTCATCCGCGCCGACACCTCGAGCAGGCCGAGGCCATCCGATGCACCGTCATCCGGGTCGGTCAGAGCGCGCGGACTCACCTGCGCCTCCCGGAGTCTCTGGATGCGGGCGAAGGTGTAGTCGGCCATGTGGCGCACCGTCTGGACGACGATCAGCACGACGGCGACCCACCACGCGGACAGGCCGCCGATCACCGCCCCGGCTGCCAATCCCGCGTATGCCGCGTATTCCTTCACGCGATCCGTCGAAGCGTCCAACCAGGCACCGAGGGCGCTGAATCGCCGTGTGGCCCGCGCGACTTCACCGTCGACGCAGTCCACGATGAGGGAGACCTGGAGCGCGATTGCCCCGAGAACGAGCCAGGGGCGCGTCCCCTGCGCGAAGGCGAGTGCAGCGAGAAGTCCGATGACGAAGGAGACCAGGGTGATCGTGTTGGGTGACACACCGAGGCGAAGAGCCAGGCGGGTCACGGGCTTGGAGGCCCGACGCACGAGGAAGGTCGAGTAGAAGCCATCGTCGATCCGGTTGGCCTGCAGCTGTGCGATGCGACGATCGGATACACGCGCGATGGCCTGTTGAGCCTGGTCGCGATCCACCGGTCCGCGGAACCAGGGGACGTCTACGACCTCGATGGCCGCGACCCCTACCCCGGCACGGACCAAGGCGACCGTGCATGCCTCGAGGAGCTCGTCCTCCCCGACGGGAAGGTGACCCGAGGTCAGGAGTGATGCGAGTTCCTCCAGCGCAGCGCAGGCGGCGTCGCGATCACGGATATCGATCACGAGCGCACCCACTCCCACGTGGGTGGGAGCACTCACGCGATGGATGCTGCTCCCCGCCGACACCACACGGTGGTGGCGGACACGCAGGTTGCCCCGCGGCTCGGTTCGGACGAGGACGGAAGTGCGCACGAAGGGGTCGGATGTCAGGGGTGCCAGCGCGGCCTCGGCGATGACGAGATCTGCGGCGACCAGGACCACGGGCGCGGTCGCGTTGCGAAGGGCGCCGAGGACCTCGTCCAGGCTCCTTCCTCGGACGCGCATCACTCCGATGTCTCCCGCAGCAGGCTCCGCCATCCGTCGCGCCGGACCTGCCGCCACAGGCGCCCCGCCAGTTGACGGCTCGTTGGCTCCTCGTGCACGGCCTCCACCATGGCCGCGAGAGCCTCCACCGCAGCATCGATCGGAATCCGATCGACCGATCCGCCCCCTTCGTCGGGGACTCGGACAGCGAGTGCATCGACGTCCCCAAGCACGCGCACTCCGCTGGCGGTGATCGCGTCGGCCGCCACGCGCCCCTCCACCGCCGCCGCGTCGAGGGCCCATCCAGGAGTCACCAGCCGGGGCTCGTCCGCAGAGGGTTCCCGGCCTTCCACCATTCCGCGGGCGACTCCCCGCCGCACGACGGCGACGTACTCCGACCAGTCCATCTGCTGCTTGACGCGTGCATTCAGCCGGACGAGTAGTTCGGCCTCGGCCGCGGTCATCGATCGATTGCTCGTGAGGTCCATACGGGAGACGAGAATCTGGGGATCTATGCCGAGCATCTGCGCGAACGCCACGAACACTGCGGATCTATCGACGTCCTCGAGCACCAGGACCGACATGTGGTCCGCACCGACCGCGCGCGCCCACCGCTCCACCACGGATCCGTGGGCATGCCGCTTCCAGAATGTGGGGGACATGCGCGAGACCCCCGGAGTCGCGAACACATCCTGCAGCCACGGTTCGTAGTCGGTGGTCAGGCCGTACTTGAGGTACTGCTGCCATGAGGACGGGAGCAGGCGCCCGAGGTTTCGCAACGTCACCACTACGTGCACGCGTCGGTCACCGAGGCCCGAGACGACCTCACGTGCGACATCCTCCGGTGCCTCGCAGAAGAATTCGCTGCTGATCACGACGCGGCCCGGGTGCTCGGCTACCCGTGAACATAGTCGGTCGAAGTGTTCGCGATCGAGAACGGCGCCACCACGGTTGTTCCATCCCCACGGTCTGCCCAGGACAGCGAGGGCGGCGCGGTGCTGCGCCTGCAACTTGCCCGGGTACCGCACACCGAGCGAGGCCAACTCCTCGCGCGCATCCGCGAGAGCCGCCTGGATGGCGGTAGTGCCGGTCTTGTGGACGCCGATGTGCAGGAGAACCGCGTCCTCCGGCAGGACTTCCGCAGGGGGAAGGGGGCCACCCATGACCACGAGCCTAGTTGTCGTCCTCGAATTCCTGCGGATCCTCTTCCGGCACCGCTGCACGTCGCGCCGCGCGCATACGCTCGATTCCCTCGTCGACGCTCAGCGAGTGGATTCGGGAGTCGGCATCGATGTACAGGGATCTGTCGAATGAGGCATCCAACTGGCGCGGTGCATCTGATGCAACGAGGAATGTGACACCACGTGCACGGAGATCCGCGATATGGGCGAAGCACCGTTCACGGAACGCGGGCTCCCCCACGCCGAGAACCTCATCGATCGCGAAGGCGTGTCCATCCGTCGCCATTGCAGTCGACCACGCCAATTTCTGTCGGACCGAGGCCGGCGCCTGTCCCAGGTGACGATCCAACCTCGCCGTGAGCCCCGCCGTGGACGCGATGTCCTCGACGCGCTCGCTCACCTCGTCGGGGGTCATCCCGAGGAGGCCGCCGAGGAGATAGATGTTGTGCCGCACGGTGAATCCCCGTCCCAACGTGCGAGCGAGGTCGATCATCGGTATCCATGTGAATCGTCGCGTGACGACACCCTCGTCCGGCATCACCGTGCCTGCCGTCAATCGGAGGACCGCGCGGCGATGGGCGGACTTGGCGCCCACCACGAGCACCGACTCCCCCGGTTGCACGGTGAAGGAGGCATCCGTGAGCGCCGGGAAGTCCTCACGTCGGGTCTCACCCGCGAGGCGCCGGATACGTTGGCGTCGACCACCCCCCTGGCGTCTCTTGCGCTTGGGCAGCGCCAGGGACACGTGACTGAAGGACACGGCCGACTCCGACTGGGGGTCGATGCGTATGCGTGCCACCCTCAGACCTCCTTCAGCACACGAGGCTCAAGACGGTGGAAGACCACAAGCCCCACCAGGAGGACCACCAGCCCGCTCGCGATCGAGATCCCCAGTGCGCTGACCGTGATGGCCTCCTCCGGCCACCAGCCGATCCGATACAGGCCCAGGACGCCCACCAGTGGGTTGATCGCCGCAATGTTCTGGACAGCCTCGGGGATCCGACCGAGGGTGTAGAGGATGGGCGTGAAATAGAACATCGCGCGCAGAACGATGCGCACGGTGCGTCCGAGGTCGGGAGTGAGTGCGACGGCGGGCGCGATGATCAATGCGATTCCGTACATGATCAGGAACTGCAGGATGATCGCGACCGGGAACAACAGGATGAGCGGTCCTGGGATCGTGCGCGTGAGGATCATGGCAAGCACGACGATCGGAAGCGACAGCACGAACTCCACGCCCGAGGAGATGATGACGCGCAGGATCCATACCTGTGTGGGAAGCAGGCTGAAGGTCAGTTCCGCTCGTGCCCTCTGAAGCACCTTGGTGCTTGCTCGAATACCTTTCAGGAACCACCACCACGGCAGGACTCCGACCACGATGAACAGCAGGTAGGGACTCAAGCCGAAATCGCGTGCACCCAGCAGGACCGAGAAGACGAACCACAGCACGATCGCCATTCCCAAGGGCTCGAGGAGCGTCCAGAGATAGCCGAGACGGAACGTCGTGTACTGCTTCTGCAGATCACGACGGACCAGCATGCGAAGTACTTGCCGGTGCTCCCAGATGGTGCGCACGGCGATTACGATAGGCCAGTCCGATGTGAGCCCCCGCCTGACACAGGCACCTTCGAGGAGACGCTCTGCTCGTGAGCCGCACAACGTCGTCATGGAGTTCCATGAGTCGCAAGGTGGCTCGCGCGCTCGCAAACCGACTTCGACAGTACGGACAGGGCGATGCCGAGGGCTTCACGCTGACCGACGTACCCCATGCCGACATCGCCCTGCATTTCTCGGACCCTCCCAGCAAGATCTACCAACTCCAGCAGTGGCTTCCGGTGTTCGAGAGCGGCCCGCGCCCCACGATCGTCGTGACACGCTCCGTGGAGACGTACGACGCCGCTCGCGAGCTCACCTCCCTCCCCGTCCTCCTCGTTCCATCCTTCGAGGACCTCATGGCCCTGTACGACTCCGCGGATTTCCGGTGCGTGGTGTACGTGAACAACGGATGGGGAAATTTCCAATCCCTGGCCTACCAGGAAGCCGTGCACGTGCACGTCAACCACGGAGAGAGCGACAAGATCTGCATGGTCAGCAACCAGGCCAAGGCCTACGACCGAGTCTTCGTGGCAGGGGATGCAGCGATCGCTCGGCACCGTGCCGCCTTGGCGTGGTTCGACGAGTCGCATCTCATACCCATCGGACGCCCTCAATTGGATCTCGACGTCACCGCGCCGGTCTCGCGACACGATGGTCCGACGATCACGTATGCACCCACCTGGGAGGGTGAGGATGATGCCAACAACTACACCTCGATCGATCTCTACGGATACGCACTGATCGAGGCCGCCCTCGCCCAACCAGGTGCCCGGGTCCTCTACAAGCCGCACCCCCGCATCGTCAGCAGTACGACGCCAGCGATCCTCCGGGCGCATGAGCGGATCGTGCAGCGGATCCACCACGCGGGCGCACCCCACGCCGTGATGGCCGACGCAGACATGCTGGGTGTGATCCGTGCCACCGATCTCCTGATCGCCGACGTGTCCAGCGTCACGCTCGATCACCTATACCTGCGACCGGAGGCACCCATCCTGGTGTGTGATCGCCGTTCCGATCGCGCACGGCTGATCCAGGACTCCCCCGTGGCTCACGCCCTCACCGTCGTGGATGCCACCACCGTCTCGGACGCGCAGGCAACGATCGCCTCACTGCTCACGGCGGACGACATGCGCGGTGCACGCGAGCGCATGCGCACCTTTTACTTCGGGGACCGCGGTCCCGGGGAGAGCACTCGGACCTTCTGGGACCAGATCGACCGCGCCATCACCGACCACGATGCCGCCGTGCGTACTCTGCAGCGCACACGCGTGACAGGGGAGGTCTAGATGGTCCACCAGGTGGTCATCCTCGCTGCCGGGATGGGAACTCGACTGGGTCGACCCTGGCCGAAACCCCTGACACCCCTGTCCGACGGCCGGAGCATCATGCAGCAGCAGATGGACAACCTGCAGGCAGAGTTCGGTGAGCATCTCCGCGTCACGACGGTGGTCGGCTTCAAGCTCGAGCTCATCCTGGAGGCGTTCCCCGACGTCACCTATATCTACAACGAGGCCTACGACCAGACGAACACCAATCGCAGCCTCCTGAAGGCGCTACGTCTCTCCGGGCCCGGGGGCGTTCTCTGGATGAACGGCGACGTCGTCTTCGATCGGTCCCTCCTGACGCGTTGCCGCTCCAGCATCGAAACGGACACCTCGTTCATCTGCGTCAACACCGCTGCGGTGGGCGACGAGGAGGTCAAGTACACGGTGGACGGAGACGGGTACGTGGCCCTGCTCTCCAAGAAGGTCGAGGGTGCCCTCGGCGAGGCGGTCGGCATCAATTACGTGGGTGCGCGCGACAAGGAGATGCTCATCGCGCGCTTGGCCGAATGCGCGGACGGGGACTATTTCGAGAGGGGCCTGGAACTCGCGATCGAGAAGGATGGGATGCAGGTCCTCCCCATCGACATCTCCGACCTCTTCGCCGTCGAGGTGGACTTCGAGGAAGACCTCTCGCGCGCCAACGCCCACCTTTAGCGCACGACGCGGGCGAAGAGCTCCTCCCACTGGGACAGGACGACGTCGAGTCGGTAGACCTCCATGGCACGACGGGCGCGAAGGCCCGCCTCCCGCCGTCCCTCGGGGTCCCCCATGAGTGCGACCAGACCCGATGCGAAGGCATCGGCATGGACGAGGACCGTCGGCGAGAGGACTCGCACACCCGAGGAGCAATCCGTCGCGACGCACGGCACACCCGCCGCTTGCGCCTCAATCAGTGACATGGGCATCCCCTCCGTGCGCGAGGGGAATGCCCCGATCCCCACGCCCGCCCAAAACGCCTCAAGGTCGTCCACGGGCTCCTGGACGCTTACACGGGGAAGAGACGCGGCGCGTCGGAGGACCTGCTCGGCCATCGGACCGTCCCCCGCGATCCGTAGCGACCAGTCGGGATGCCCGGGGGCCAATTCCGCCCACGCCTCCAGCAACACGTCCGGTCCCTTCTCGAGCGATAGGCGCCCGAGATACCCGATGACGGGGGCGATCGGATCTGCGGCGCGCGGCCACTGGCCGAGTGGGTTGGCCATGACGCGCACGTTGTTCAGTCCACAGGCGGTGAACGCGCGCGCATCCTCATCGGTGAGCGCGAGGAACGTCGTGACATCGGAGTACGAGGTGAGGATGCGCCGCAGGTCCCGCCCTGTGGCCGCTGCGGCGAATGCCCCGTGATACTGACCGATCACGATCCATCCGGCATGGTCGACGTCCGCGAGGATCTCCATCGCCCAGACCTGCGCGACGATGATCACCCCCGGTGTGCGCTCCGCCAGGAGCCCCTGGAGTCGCTCCACCGCCTGCGCACGGAGGCGGGCGCGGCGTCGTCGGGCCTCGTGGTCACCGCGCGGGGGCCACTGCTCGTCCATGAGTCGATGCTCGACGTAGTACCGAGACGTCCCGTAGTCGTGCCGAACGGGATAGGGCGTGATGCCCACAAGGTCCACCTGGTGCGATGCGGACAGTCCCCCGGCCAGGGTGTGCACGATCCGCTGCACTCCGCCGAGCTCATCGATGTTGTTTGCCAGGATCACGATGTTCATGTGCGCACCGCCAGACGAGCCTCGATCGCCTCGAAGAGTGCCGCCTGGGTCTCCAGCGCCGATGCCAGGGGTGGCAGGACGTATCGCGCTGCTCCCCGATCGGGCCGGAAGGCGATCGCGCGCGGATGCGCGGTGAGGATGAGGGGATCATCCGTGATGACCACGGCGCTGGCTTCGATCACCCGATCGACACGCAGTCGGCGGGCATCCCACGCCCACCCACGCATGCGGAAGGGAACCGGTGGCATCCCCTCCCCACCCACCAGGAGGACCGCACGGGAACCGAAGTGCGCGTTCCAGGAGTCGAGATCGAAAGGAACCACCCGCCACGGGTCGGGAAGCGCGCTGGAAGGCGTGGCGGACAGCAGCGGCAGGTAGGCGACGAATACGCGGTCCCGTACGGGAGGGATCGCCTGCTCCGGAGGTACCCAGCGACCGCCCAGCACCCTGCGCACGAGTGGCAGCAGTCCCCGAGACTCTCCGCCAGCCCGCCAGGCGAGTTCCGCGCGTTCGCGGCCCTCCTCCCGCACCTCCGTCGCACCCGGGGTCCGCGTCAGCGCGCCCAGCGCGAACGTACGCGGCGAGCACGTCGTCCGGACAGGGGTGGAGTTCACGGCAGCGTCCCGGCGCATGAGGATGCGGACGGTCCCGGCATCACTGCGGCGTACGACTCGATGGGGCGCCAACGACAGGCGGCCGAGACCGCGCCAGAGCCGATCGTGACCGTCGACGCCTGCAGGCTTGAGCGGCAGGACGAGGATCGGATCTCCACGACCGTCGCACCAAGCGAGCTCCGCGTCCACTGTGCCGAGGTCGCCGATGTGGTCCGTCGTCCGTACCAAGGCCGTGACCGTGTCACCGTCGCGTTCGAACACCTCGAGGCGATGGAGGTACCGCCGCATGCCGAATGGCATGTCGGTGAGCCGTAGGTCGGAGACGTCGAGCCAGGCGCGCGAGGTACGTCCCAAGATCTCCACACTCGGATCCCTGTCGAAGAGGACGGCGTCAGACTCCTCGACGAGTCGCGCGTCCACGACCGCCCCCCAGCGCTCGAAACGCATCGCCCGGCGAATGCCCGCGAGATCACCCCGCAACAGATGGAAGAGCGCCACCCGCAACGTCGAGCGCACCTGCCAGAACGCCTCGACCGGGACCTCGCGCACGTACCCGTCCAACTCGGCCATCACGGCCAGGGCGGACTCATCCGAGGCTTCCAGGATCGTGGAGAGATAGAGGTAGCACTCGTGGCGGAGGAACTTCACCGCCTTCGCCGCCTGCCACGCGGGTCTCCCCACGAGCATGGCATCCATCAGCCGATTCACAGCGATGCGATCACGCACGTTGCGCACCTGGGATCGCCCCTGGGTGATCGATCCCTCATCCTCCCCTCGTTCGACGAACCACCGGTAGACGACGGGGGTGATCACCGCGACCCGCCGTGCAGCGAGCAGACACGCCAGGGTGAAGGGCTGGTCCTCGAAGAGGACATCGTCCGGGAACCGAATCCCGGATTCCTCCAGCATCGAACGGCGGAAGATCTTGTTCGGAACGATGGTGTCGTAGAGAAGACCCTCATCGAAGTCCGTGAACAGACGTTCCTCGGCGTGCAGGTCCGGTCTCCACCGGCTCACCGCGCCAGACCGCACATCAATGCGTGCCGCGGTGCCGCACACCATGTCGGCATCGAGTCGCTCAGCAGCATCCAGCAGATTCGCGCAGGCGTGCATCTCCATCTCATCGTCGGAGTCGCAGAACATCACCCAGGGGGCGCGTGCCAGCGCCAGGCCGGCGTTCCGGGGGGCGCTACACCCTCCCGAATTCGTCGCAAGGCGCTCGTAGCGGATCCGCCGATCCGCAGCCATGGCATCGCGAATGATCGCCTCCGTGCCATCCGTCGAGGCATCGTCGACGACGATGATCTCGATGGAGTGGACCGTCTGGTTGCGGACGGAGGCGAGCGCCCGCCCGATGCGTGCCTCGTCCTGGAAGCCGATCAGGATCACGGACACCAGGGGTTCAGTCATCGACGCCTCGAAGTCGTGTCACCGTGTCGAGTAGGACGCGGGCTCGATCCCCGAAGCTGTGCTCGCTCGCGACGCGCGTCGCCGCATCCCGACGTTCGGTGACCGAGGGAAGATCTCCGTCGGGGCCGAGGAGGTGGGCGAGGTCCGCAGCGTCGCGGGAGACGCGCACCACGTCACCGAACACGTCGTCGAGTCCACGGACCGGATCGGATACGACGGCTGCTCCGGCGCCGACGGCGTCAAAGAGTCGGTTGGACAGGAAGCCCGCCTCCGCCATGTCGCCCCAATGGTCGTTGAGGACGACCCGGGCGCTCGCGTATGCGAGTGGTAGTTGATCGTTGGGGAGGAACTCTCCGCACCACAGCTCGTCAGGGATGAGCCCACCCCATCCGGAGCCGTACACCATCGGTTCGGCGCCGACGGCGATCGCATCGCGAACGATCGGCCGGTATTCGCCTCGCGTGTTACCGACGAAGAGCACCCGATCCCTCCACGGTGCCTGCGCCTCCCGGGGATGGAAGCGCGCGGGATCCGTCGCCTGCAGGAGCGGGGTGACGGGTACGCGCGCATCGCGGCCCCAGGAGTTCGAGGCCGCGAAGACCGCGTCGAAGTCGCGCGGTTCATCAGCATCGACGAGCTCGGGGTGCGAGATCACCCAGAGCAACCACGTGGCGTTTCCCCGGCGTGGGTGGACGCGCCGAAGGCCACGGAGGACGACCACTACGTCGTCGGTCTCGCGCTCCGCGGCCCCCGCACCGGCACGCGAGACGACGCTCACGCGCTGATCCAGTTCACGGAGGGCTCCAGCGAGGTCCTCGGCGAAATACGTGTCACCCCAGGCACGGCCCGGCTCGCCCTTAGGTGCGGACGTCACGATGGACCAGGTCCACCGCGGCTTCCGCCGCAACCACCGGGGCACGGCGTCAGCCTGCCACGCCACCGCGCAGGAAGCCGACGCCCCAAGCGCCATGCATCGTGGCGAACACACCGGGAAGCCGCAGGGCGGCACGCGCGTCACGCCCACCGGACATCGCACTGGCGATGAGGTTCCCGACCGCGTAGGCCCCTGCCGGGGCTGCGCCGATGCCCACCAGCCATGGCCGATCCGTCACCGCGCCAGCGATCGCGAGAAGGGCGCCAGCGCCCACGGCCGCGACGGTGACGGGGGCCGCGAGGTAGCGCAGGGACACTGTCTCGGGATGGCGGCGCACAACCTCGCGTCGCCACCGTCCGTAGTCGTGGTACTGCCGCGCGAGAGCGCGCAAGGTGGACCGTGGTCGATAGGTGACCGACATGCGCGGCGTGAACCAGACGATGCCGCCGGTCTCGCGGATGCGCAGGTTCAGCTCCCAGTCCTGCGCGCGCACCATGGACTCGTCGTATCCGCCTACACGTTCGAGGGCACTGCGGCGGAAACACCCGAGGTAGACCGTGAGCGCTGGCCCCTCCTCCCCGCCGACGTGGAAGGAGGCATCGCCGACGCCGAAGCGCGATCGCATGGCCAACGCCACCGCGCGCTCCGTGTCGGACTCCCCCTGTGCGGCCATGATGCCGCCGACGTTGTCCGCTCCCGTGCGCTGAAGAGTCTCCACGCCGATGCGGACATAGTCCCGCGGAACCATGGCATGTCCGTCCACGCGCACGACGATCTCCGAATCGACGGCAGCGATCGCCCGGTTGAGGCCCGAGGGTGTGCGCCCCGAGGGGTTGTCCACCACGTGCACGCGGGAATCCCCCCGAGCGAGTTCGGCAGCGACCTCCCGCGTGCGATCCCGCGAGGGCCCGACGGCGAGAACCACGTCGATGGGACCGCGATAGTCCTGGTCCAGCACCCGAGCGACGGATGCGCGTAGATGCCGCTCCTCGTTGACGACCGGCATGACGACGGACACCGCGGGGTGCTCAGACATGGGTCTCCCCCGTGCCCAGCGCCTCGTGCCGGAGGAGGCCGGGGTAGCGCGCCACGGTCTTGTTCAGGAAGTGGTCGTCGCGCACCTCCGCGGTGTTGCCCGCGGCGTGCCGGACGTAGACGTAGCCCAGACCGTGGGTGCGGTACACCAAGCCCCCGGAGCCCAGCACCTGATCGAGCAGGGCACGATCGACGGATCTGGGAACCGGTCGCCACCCGCCCACCTGGGCGAGATCACCACGCGAGATGAGCAGCGTTCCCCCTGCCACGAAATCCGCGTACTTCTCCGATCGATAGGTGGGACGGAACACCGTCACGTCCTGCGCCGCGAGGTGGATGTAGTCCAGGGCCTTACCTACGACCTGCGCACCCGAGTACATGCGCGCCAGCACCAGATCCCATATGTGCTCGGCGCCGTAGTAGTCGTCGTCATCCATCTTGGCGATCAGGTCGCCGTCAGCCCTGGACGACCCCTCGGCGAGCGCCTCGCCGAGGGTGAGCTCCCCCGGTGCGCCGATGACGCACCACTCCCCGCGCCAACCGTCGAGGAGTTCGCGAATCGGCAGAGAGAGATCCCCGTGCTGCACGGCGACGAGTTGGAGCCATGGGTACGTCTGTCGACGCACCATCTCCATGGCGCGAGCCACGTGATCAGGTCGATGGATCGACATGACGATGCTCACCGTCGGCCACTCGCCCACCACGGGAGAGTGCCGACGCAGGGATTCGCGACGCGAGGCGACGGACGCGGCGGTCCACGACAGGAGGTCGTCCTCGGGGCCCGGGGCATCGTCGAGCAGCACCCCGCACGCCGCCACCTGCGCGCGCTGCCGCTCATCCAGGACTCCCGCATTCGTCACCAGCGCGACTCCGCGGAGGTCGGAGACCTGCGACCACGTGAGATCGCCCACGAGGTGGAGGTCGCCGGCCGACATGACCCTGCCGATGCTGTCGGATCTGCGGCCGATGGGTCGGTGGACGAGTGGATCCACCGCCGCATTCACGTCGACGATGCCGCGGTGCTCGACATGGTCCCCCGCTCCGGCGATCAACCAGTCGGCACGTCGCAGGTGAGCGTCGCGGGGCTCGGTGCTGAGGTCCCGGACCGTCTCGGCGAGACGTCCACCGGTATCGGCGCCCGGCTCCCAGGTGACGGCCGGCGTTCCCGTCGGAGCGGGAGCCACCACGCGCAGGGCGGCCGCGAGCAGGATGGCGGCGTCGCGCGGCTCCGTCGTGTGGATCTCCACGCGGACGCCGTCGGCCTCGGGCGCGTAGGACAGGGCGCGAACGTTCGGGATACCCGGCGAACCCCACCATCCGAGGCGCGGGGCCTTCCACCGATCGACCCGGACGTCGATCCCCGAGAGGGGGCCCGCTCCCAGGGACGCCGTGACGAGGCGGCGCAGGGCGCCGACGTCCGACACACGCACGCGCCAGGTGTCGCGACGCGCACGCACCCGGGCTCCGGTGACGCTCGACACGGTCAGCACTGTAGGGGCGTCCGACACGACTACTCTGACGGCATGGCGCACCGGCTCTCCGTGATCGGCACCGGGTACCTCGGAGCCACCCACGCCGCGTGCATGGCGGAGTTGGGCTTCGAGGTGATCGGGGTCGACGTCGATCCCGCGAAAGTCGAACTGCTGTCCTCCGGGAGGGTGCCGTTCTACGAACCCGGACTGGACGAGGTCCTCGAGCGCAACATCGCCGCGGGACGACTCCGATTCACGACGTCGTTCGCCGAGGCCGGCACATTCGCCGACGTGCACTTCATCTGTGTGGGAACACCCCAGCAGGCGGGGGCGCATGCCGCCGACATGAGCCAGGTGTTCGGCGCGGTCGACGCCCTCGCACCGCACATCGGCGCGGATGACCTCGTAGTGGGCAAGTCCACGGTGCCCGTGGGGACCGCCGACGCCATCGCGACTCGGCTGACCACGGAGGTGGCCTGGAACCCGGAGTTCCTGCGCGAGGGTTTCGCCGTCGCCGACACTCTGACCCCGGATCGACTGGTGATTGGCGTTCGCAGCTCGCGGGCCGAGACGATCCTTCGCGAGGTGTACGCCCCGATCACGGCGAAGGGCGTACCCCTGCTCGTCACGGACTTCCCCACCGCGGAACTCGTGAAGGTGGCCGCCAATTCCTTCTTGGCCACGAAAATCTCCTTCATCAACGCGATGGCCGAGGTATGCGAAGCAGCCGGCGCGGATGTTGTGAAACTGGCCGAGGCCATCGGGTACGACCCCCGGATCGGCAATCGCTTCCTCGCTGCGGGCCTGGGATTCGGCGGAGGCTGCCTGCCCAAGGACATCCGGGCCTTCATGGCGCGCGCGGGCGAACTCGGTGCCGAGGAGGCCCTGACCTTCCTGCGGGAGGTCGACCAGATCAACCTCCGTCGCCGCAGCCACACGGTAGATCTCGCGCGCAAAATGCTCGGTGGCGTCCTTCGTGGAACGAGTATCTGCATGCTGGGTGCCACCTTCAAACCCGATAGCGACGACGTTCGTGATTCACCTGCTCTCGACGTCGCAGTCGCCCTCGCCAATGCCGGTGCCCACGTAGTGGTGACCGATCCCAAGGGCCTGTCCAATGCCGAACGCGTGTACCCGACGCTGACCTACGTCGACGACATCGTCAAGGCCGTGACGGATGCCGACCTCGTGATCCTCGGAACAGAGTGGCGTGAGTTCCGAGAGCTCGATCCGGCCGCCCTGGCCCCGGTGACGGCGCACGCCCGGATCATCGACGCGCGCAATGCCCTGGACCCGAGTGCCTGGCGCGCTGCGGGTTGGACCTACCGAGCGCTGGGACGCCCGGCCGCTTGATGCGCCAGCCGACCGATGGTGTCGTGGCCGACATCCTCGTGAATTCGCGCCTGTGGTTCGTAGTGGGGCTGGGCGACACCCCGGATCGACCCGCCTACAGGGTTGCGGGATTCCTGCAGTCCATCGGGAAGGTCGTCGTGCCGATCCACCCCCGCGCCGAAGTCGTCCACGGCCAGCAGGGCTATCGCAGCATCTCCGATGCCGTCGCCGCGGTCGGAGTCCCCGACGTCGTCGACGTCTTCAGGCGCAGTGACCGCGCTGGGGAGTTCGCGGATGAGGCGATCGCTGTAGGGGCGACAGCGGTCTGGTTCCAACTGGGCGTCATCGACGAGGCCGCGGCGACGCGCGTGACGGACGCCGGCCTGGTGATGGTGATGGACCGATGCCCTGCGATCGAGTACCCGCGGCTCAGGTTGCGCGCCTGATCCGTTCGCCTTTGACCTTCGCCTGATCGTTCAACTCGCGCTGGTAGGACTCCATGGCATCGGAGAGACCCGCGGACGCGAGGCCGAGCATGCGCACGGCCAGGAGACCGGCATTGCGTGAGTTGCCGATTCCCACGGTCGCCACGGGGACTCCGGCCGGCATCTGAACGATCGACAGGAGGGCGTCCATCCCGTCGAGGCTGCCGACCGGCACCGGAACGCCGATCACCGGCAACGCGGTGACCGACGCAAGCATGCCTGGGAGATGAGCCGCACCGCCCGCGCCCGCGATGATGATCTGGATGCCCTGCGTGCGCGCGGACGTCCCGAACTCGACCATCTCGTGCGGCATCCGATGCGCCGACACGACATCCACACGATGCGGGACACCGAACTCGTCGAGGACCAGGGAGGCGCCCTCCATCACCGACCAATCGGAGTCGCTGCCCATGCACACGGCCACCAGGGCGCGGTCACTCATCGATGGCTCCCATGAAGTAGTCGGCCGCGTGCCGGGCTCGCACACGAAGCGAGGGAAGGTCCGATCCAACGGCAGTCACGTGCCCGACCTTACGTCCAGGTCGCACCTCCTTGCCGTAGAGATGCACGTGGATGCCCGGGTCCCGTGCCAGGACGTGCCGGTATGCGGAGTAGAGGTTCGGCACATCCCCCCCGAGGATGTTCACCATGACCGCATGCGGCGCGACCGCGGAAGGAACACCCAGGGGGAGGTCCAGGACTGCTCGGAGGTGGTTCTCGAACTGACTGGTGACGGCTCCCTCGATCGACCAGTGACCCGAGTTGTGGGGACGCATGGCCAACTCGTTGACCAGGATCTGCGACCCCGTGTCGAACATCTCGACTGCCAACATCCCGGTCACGCGGAGTTCGGCAGCGATCTCGAGCGCGAGGGACTGCGCCTCCATCGCCCGTTGGTCTGCGAGATCGGGGGCCGGAGCCACGACCTCGGCGCAGACGCCCGCACGTTGGACCGTCTCCACGATCGGATAGGCGACGGACTGGCCGGACGGTGAGCGCGCCACCTGAGCGGAGAGTTCCCGAACGAAGGCGACGCACTCCTCGGCGAGCCACACCGCCCCGAGGGGGCGTTCCTGACCCATGACGGCGGCGATGTCGTCCGTCGACGTGACGCGCCAGACCCCGCGTCCGTCGTATCCACCGCGCGAGGTCTTGATGACGAAGGGATACCCCACGATCCGGGCGAATCCGGCCGCCTCGTCCGGGGTGTCCACCACGGCCCAGCGCGGTCCCGGGAACCCCGCGAGCGCCTGACGCATGTGCGCCTTGTCCTGCGCGTGGAAGAGCGCCGAGGGTCCCGGCCGCACCGCCACCCCGAGAGCCTCGACCTGCTCGAGGAGCGTGGGTGGCACATGCTCGTGGTCGAAGGTGACGACATCGCAGCCACGGGCGAAATCGAGAACTGCCTCCGGGTCGTCATGACGACCGATGCGCACGTCCGCCACGACCTGGGCCGCGGGATCATCGGAGGACGTCGCCAGGACACGGAAATCGATCCCGAGTGCTGCCGCTGGCGCTGCGGTCATACGGGCGAGCTGACCGCCGCCCACCATGCCCACACGCGGTGCGCCGACGTCTCGCGTCACATGCAGAACCTATCGGGGGCTCAACTGCCCCGCGCTACTCGTTGCCGCGACGTCGCCGCTCGTCAGCTTCGATGTGCTCGTAGATGCTGCGCTGCATCTGCTCGACGTCGGGGACGTCCTTCACCGTCAAGCCGTCGTTCTCACCCGCCGACTGGATCAGCAGGGCCCCGTAGTTGAGCACGCGTCCCATGGGTGGGACCTCGAAGGACACGTTGTTGACCTTGGATAACGGGATGTCCTTGCCCCGACGGGAGATGATCCCCGACCGCACGATGATCCGACGATCGGTGAAGACGTAATCGGTCGTGACCCAGCGGAGGAACGGCATCACCGCCCAGAGGATGATGATGACGATCCCCCCGATCACGAAGATCCACCGCAGCCATTCCAGGCCGGGCAGTGACGATGCGAACCACGACAGGAGCAGCACGAGACCGATCACCGTCGCGAGGAAGATCAGGCCGGGTACGAACAGTGCCCGCCAATGGGGCCTTGTCTCGAACTTGATGACTTCACCGGGGGCTAGGAGTTTCGCGGGATATCCCATGGCGTGATCGTGGCATGGATCACGTCTCCCGCGCTGATGAACACGGGTGTTTCCCCGGACATGAGGACAAGCCGTCCACCGTGGTCGACATCAGTCGCCGTTCCGGACACGGTCGATCCGTCGGGGAGGAGGACGACGACCTCGCGGCCGAGGCTGACGCACGATCGACGGAACGCTCCCACCACTTCGTCGGGCGAACTCCGCCACAGGGCCACGCACCTCTCGAGTTCGACCAAGACATGGGCGAGCAATTCCCCCCGGTCGATCCGTCCGCCCTCGACCAGGACCGATGTCGACTCCGGTGTCGGAAGCTCCTGCGCAGGCCACGCGACGTTGATCCCGATCCCGACGACCGCCCAGCGTCCGACGACTTCGGTGAGCAGGCCGCCGATCTTGCGCATGGACGGTTCCACCACGAGATCGTTGGGCCATTTGATGCCGACCGTCACGCCGCATGCATTCCTCAGGGCAGTGCGCGCGGCCACGGCGGCGGTGGCGGATAGCAGGGGCCAGTTTTCCGGAACCACGCCCTCGAGCGAGACGCGCACGGACATCCACAACCCCGCGCCCGCAGTGCTCACCCAGCTGCGGTCGACACGGCCGCGCCCCGCAGTCTGCTCGTCGGCGACCACACATTCCCCGTCGACGTATCCCTCCCGCACGGCGAGGGCGCGATTCGTCGAGTCCACGCTGTCCAGGATCGTCGGCATCGGCCACGATCCCCCCAACGCGCGCATGCGCGCCAGCACGGAGTCGGGATCGGCGACGCTCACGCGACTAAGGTACGCAGGCAAGGAGGCCCGATGAGCGCCGCAACGGACGAGTCCCACGGATTGGATCCGCGCACGACCGCGGGTAAGGCCGAGATCCTTACGTCGCGTCGCGCCCAGGCTGCCGCGCGGCGCCAGGAGGCGGTGGACAAACAGCACGCCAAGGGCAAGATGACGGCGCTCGAGCGCATTGAGGCGCTCCTGGACGAGGGCTCGTTCCAACCCATCGACGGACTCGTCCGGCATCGCTCGCACAACTTCGGCATGGAGAACAACCGACCCTTCGGTGATGGAGTGATCACCGGCTACGGAACCATCGACGGACGCCAGGTATGTGTGTTCGCGCAGGACTTCACGGTGTTCGGCGGGTCGCTCGGTGAGGTATTCGGCGAGAAGATCACGAAGATTATGGACCTAGCGATGAAGACGGGCTGCCCGATGATCGGCCTGAACGATTCGGGCGGTGCGCGCATCCAGGAGGGGGTCGTATCCCTCGCGCTCTACGGCGAGATCTTCCGTCGCAACGTGCACGCTTCAGGGGTCATCCCACAGATCTCGCTGATCATGGGCCCGTGCGCCGGAGGGGCGGTCTACTCCCCGGCGATCACCGACTTCACCGTGATGGTGGACCAGACCTCACACATGTTCATCACCGGACCCGACGTGATCAAGGCGGTCACCGGCGAGGACGTGGGTTTCGAGGAGCTGGGGGGGGCCCGCACGCACAACACCAAATCGGGCGTGGCGCACTACATGGGCACCGACGAGCACGATGCGCTCGACTACGTGCGCGCGCTGCTGTCATTCCTCCCGAGCAACAACCTCTCCGAGCCCCCGGTGATCCCCACCGAGGTCTCGATGGAGTTCACGGAGGAGGACTACAGCCTCGATTCGATCATTCCCGACTCCCCCAACCAGCCCTACGACATGCACCGCATCATCGAGGCGGTTCTCGACGAGGATGAGTTCCTCGAGACGCAGCCCCTGTTCGCGCCCAACATCATCACCGGCTTCGGCCGCATCGAGGGTCACGCTGTCGGTGTCGTGGCCAATCAACCCATGCAGTTCGCAGGGACTCTCGACATCGACGCGTCGGAGAAGGCCGCACGCTTCGTCCGCACCTGCGATGCCTTCAACACCCCCGTCGTGACCTTCGTCGACGTTCCCGGCTTCCTCCCCGGCACGGATCAGGAATGGGAGGGCATCATCCGGCGTGGCGCGAAACTCATCTACGCGTACTCGGAGGCGACCGTCCCCCTGCTCACGGTGGTCACGCGCAAGGCGTACGGCGGCGCCTACCTCGTCATGGGATCCAAGAACCTCGGCGCGGACATCAACCTGGCATGGCCCACCGCGGAGATCGCCGTGGTCGGCGCACAAGCAGCCGTGAACATCCTCTACCGCAAGGAACTCGCCGCTGCCGACGATCCCGAGTCGGAGCGGGCGAAGTTCATCGACGAGTACCAGCAGACTCTCGCAAACCCGTATATGGCTGCCGAGCGCGGCTACATGGACCGTGTCATCCTCCCGCACGAGACGCGACTCCAGCTGACGCGCGCCTTGCGCGCGATACGCAACAAGCGCGGAAGCCTGCCTCCCAAGAAGCACGGGAACATCCCGCTGTGAGCGAGGCCATCGCGCTGCGCATCATCGCGGGCAATGCCACCGAGGAGGAGATCGCGGCGATCCTCGCCGCCCTCGCCCAACTACCCGAGCCGTCGTCCACCGACCCGCAGGTGGACGCGTGGATGTCGCGGTCGCATGCCTTCCGTCGGCCGCTGGACCGCGGTCCGCAGGCCTGGCGCATGTCCCTCCGGTGACAATGCGGCTGGTCCTCGCGTCGCAGTCACCCGCGCGCCTCACCGTTCTGCGTAATGCGGGAATCGAACCGCTCGTCGACGTCAGCTACGTCGACGAGGATGCACTCGCCGCAGCGTCTCCCGAGGCCACTCCGGCGGAACTCTGCCTGCTCCTCGCGCGCGCCAAAGCCGACGCGGTGGCGCCCCGATACGCGACCGAGGACGTCCTCGTCCTGGGATGCGATTCGGTCTTCGACGTCGATGGAGTGGCCTACGGGAAGCCACGGGATGCACAGGAGGCCCGCGCCCGGTGGGACCGCATGATGGGCCGTGCCGGCACCCTGCGCACCGGGCATTGGCTCATCGATCCTGCGTCGGGACGCGCTGTGGGAGCCGTCGCCAACACGATCGTGCACATGGGTCGCGTGAGCGAGGTGGAGATGGAGGCCTATCTCGCGACCGGCGAGCCCTTCCAGGTGGCTGGAGGTTTCACCCTCGATGCCCTGGGCGGAGCCTTCGTCGACGGAGTCGAGGGAGACCCCTCCAACGTGGTCGGTCTCTCGCTCCCCACGCTCCGCCGCCTGCTCGCGGACGTGGGAATCACCTGGACGGACCTGTGGAGCGCCCGTCGCTAGAGTCGCGCCATGCGCAAGGTCCTCATCGCGAACCGCGGGGAGATCGCGGTCCGCGTCATCCGAGCGTGCAAGGACGCGGGGCTGCAGTCCGTTGCCATCTATGCCGATCCAGACCGAGACAGCCTGCACGTCAACCTCGCAGATGAGGCCTACGCCCTCGGCGGGTCGACGGCCGCCGAGAGCTACCTGAACATCACCGCGGTCATCGACGCCGCCCGGAAGTCGGGAGCGGACGCCGTGCACCCGGGGTACGGGTTCCTGTCGGAGAACGCCGATTTCGCGCAGGCTGTCATCGATGCGGGCCTCACCTGGATCGGGCCCCCTCCGCAGGCGATTCGTGACCTGGGCGACAAGGTGTCCGCGCGCCACATCGCCCAACGTGCCGGAGCCCCGCAGGTGCCGGGAACGGCCGACCCCGTCGAAAGCGCGGACGACGTCGTCGCCTTCGCGACCGAGCACGGCCTGCCGGTGGCGATCAAGGCCGCGTTCGGTGGTGGTGGTCGAGGCCTGAAGGTGGCGCGCACTCTGGAGGAGATCCCCGAGCTGTACGACTCTGCTGTGCGCGAAGCCATCGCGGCATTCGGACGCGGAGAGTGCTTCGTCGAGCGCTACCTGGACAAGCCCCGACACGTCGAGACGCAGTGCCTCGCCGATGCGCAGGGCAACGTCGTGGTCGTCTCCACACGTGACTGCTCACTGCAACGCCGGCACCAGAAGCTCGTGGAGGAGGCACCCGCACCCTTCCTGACACCCGACCAGATCGACCGGCTGTACTCCGCCTCGAAGGCGATTCTCAAGGAGGCCGGATACGTGAATGCCGGCACGTGCGAGTTCCTGGTCGGCACAGACGGGACCATCTCGTTCCTCGAGGTGAACACGCGCCTCCAGGTCGAACATCCGGTGTCGGAGGAGGTCACCGGCCTCGACCTGGTTCGCGAGCAGTTCCGCATCGCCGAGGGCGGCCTGATCGACTACCCGGACCCCGTCGTGTCCGGCCACTCGATCGAGTTCCGGATCAACGGCGAGGACCCGGGACGCGGCTTCCTCCCCGCACCAGGAACGCTCACGACCTTCATCACGCCGAGTGGCCCTGGCGTGCGCGTCGACGCGGGCTTCCGGGCCGGGGATGTCATCGGGGGGAACTTCGACTCCCTTCTCGCGAAGGTGATCGTGACGGGCAGGGACCGGGCCGAGGCACTCGAGAGGTCGCGCCGCGCACTGGACGAGCTCGTGGTCGAGGGCATCGCAACGGCCACGACATTCCATCGGGTGGTCGTGCGGGACCCCGACTTCGCCCCTGCCGATCCCGGGGACGCGTTCCGCGTGCACACCCGGTGGATCGAGACCGAATTCGACAATCAGATTCCTGCACATGGATCCAGCGCAGCCAGCGAGGAATCCACGGCACGCGAAACGCTGGTGGTGGAGGTCAACGGGAAGCGCCTCGAGGTCTCCGTTCCCGCCGGGCTCTCCCGCACGGCGGGCGGCGCGCAACCAGCACGTGCGAAGCGCACGCGCGCACGCGCCGAACACGTAGCCTCGGGTGATGCCCTCGTTGCCCCGATGCAGGGCACGGTCGTCAAGGTGGAGGTGACCGAGGGTCAGACGGTGTCGAAGGGGGACTTGATCGTGGTCCTCGAGGCCATGAAGATGGAGCAGCCCCTCACCGCCCACAAGGACGGTGTCGTCACCCGCCTCAACGCCAGCCCCGGGACGACGGTCCCGACGGACACCGTCCTCTGCGAGATCGTCGACGCTTAACCGTCGGTGATCCGGTCGCGGATCGCCGTGACGTAGTCAGTCGGCGCTCCGGCGGCCTCCGCAGCGCACGCCAGATCCTCGAGATACTCGGCGCTCGGGAGACCACCTTCGTAGGCGTCCAGGACATAGGCCCAGGCCAGCACCTCACCGTCCATCGTGTCCACACGTACGCGGATCTTGCGCCACATGCCCAATTCGACGTCCTCCCAGATGTCGAGGGCGATCTCATCCAGCCGCGTCACGTCGTAGAGCATGGTGAACACCGACGACGCAGGGTCCTCAACCATGGTGCACATAGATCCGAATCCGATGAGGTCCTCCCCCGCGAACGTCAGGCGCCAGCCACGCACCCAGCCGATGCCCTGCGCCGGAGACGCAGGAGCCCGCTCCGCCATCCGATGCGGGTCTAGGTTCATGCCGTATGCGGCGTAGAGGGCCACGTGCCCAGGGTAGGTCTCCGCGGGCTTCTACGGAACATCCGCGACCGTAGGCAAAGATGACCGCCGTGACCGACGTGGTGATCATCGGCGGAGGGCCAGGGGGCTACGAGGCGGCTCTCGTGGCCCGGCAGCTCGGCGCCGATGTCACCCTCGTGCACCGTGGCGTGGGCGGCTCCGCCGTCCTCACCGACTGCGTCCCGAGCAAGGCGCTGGTGGCCACCGCCGGAGCGATGACCGACGTCGCCGACTCCGGGGCCGTGGGCGTGCGCATCCACGGGGAGAGTCCGGATGCGGCCGACATCTCGGTGGACCTCGCGCGGGTGAACGCGCGCATCGTGGAGTTGGCGATGACGCAGAGTGCGGACATCGCCGGGCAGCTCACCTCCCTGGGCGTCGACCTGATCGAGGGTCGGGCACGACTCTCCGGCCCCCAGCAGGTCAGCGTGGAGGGGCGCTCGCTAAACGCCGACGTCATCCTGATCGCCACCGGGGCTCGACCGCGCACTCTCCCCGACGCGGAGCCCGATGGGGAGAGGATCCTGACCTGGGAGCAGCTCTACTCCCTTCCCGAGCTCCCCGCGCACCTGATCGTCGTGGGATCCGGCGTCACCGGTGCGGAATTCGCCTCCGCCTATCGGGCGATGGGCTCCCGCGTGACGCTGGTGTCCTCACGTGATCGCGTACTCCCCGGTGAAGATGCCGACGCGGCGCGCGTCATCGAGGAGGTGTTCGCCCAGCGTGGCGTCACAGTCCTCGAGAGATCGCGGGCTGTCGCGGCGCACAACACCGGCTCGGGCGTCGAGGTGACGCTCGCCGACGGTCGCGTCATCAGCGGTAGCCACGTGCTCATGGCGGTCGGATCTCTGCCCAACAGTGACGACCTGGGTCTCGTCGACGCGGGAGTCACCATCGACGATCGCGGGTTCATCGCGGTGGACCGGGTATCCCGCACGAGTGCGCGCGGGATCTACGCCGCCGGTGACGTCACGGGCGTGCTCATGCTGGCCTCCGTCGCCGCGATGCAGGGACGCATCGCCATGTGGCATGCCCTCGGGGACGCGGTGACCCCCCTCGAGGTGGATCACGTGTCCAGCACGGTCTTCACTGCGCCGGAGATCGCCACCGTCGGCCTGTCCCAGGCCCAGATGGACTCCGGGGACGTCCGCGCGGATGTCTATCGGATGCCCCTCGCCACCAACGCCCGGGCGAAGATGGAGGAGATCGAGCATGGATTCGTCAAGATCATCTGCCGACGCTCGTCACGGATCGTCGCCGGCGCCGTGGTGGTGGGCCCCCATGCCAGTGAGCTGATCCATCCACTGGCCATCGCCGTCGAACAGCAATTGACGGTCGATCAACTCGCCCAGGCGTTCACCGTCTATCCGAGCCTGTCCGGATCGATCGCCGAAGCAGCCCGGCGTCTGCACCTCTCCGCGGAGTAGGTTGCGCTGGTGCAGGTGAATGCCGAGACGCAGGAACTCCAGGATCGCGCTGCCCAATCCGCGGCGACCCTGCGTGCCCTGACCGGAGTCCCGACCCACGACGTGGCGGTCGTGCTCGGCTCGGGGTGGGTTCCGGCCGCGGACCTCCTGGGAACCACCATCGCCGAGTTCCCGAACACCGAGCTCCCCCACTTCTCCGCCCCGGCCGTCGATGGCCACGCGGGAACGATCCGCAGCGTCGATGCAGATGGCACGCGGGTGCTCGTCTTCCTCGGTCGCACCCATCTCTACGAGGGCAAGGGGGTGGATGCCGTCACGCACGGTGTGCGCACGGCCCAGCAAGCCGGATGCCGCACGATCATCCTGACGAATGGATGCGGCGGCCTCAATCCCTCATGGAACCCCGGCACGCCCGTGTTGATCAAAGACCACATCAACCTGACCGGTACGTCCCCGCTCCACGGAGCGCACTTCGTGGACGTGACCGACCTCTACTCCCACCGGCTCCGCGCCCTCTGCATGGAGATCGAGCCGGGCTTGGCCGAGGGCGTCTACGCGCAGTTCCGGGGGCCGATGTACGAGACGCCGGCGGAGATCGGGATGGTGCGCGCCATCGGAGGCACCCTGGTGGGCATGAGCACCGCGCTCGAGGCGATCGTCGCCCGCTCCGTCGGGCTGGAGATCCTGGGCATGTCCCTCGTCACGAACCTCGCCGCCGGGATGGCCGGTCCGCTCAACCACGAGGAAGTCCTCGCCGCCGGCCGATCGGCCGCGACCCGCATGGGCGGATTGCTGGCCACCGTCATCCGTCGCCTCCCATGAGTCTGCGCGCGCGCGCCGAGGCGTGGCTCGCCGAGGATCCCGACCCGGATACCCGAGCGCAACTTGCAGCCCTCCTCGATGACGAGAGCGGACTCGCCGACTGCTTCGCCGATCGCCTCCGGTTCGGAACCGCGGGTCTCCGCGGGGCGTTAGGGCCCGGCCCCGCACGGATGAACCGGGTCGTGGTGATGCAGGCCGCCGCGGGGGTCGCGGCCTACCTCAAGCGCACACATCCCCACGGAAGTGCGGTCGTGATCGGCTACGACGCACGGCACAAGTCCGACGCATTCGCGCACGACACCGCCGCTGTCCTCACCGGTGCAGGTATCTCCGCCATGGTCATGCCATCGCCCTGTCCCACTCCGGTGCTCGCCTTCGCGATCCGACGCCTGGGATGTGCTGCCGGGGTCATGGTGACCGCTAGCCACAATCCGCCGCGTGACAACGGCTACAAGGTCTACCTCGGCGACGGGTGTCAGATCATCCCGCCGACGGACATCGAGATCGAGCACGAGATCCGACGGGTCGCGGAACGCCCCGTGGCGGAGATCCCCCTCGGTGAGGAATGGGACACCCTCGGTGACGAGATCCTGGAGGACTACATCGCGCGCGCTTCCTCACTGATTCCTGCGAAGGCCGCTCGAGACCTCGCGATCGTGTACACGCCCCTGCACGGGGTCGGAGGGGACGTCCTCGCGACGCTCTTCCGCCGGGTCGGCTTCGGCCCCGTGACGCCTGTCGCAGAGCAGTTCCACCCGGATCCAGACTTCCCCACCGTGACCTTCCCCAATCCCGAGGAGCCAGGCGCGATGGACCTCGCCCTAGCGACCGCCTGGGACACGCACGCCGACATCGTGCTGGCCAACGATCCTGACGCAGATCGGTGCGCGATCGCCGCCCCCGACCGGGATGGACACTGGCGCATGCTGAGTGGGGACGAGCTCGGCTCTCTGCTGGCCTGGTGGATCGCGCAACGATCACACTCCACTGATCGACAAGTGTTCGCGCAGTCGATCGTCTCCTGCTCCCTGCTGGCGCGGATTGCCGAGACGGCGGGGTTCGAATACGCACGAACGCTCACCGGTTTCAAGTGGATCGGCCGGATACCCGGTCTCGCGTTCGGGTACGAGGAGGCTCTGGGCTATTGCGTGGATCCCGAGGCAGTGGCGGACAAGGACGGGATCACTGCAGCACTGCTCACCGCAGAGATGTGTGCACACCTCAAGCGCCAAGGATTCACGGTGAATGACGTCCTCGAGGACCTCGCCCTCACGTACGGCCTCTACGCGACCGACCAGGTCTCGGTCCGGGTCACTGACGTTGCACGACTCCCGCAGATCATCGCTCAGCTGCGCATGTCACCACCGGAACGGATCGGTGGGAAGAACGTGCTCCACTTCATCGATCTTGAATCACGTGACTCCGATCTCCCACCAACCGATGGACTCCTCTTCGAACTCGAGGGCAATGCCCGGGTGATCGTCCGTCCGAGTGGCACGGAACCCAAGGTGAAGTGCTACCTCCAAGTAGTCGTGCCGGTCACCGACAGCCTCGAGCAGACCCATTCTCAGGCCCGTCGCCAACTCGATGCCTTGGCAGACGATGTGCGGGCCTGGCTTTAGCCCCGCGCCGATTCCCTGCGCGTGGGTACAGTGACGACGTGACCGCTACCGCGATCGGCTACACCAACACCGAGCTCCGCACCTTCCTCCACGGACTGCCCGGCGTCGACCAGGTCGGGGCTGAGGGCCGGGTCGCCATGCTGGGGACGCGTTCGATCAAGACGACCTCGAAGGCCTTCGCCCTCGATCTGGCGATCCGCATGGTCGACCTCACCACCCTGGAAGGTATGGACACCCCGGGCAAGGTCACCGCGCTGTGCGCGAAGGCCGTGCATCCGGACCCGACGGATCCCACCTGCCCGTCCGTTGCGGCCGTGTGCGTCTACGGCGATCTCGTCTCCGTCGCCCGCGGCGCGGTGGGTGATCGGGTGCATGTCGCATCCGTCGCCACGGCCTTCCCGAGCGGCCGAGCCACGCTTCCGGTCAAGATCATGGACACTCACGATGCGGTGGCGGCCGGTGCCGACGAGATCGACATGGTGATCGATCGTGGCGCCCTCCTCGCCGGTGACTTCCTCAAGGTCTTCACCGAGATCACCGAGATCAAGCGCGCCTGCGGCCCGGCGCACCTGAAGGTGATCCTGGAGACGGGCGAGTTGAAGACCCTCGACAACGTTCGGCGCGCCAGTTGGCTCGCCATGCTCGCGGGAGCGGACTTCATCAAGACCAGCACCGGGAAGGTCACGCCGGCGGCCACGCTGCCCGTGACACTCGTGATGCTCGAGGCCGTGCGGGACTTCGAGCAGTCCCATGGACGCCGCGTAGGCGTGAAGGCCGCCGGTGGCATCCGCACGGCGAAGGATGCGATCAAGTACCTCGTCCTCGTGAAGGAGACCGTCGGCGAGGCATGGCTCACCCCGGACCTCTTCCGGTTCGGCGCCTCCACGTTGCTCAACGACCTCCTCCTCCAACGGCAGCGGATGCGCACCGGCCATTACTCCGGCCCCGACTACGTCACGATCGACTGACCATGGCCTTCGACTACGCACCCGCACCCGAGTCCCGGGCCGTCGTGGACATCTCCCCGCATTACGGGCTGTTCATCAACGGGAAGTTCGTCGAGCCACGCTCCGGAAACTACTTAAAGACCATCAACCCGGCCTCGGAAGAGGTCCTGTCCGAGATCAGCGAGGCCGGTCAGGCCGACGTCGATGCAGCGGTGTCGGCGGCACGGAAGGCCTTCACCAAGGTCTGGGGTCCGATGGCGGGGCGTGACCGGGCGAAGTACCTATTCCGGATAGCGCGGATCATTCAGGAACGCTCACGCGAGTTGGCCGTTCTCGAGTCACTCGACAACGGCAAGCCGATTCGCGAATCACGCGATGTCGATCTCCCCCTGGCTGCCGCACACTTCTTCTACCACGCGGGCTGGGCGGACAAGCTCGAGTTCGCGGGCCTCGGCGATAGTCCGAGACCCCTCGGAGTGGCCGCGCAGGTCATCCCATGGAACTTCCCACTGCTCATGCTCGCCTGGAAGATCGCCCCAGCACTTGCCTGCGGCAACACGGTGGTACTCAAGCCCGCCGAGACAACTCCCCTGACGGCTCTGGCCTTCGCCGACATCTGCCAGCAGGCCGATCTGCCTCCGGGTGTGGTGAACATCCTCACCGGCGCCGGAAGCACGGGGCGCATGCTTGTAGAGCACCCGGATGTCGACAAGGTCGCCTTCACCGGCTCCACCGAGGTGGGCAAAGCGATCCAACGTGCGGTGGCCGGGACCGGGAAGAAACTCACGCTGGAACTCGGTGGCAAGGCCGCCAACATCCTCTTCGATGACGCCCCGATCGACGAGGCCGTCGAGGGGATCGTCAACGGCATCTACTTCAACCAGGGGCACGTGTGCTGCGCCGGCAGCCGTCTGCTGGTCCAAGAATCCGTCCAGGACGAGGTTCTCGCGTCACTCAAACGACGCCTCGGCACACTGCGACTCGGGGACCCGCTGGACAAGAACACCGATATCGGCGCGATCAACTCCCGGGATCAACTCGCCAAGATCCAGGAACTCTCGAAATCCGGAGAGGACGAGGGCGCGCAGCGCTGGAGCCCGGCGTGCGAGCTGCCGGAGAAGGGGTTCTGGTTCCCCCCGACGGTCTTCACCAACGTGACCCAGGCGCACCGCATCGCCCGTGAGGAGATCTTCGGACCGGTGTTGTCCGTCCTGACCTTCCGCACCCCCGACGAGGCCGTGGAGAAGGCCAACAACACCCCCTTCGGTCTCTCAGCCGGCATCTGGACCGAGAAGGGCAGTCGCATCCTGTGGATGGCCAACCGGGTCAAGGCCGGCGTGGTGTGGGCGAACACCTTCAACCGCTTCGACCCGACGAGCCCGTTCGGTGGCTACAAGGAGTCCGGGTTCGGCCGGGAGGGCGGGATCCAGGGGCTCGGGGCCTACCTCGCCGTGGAGGATCCGTCATGAGCGATCGCGTGGAGGTGCGCAAAACGCACAAGCTCTTCATCGGCGGGGCATTCCCGCGGAGTGAATCCGGCCGCACCTACGAGGTCACCGACAACGGCGGGGAGTTCCTCGCCAACATCGCCCAGGCCTCACGCAAGGACGCCCGCGATGCGGTTCTCGCTGCCCGGGCCGGAACCACGGCGTGGGCGAAGGCCACCGCCTATAACCGGGGCCAGGTGCTCTACCGCATCGCCGAGGTGATGGAGGGACGCCGGGCGCAGTTCATCGCCGATATCGAGCAGGGCGAGGGGCTCTCGGAGAAGAAGGCCACCGCGCAGCTCGATGCCGCCATCGACCGCTGGGTCTGGTACGCCGGCTGGGCGGACAAGTTCGCGCAGGTGGCGGGCAGCAGCAATCCGGTCGCGGGTCCGTACTTCGACTTCTCCGTTCCCGAGCCCACCGGCGTCGTCGCGGCGGTGGCTCCGCAGCAGCCGAGCCTGCTGGGGTTGGTGAGCGTGATCGCCCCGATCATCGTCACCGG